>JAGDMK010000113.1 GCA_017860635.1 Bacteroidota bacterium
TCAGTACGGAATCTCACCAAGGTCTACGGTGAGCAGAAAGCGGTGGACGACATCTCGTTTGATGTCAACACCGGCGAAATCCTGGGATTCCTCGGACCGAACGGTGCGGGAAAGACCACGACGATGAAGATACTCACCTGCTACATGCCTCCGACGGCTGGCACGGTGGAGGTGGATGGGCTGAGCATCGACGAACAGTCGCTCGCCGTCCGCAGAAAAATCGGGTACCTTCCTGAAATGAACCCGCTGTATTATGAGATGAATGTGCTGGATTACCTCGAGTACTCGGCACAACTCCACGGGCTCCGGAAGGGCACGGTCCACCAGAGGATCAGGGAAATGGTGCACGTCTGCGGACTCGAGTCCGTGCGCCACAAGGACATCGGCGAAATGTCCAAAGGATTCCGGCAGCGCGTCGGCCTTGCACAGGCGATGATCCATGATCCGGAAGTGCTGATACTTGACGAGCCCACGAGCGGGCTGGATCCCAACCAGATCGTTGAGATTCGCAACCTGATCAAGGAGCTCGGCCAGGCGAAGACCCTCATCCTCTCCACGCACATCCTCTCCGAGGTGCAGGCGACATGCGACCGCGTCCTGATTATCAACGAGGGGAAGATCGTCGCTGATGGTACACCGGAAAAACTCCGGCACGAGTTCCACGGCGCGGAGGTCCTGACCGTCGAGCTGGCAGCAGAGCATGCCGATCCGCTCCAGACCGTCGCCCCGGCGCTCAGAGCATTGCCAGGCGTGACAAACGTGACGCTCCTGAGTCACGAAGGAAACGTCAACCGGTTCGAAATCCATACCGACAAGGGTGTGGACGTCCGTGAAGCCGTGTTCCATCTTGCGGTCAGGAACGCCTGGATCCTCACGGAGATGCACCGCAAGGTGACCACCCTTGAAGAAGTCTTCCACAAATTGACAACTACCTAACTGCAGGTACCTCTATGCCCGGCGTCACAATGCAGAACATCGGCCCCATCTTCCGGAGGGAGTTCCGTTCGTACTTCAACTCCCCGGTTGCCTATGTGGTCATCATCGTTTTCCTGAGCATCATCGGTTGGTTCTTCACGAGCAACATGTTCCTGTTCAATGTCGCCTCCATGCGGGTCTTCTTCGAGCTGGTTCCGCTGGTCTTCCTCTTTTTTATACCGGCCATCACCATGCGCCTCATCGCCGAAGAGAAGAAGACCGGCACGCTGGAGCTGCTGACGACAAAGCCCGTGCTCGACGTGGAAATCATCCTGGGCAAGTTTCTGGCCGCATGGGCTCTGCTCGCGGTGACGCTCCTTCCGACGCTGCTGTATGCGTTGACCATGGGACTGCTCGGATCCCTCGACCCCGGCCCCGTGATCACCGGTTACATCGGCCTCCTGCTCATGGGGGCCGTCTACATCGCCATCGGGATCTTCGCATCCAGTCTGACCGAGAACCAGATCGTGGCGTTCATTGTCAGCTTCCTGCTGATCATTGCGCTGTTCCTCATGGACAAGGTGCTCATGTATGTTCCTGAGGCGTTCGCGTCGACAATGGAGTTTCTCTCGATCGATTATCATTTCTCGAACATCGCCCGCGGCGTCATCGACTCGCGGGATATTCTGTATTTCGCGTCGTTGCTTGGCTTTTCGCTCTACCTTGCAACAGTTTCCCTGGAACGTCGGAAGTGGTGATGATGCCATGACAAAGAAAGCCCATAAGACTCAAGCCCTGATCAGCCTTGGTGTTGTCGCTGCGATTCTGATCCTGCTCAATTTCGTGTCTGTGCGGTGGTTCGGCCGCATCGACATGACCCGGAACAGCCAGTTCACCCTGGCCGATGCAAGCAAACGCTTGATGCAGTCGCTGGATGACAAGGTCACGGTGAAGGCATTCTTCACAGAAGACCTGCCGGCTCCGTACAATAATCACCGGCGCGTCCTGCTGGATCAGTTGAATGAATACCGTGCGTATTCCAAGGGGAACTTCCAGTTCGAGTTCGTCGATCCCACCGGCGAGCAGGGGGAACAGGAGGCCCAGCAACAGGGCATTGCTCCCGTGCAGGTGCAGGTGGTGAAGGAGGACAAGTTTGAAGTCAAGCGCGCCTACATGGGTATGGTGTTCCTGTACGAGGACCGGAAAGAGGTCTTGCCGGTCATCCAGAACACTTCGACGCTCGAATATGAGATCAGCAGCACGGTGAACCGGCTCACCAACCGCACACAGCGGCGCATCGGCCTTCTCGCCGGTTCGGGTGCACCGACGCTGCAGGAGCTCTCCCGCGCCCAGGAAATCCTCCGGAAACAGTACGAGCTCGTTCCCGTTGATGTCGCCAGAGGAACTCCCGTCCCGACGGACATCGGCGTGTTGCTTGTCATGGCGCCGGCGTCGACCGTGCCCGAGCCGGTCAAGTTCCAGATCGATCAGTACCTGATGAGAGGTGGCAAGGTCGCCTTCCTCCTCAATCGTGTTGAGGCCAACCTGCAGAACCGATTCGGCAGAACGCTGGAGCTGAACCTGGACGACATGCTGCAGCAGTACGGACTCCGGATCAATGCGGATCTCGTCCGCGACCTGCAGTGTGCAAGCGTCACCATGGTCCAGCAGCAGTACGGCTACAACATCCAGTCGCAGGTCCCGTTCCCCTACCTGCCGCTCGTCAATACGTTCAGCGAGGGGAACATGATGGTCAAGGATCTTCACAACCTGATCCTCTTCTTCGCCAGTTCGATCGACACTGTGGGAGTCGGCACGAAGGGACTCCACGCAGAAATACTCATGCGGTCGTCGAAGCAGAGCGGCAGGCAGACGGGGATGTTTGTGTTCGACCCGCTCCAGCAGTATTCGCGGGAGGAGTTCGCCGAAAGCGCAATCCCGTTTGGCGCCGTTGTCGAAGGAACCTTCACGAGTCTGTACGCAGGCCGGCCGGCTCCCATGGACACAACGCCGGGTTCCACGCCTCCCCCGGCCACCTTTGCCACCGGCAGTCCGAAGACCCGCGTCGTACTGGTCGGAGACGGGGATTTTGCCCGTGATCAGTTCTCGGGAGGAAGCCGGGAGAATATGGCCTTCTTGGCAAACATGGTGGATTATCTGATCGATGACACAGGTCTCATCACCATCCGGACGAAGGAAGCGTCCATGCCGCCGCTGGAGCAGCTTGAAGATGGCACCAAAAAGATCGTCAAGTATGCAAACCTGGTGATACCGCCTCTCCTCGTCCTTGGTTACGGCGTCCTTCGGTGGCGGATGCGCAAGGCACGCAAGAAAGCCATGGAGGTACAATGAGACGCAGCACATGGATTCTGATCGGGATTCTCGCCCTCCTCATTCTCGCCGCGGTGCTGGTCCTGCAGCAACCCGGGGAACAGAGTGCGTCGCCGGACGAAGGGGAGATGCTTGTCTCCTATGATTCCGCTGCTATTGACCGCATCGACATCCTCTCACGTGGCAGCGCCGTCACGCTCGAAAAGCAGGGCAGCGCATGGATGCTCACGGCACCCATCCGCGCGGCCGCAGAAAACAAAAGCGTCCACAGCGCGCTCGGCACAGGAAAGTCGCTGAAGATTTCAAGCCTCGTCTCCTCCAATCCGCAGAAACAGGGATTGTTTCAGGTCGATTCCACAGGGACGCTCGTCCGGCTCTACGACAAAGGGACGGAACGCGCCGCATTCCGCATCGGTAAACCGGGGCCGACATACACCGAGACGTATGTCCGGCGGGAAGGGAGCACCGATGTGTACCTCACGAATGCCATGGTCGCAGGCGCATTCAACCGGCAGGCACGCGACTGGCGCGACAAGGCTATCCTCTCTCTTGCACAGGAAACCATCCGTACAGTCCGGTTCCACTACGGCGATACCACCTTCACGCTGAGTCTGCAGGATACCATGTGGCGCGTCGACGGAGAGCCTGCATCGGACTATGTGGTGCGCGGATTCCTCTCCTCACTCGCTACACTGCAATGCGATGAATTTAACGACTCAGGACTGACAGCCATTCCGCCGATTGTGGGCATGATTGACGTTGACGGCATCCAGATTGGCTTTCACCGCACGCCGAATGCGCCCATGCTGACGGTGATCACATCACGCACTCCCCAGATTTTCGAGGTGTACCCCTGGCGGGCTGAGCAGGTATTGAAGCGAAAGAAGGACTTCCTGACAGCACAATAAACACGGGTCCCAAAAACTGGAACCCGGGTTATGTGGTGAATCTTTTCCTGTCTGCTGCTCCTTATTCAGGAGCCCGCACCGTTACCGCTGCCTCCCTCTCGACGAGGGGCGTTCAGCCGACCGGCTCTCGGATCTTCCGCCTGATCGTCCATCTGATTGTGGACGCGAGGAAGGGCTTCCGAGAGATCTTTCAGATGACCTCCCCGGAGACTGTTGCCGCATTGCAGGCCTGTCGGCCTGACTTCCCGGTGATCGCCCTTCATACTGTTGCCGCATTGCAGGCCTGTCGGCCTGACTTCCCGGTGATCGCCCTTCATACTGCTGCCGCACTGCAGGCCTGTCGGCCTGACTTCCCGGTGATCGCCCTTCGGTGCTTGAATTCGGTCGGTCGAACCGCTCTGTCGGTCTGCTGTCCTGTGACCGGGGCACGCCCAATGTCCTGTCCGTCGGCCGGTCGGCACGACGTTCAATGCCCTGGCTCTCCGTCTCGCGCCGGTTCCGTGTCTCCGGACTCGTCGGACTCTCAACATCCTGACTGCTGCGCGGAGGATTCACTTCGAACCAACGGCTGTTGCGATCCGTGGAACGCTGCTCACCGGAGCGTGCAGTGCCTGATTGCGTGCGATTGATATCTCTTCCTGTTTCGCGTGCGACCTCGCGGCGACGCACATCCATCTGACGCGTGTCCAGTGAGGGCATTCTCTCCCGGTCACGGACGTTGTCCGGCCGTTCGATCCGGCCGCTTTCATTCCGGTCTTGCACGCGCGGACGATAGACACCGATGCGGTCCCTCTCGCCTCTCCGCGCAGACTGGATCTGATCATTACGTTCGACATCGACAAGCTCGGTCCGCGGTATCCGGATGTCGCCTCTGCGTTCAATGTACCGCGTCTCGGGACCACGGCTCCTGATGCGGCCGTTGTCGTACCACACGCTCCCCGCCGTCCGCGTCCGCCCGATGAAGCGCGTGTTGTAGTCGGTCCGATAGATGTACGCATTCACATGATGGTGCAGGATGTGCCGGCAATCGACGAACGACCAGTAGTGGTACGGGGTGACCCAGTGATGGGAATAGGAGATGCCGAAATGGATATTGAACACTGCATACGGACCGAGCGGAGCCCAGCCCACGTAGTCGCCGCCATATCTCCATTCGACCCACGCCGGAGCCCAATCATAGCCGGGCGTCCAGATCCATCCATAGTAGTCGTCATAATACCAGCGGCCGTAGTGGTACGTCGCCCATGCCCACGGTTCGTCGGAGTCCCAGTACCAGCCATCTACTGTCCACATCCAGCGGCCATTCCAGTACGGCCGCCATCCTTCAGCCACGTTCCAGGGGCGCCAGGCATACACACCATCGTCCACTGTGATCCACTCACCGAATGGCTGCAGGGATTCATAGAACACGCCAAACGAAATCTCGCCTCCAAACCCTCTGGTGGCATAGGTGCTCGCCGGAGCCAGCAGACCCGCCGCCAGAATTGTCGTCAGGAGAAGTATGCGTGTTTTCATGGTGTCCTCACTTCGCTATAGTACCGCTGTTTCTACAGCAGAGTGCACCAACACGCGTGCCAGACCAAGAAGAAGGGTAATTCGGCAGAAAATGATGTACAATCCCGGGAAATCGTCCACATTCGTGGGCATTGCCCACTTTTTCACACAACGGGTGCGGCCCCCGGGTCTACTTCAGAAGGGCGGCCATTATCCCATTCTGAACAAAGAGGCGGTTGCGTGCCTGAGGCACGATGATCGATTGCGGGCCATCCAGGATTTCACCAGTGATTTCCTCCCCCCGGTTCGCCGGCAGGCGGTGCATGACCAGGCAGTCGGGACGCGCATGCTTCAGGAGAGCGCGATTCACCTGGTAGGGTTTGAAGATCGTCAGACGCCGCCCCTCATCGACGCCGGAACTGGCCTGGGGCCAGACGTCCGTGTAGACGATGTCAGCATCGCGTACAGCCAGGAGCGGATCACCGATGAACTCAATATGGCTGACACCCGCGGCCTGTGCATCTTCCAGGATGCGCGGATGAGGCTCATACCCGGTCGGACAGGAGAAGGCCAGATGGAGGGGGAACTTCGTGGAATACTCAAGCCAGGAATTCGCGATGTTGTTCCCGTCGCCCAGGAAGACAATCTTGACGGAGGGCGAAAATCTGTCGAGTGTCATCAGCGTGTACACATCGGCAAGCACCTGGCAGGGATGGAGCAGATCGGTGAGCGCATTGATAACCGGGACCGTCGCACTCTCGGCAAGCTGAACGCATGTCTGATGGCGGATCGTGCGGGCGATGATAAGATCCGTGTACAGAGAAACCATCGAACCGATATCATGCACGGATTCCCTGGTTGCCATCCCGACCGATTCCTGCTGGAGAAACACCGGATGCCCGCCGAGCTGCGCGATGCCCACTTCAAACGAGACCCGTGTCCGCAGGGACGCCCGCTCGAAAATCAGCGTTGCGGTTTTCCGTGCAAGCGGCTGGCGGTCGCGTTGCACGTCAGCCTGCAGTTCCCGCGTGAGCCTGAAGATTTCCAGCAGTTCTTCGGGTGTCCAGAGGGCAAAAGAAACAAGGTCACGTTTCATGGAGTGGATGTTGAATGGTCGTTTTGGATACGGGAGGGACTGCATGTGGTACTGCACACCGGTGCGGGGTCAGCATCCGCACCGGTTCACTGCACCGAAGATACTGAGAGGTGTAACTCTCTGGCCATGGCCTGACTGTAGAATCGTTCGCACGAGGAGCAGAACCGTTGCGTAGGGTCCGCTTCAAGAAGGTCCTGATCAATGCTCCCCTTGCATGCGAGGCACTGGCCAAATGTACCGCGCTCTAGTCTGTCCAGTGCACTCCGGAGCTCATCAAGCCGTGGGTCACTTTTGAAAGCCAACAACGCGTCGATGTCCTGAATCGACATCTGCGCCTGCACGAAAGATTCCTCGGCGATCTCCAAGCCATACGCATCCTGAAGATGAGAGTACAGAGCAGAAAGAATCGCCCTCCGCATGACACGTCTGCTTTTCTTCATGACACCTCCCCTCTCTCACGCACCGTAGACTGTGGTGCTCATCCACTGATACCTATCAGTGGGAATCGCAGTTCATTTAAAAAGAACGGGATTTCTGATATAGTATAGCGACGGATTCGCAAAAAGTCAAGCAAAACCGCCGTAAACGATAACTGCCTTTTCGGGAGTGCTCAACGTGCATCCGGCCCCCCCGGCTGAACCAGAGGCGTCAGTGCTCAACGGAACCAGATGCATCCATGATTGGTTTACAATACGCTGCCTCAAGCAGAGCACAAATCACTGGAATTCCCGGGAGAAAAATATGCTAAGGAAGTCTGCAATGAGTCTTATGGCGTTCATGATGATGGCGGGGACGGCGGGTGCGCAAGTTCAGAAGGAGGCGCAGAAGCAGCTGGCAAATCCGGTCGGGGTGCTCGGCTTCACGATGAAGAACATCGACGGCAAGGAAGTGCCGCTTGCCGGGTACAAAGGGAAGGTCATGCTACTGGTAAACGTTGCTTCCAAATGCGGTCAAACCCCCCAGTACAGCCAGCTCGAAGAACTCTACCGCAAGTACCAGAACAAGGGGTTCGTGATCCTGGGGTTCCCCGCGAACAACTTCGGCCAGCAGGAACCTGGAACCGACGAGGAGATCAAGGAGTTCTGTTCCACGAAGTATGACGTGACGTTCGATATGTTCTCGAAGATCTCTGTCAAGGGCGACGACCAGCATCCTCTCTACCGTTATCTCACTGCCGAAGAGTCGAACCCTGCGTTCGCCGGAGATGTGAAATGGAACTTCACCAAGTTTCTTGTGAACCGGAACGGAGTGGTCATTGGAAGGTTTGACTCGCGCGTGAAACCGATGTCGGACGAGATCGTGGCGGCAGTAGAGAAAGCTCTGCAGTAACTGAATCTGGTTGCACTTAGGGGGCAGCCGGACGGCGAGCAAGACGCGGAGAGCAAGGCGCACAGAGCACGCTGCGGAATGAAACCTAGTGATGCAGAATGACTCAGGGCCCGGACGTTCAGGCTTGACAGAACGCACCGGGCCCCGACATGTTATGAGAACCCTGTTCTATCTTGACCCCCCGGAATGCACAGGCCGCAGGGTCCGGCCGGTGTCAGGACTTCTTCGGTGTGTGTATGTGCGTGGAATGCCCGTAGAACGCTTCGGCACACTCCATGAGCGTTTCGGAAAGCGTCGGATGCGGGTGCACAGACTGGGCAAGATCGAATGCCGTCGCTCCCATCTCCATGGCCAGCACACCCTCCCCGATCAGCTCTCCGGCACCGGCACCGACAAGTCCCACTCCGAGTATGCGTTCTGTCTCCGGATCGATGATCAACTTTGTGAGCCCGTCTGTCCTGTCGAAACTGAGCGCCCGCCCCGAGGCAGTCCACGGAAACTTTGCGATCTCCACCTTGCGGTTCGTTGCACGGGCTTCTGTTTCCGTCAACCCCGCCCAGGCGATCTCCGGATCCGTGAACACCACGGCGGGAATGAGTGCGTCATGCGTCGCATCCTGTTCGCCCACGATTGTCTCGACGGCGATACGGGCTTCTTTCGATGCCTTGTGTGCGAGCATGACCCCGCCCACGACATCGCCGATCGCCAGGATGTTGGGATCCGACGTCTCCTGGCGCGCATTCACCGTGATATAGCCCTTTTCGTCCCGCGCAATCTTGGTATTCTCGAGTCCCATATCGGCACAGTTGGGCACGCGGCCGACAGAGACGAGTACGGCATCGTACTGCTCTTCACGCTTCTCTCCGTTGATCTCCATTGCCACGGCAATCTGCTTTCCGGAAGTCGCCATCTTCAGGACTTTGACGCTGGTGCGTATCTCCTTGAACCGTTGTGCGGCACGGCGGAGCACAGGGCGGACCAGGTCCTGATCAGCGCCTGTCAGGACGTTCGGCAGCGCTTCGACAACGATGACCTCGCTGCCCAGCGCCGCATACACCGTCCCCAGCTCCATGCCGATGTAGCCCCCGCCAACGATCAACAACTTCCCGGGTATCTGCTCGATTTCCAGAGCCTCTGTCGATGTCATCACTCGGGGGTTGCCGAGGTCGAATGCCGCAGGCATGGCCGGACGTGAACCGACTGCGATGATTGCTTTGTTGAACGTGAGGAACTGCTGGCCTTCCGTCGTCTCTACACGCAGCGTCTTCGAGTCTTCGAAATGTGCTATACCCTCAAGGACCGTGACGCCTCGTTTCTGTGCGAGAGTGCTCACACCGCTGGCGAGTTTCCCCACAACGCCATCCTTCCATGCACGCAGCGCGTTCAGGTCGATGCGGGGTGATTCAAAGTGGATGCCCCTGTTGGATGTTTCCTTTGCTTCATCAAGGAGCTTCGCCCGGACCTGCACCGATTACGACAACATCTGTGGTCATGGTGTTCACGTTGTTCCTCTTCAGATCTGTACGTCGCGTTCAGAGAACTGTTCGAACTCGCGGATCAGGTCCACGATGAATCGTGCTGCATTCGCGCCGTCGATGAGACGGTGGTCATAGGAGAGACCCAGCGGCAGCATGGTTCGCTCCACGACCTTTCCGTCTCGGATGACCGCCCGTGAAGCTCCGCGCCCCATGCCGAGGATGGCAACCTCCGGCACATTGACAATCGGCGTGAACGCTCCTCCGCCGATCCCTCCCTGATTGGAAATGCTGAACGTCCCCCCTTGCATCTCTTCAATGGCCAGTTTCCGATCGCGCGCCCTGTCGGCAAGATCCTGCACGTCGCGGGACAGCTCGACCAGATTCTTTTTATCCACATCCCGCACGACCGGCACGAGCAGGCCGTGCTCGGTATCCACGGCAAGTCCGATATGATAGTATTCCTTGAAGACGATCTCACCCGCTGCTTCCTGCAAGCTGGCGTTGAACAGAGGGTGTTTGCGCAGTGCATTGACCACCGCACGCAGCGCGAATGACGTAAGCGTGAGATGGACTCCCTGCTTCTCGTACGCTCCGACGTACTTCTTCCGCAGTGCGAGAATCCCCGTGATGTCAGCCTCGTCGAACTGTGTGACGTGAGGAACACGGTTCCAGGATTCCACCATCTTCGTGCTGATGGTCTTGCGGAGTGTGGTCATCCGTTTGACCTGCACGGGCCCCCACCTGCTGAAGTCGATGACCGGGAGCGGAACCGCCGCCGGCACCGCCGCCAACGCCCCCGCCGCAGCCGGAGCGGCGGGTTTCAGAGCTGTTTCCTGAAGCCACTGGACATAGCGGCGGACATCCTCCAACACCACACGCCCCCCGGCTTCACTTCCTCTGACCCTGCGCAGATCAATGCCGAGTTCCCGTGCAATCTTCCGGACTGTAGGCGAGGCAGGAGGAATGGGCCCGCTGGCCGGTTCGAGTATGGCCACACCGCCGGCCCCCGCAACGGTAACGGGCCGAGCCGGAGTCTGTGCCGGAGCGGCCGTCTGTTCCGGCGCTGCATCACCCACCCTCGCATCGATCGGACGGCTCGCAGGCGCACCCCCGGACGCACCGCCGGACGCACTACCGGATTCACCGCCGGCTCCGTCACCAAGCGTGATCAGCAGCTGTCCTACCTTGACCAGATCGCCTTCCTTCACGTGTATCGCACCCACCACACCCTCCGCGGGCGACGGTATCGATGCAACGGCTTTCTCGCTCTCCAATTCGAGAATGGCCTGATCCTTCGCAAGCCGATCCCCTAGCTTCACGAAAATGGAGGCAACGGTGCCGGAATCAGCACCTTCACCGAGCCGTGGAAGTCGTATTTCCATGCGTGCTCCTCTGTTTCAAGAAAACCGTCCTTTTTCAAGGAACGGATTAGCGTCGATTGTTCAGACCACAACTGGAAACGGCTTCTCCGGGTCGATGCCGAGCTCAGTGATGGCTTTCGCAACCGCCGATCGTTCGTACTGTCCACGATCGGCCAGTGCGTACAGCGTGCCGACAACGATGCTCTCTGCATCGATCTCGAAGAACCGCCGCAGGGCGGGGCGCGTATCACTTCGCCCGAAACCGTCGGTTCCCAGCGTCATCAATCCGCCGGGAACCCACGGCGCGATTTGATCCGGGACCAGCTTCATATAATCGGACACTGCGACAAACGGACCCAGTTCCGGCTTCAGGATCTCTTCGACGTACGACACCCGCCGGGGTTCCCCCGGATGCAGCATGTTCCATCGCTGGACATTCAGCGCTTCGGTCCGGAGGAGCTTGTAGCTTGTCGCACTCCAGACGTCCGCCAGCACGTAGAACCGGTCCGCAAGAATTTCCTGCGCACGCAGTGCCTGGCGGAGTATCGGACCACTGGCAAGAATCTGTGCTCTCAGCTTGCCTTTGCCTTCCGCGCGGCGGAAGCGATAGAGACCTTTCAGAATCCCCTCCGCCGCACCGTCGGGCATGGGAGGCATCGGATAGTTTTCGTTGTACAACGTCAGGTAGTAAAATACCTCTTCTCCGGCTCCATACATCCGCTGCAGGCCGTCCTGCACGATGACTGCTGTCTCATAGGCAAACGCCGGATCGTATGTGCGCAGGTTGGGAACTGTTGCAGCGAGCAGATGGCTGTGTCCGTCTTCGTGCTGAAGTCCCTCCCCGTTGAGTGTTGTGCGGCCTGCCGTGGCGCCCAGCATGAACCCCTTGGCTTTCATGTCACCCGCCGCCCAGGCCAGATCGCCGATGCGTTGGAATCCGAACATGGAATAGTAGATGAAGAACGGGATCATGTTCACGCCATGGTTTGCATAGGCCGTCGCCGCCGCGATGAATGATGACATCGCTCCTGCTTCGGTGATCCCCTCCTCGAGGATCTGGCCGTCCTTGCTTTCGCGGTAGAAGAGCAGCGACTCGCGGTCGACCGGCTCGTACAGCTGCCCCTTGGGCGCATAGATACCGATCTCGCGGAAGAGCGGATCCATGCCGAATGTGCGGGCCTCGTCCGGAATGATCGGCACGATATGACGCCCGATGGACTTGTTCCGCAGCAGCGTCCCGAGCATGCGCACAAATGCCATCGTCGTGGAGACTTCTGTGCGATCTGTTCCTTTGAGGAACTCGCCGAAGTTCTCCAGCCCTGGAATCTCCATCGCTGGTGCCGTGGCAGTGCGTTTCGGGAGTGCTCCGCCCAGCGCGGCACGACGCTCGCGCAGATACCTGATTTCCGGGCTGTCCTCCGCAGGCCGGTAGAACGGCGTGTCCACCACTTCCTCGTCACTGATCGGAATGCCGAACCGCGCCCGGAACTCGCGGAGCTCCTTTTCGTTCAGTTTCTTCTGCTGGTGCGTGACGTTTCGCCCTTCCCCTGCTTCACCAAGTCCGTATCCCTTGACGGTCTTGGCAAGTATGACCGTGGGTTTCCCCCGGTGGTCCATCGCTGCCTTGTATGCAGCGTACACCTTCTGTGGATCATGACCGCCCCGCCGGAGTTTCCTGAGATGGTCATCAGTCAGATGGTTCACAAGCGCACTGAGCTCCGGGTATTTTCCGAAGAAGTGTTTCCGGATGTAGCTGCCCGATTCGACAGAGTACTTCTGGAAATCCCCGTCCACCGCTTCCTCCATCCGCCGCATCAGCTGCCCGTTACTGTCCGCTGCCAGGAGCGGATCCCAGTCGGATCCCCACACGACCTTGATGACATTCCATCCTGCCCCGCGGAACGCAGCTTCCAGTTCCTGAATAATCTTGCCGTTTCCGCGGACCGGTCCGTCAAGGCGCTGGAGATTGCAATTGACAACCCAGATGAGATTGTCCAGCCCCTCACGCGATGCCAGGGTAAGGGCGCCGAGCGTCTCGGGTTCATCCGACTCCCCGTCGCCAGCGAAGCACCAGACTTTTGGCTCTTCTCCCTTGATGAATCCCCGCGCTTTCAGGTAGCGATTGAACCGCGCCTGATAGATTGACATGATCGGCCCGAGACCCATGGAGACGGTCGGGAACTGCCAGAAGTCCGGCATGAGATACGGATGGGGATATGACGAGAGTCCCCCCGAGCGAACCAGTTCCTGCCGGAAGTGATGGAGCTGCTGGACGTCGATCCGCCCTTCAAGGAACGCGCGCGCATAGATGCCGGGCGAGGCGTGCCCCTGGAAGTAGACCATGTCTCCGGGACGGTCTGCCGTGGCACCGCGGAAGAAGTGGTTGAACGCCACTTCATACAGCGTTGCGGACGACGCAAACGTGGAAATGTGCCCTCCGAGTCCGCTGTGCGCGCGATTGGCGTTCACCACCATCGCCATGGCATTCCAGCGGATATAGCTTTTGATGCGCCGCTCTATCTCGCGGTCGCCGGGATACGCGGGCTCGTCTTCCGGGGGGATGGTATTGAGGTACGGCGTGTTGACGGAAACCGGGATGTGCATGCCGGCTGCCCGGAGACGATTGGAAAGTCGCTCGAAGAGAAGCGGCAGCTTCTCGGAAGGCTGATCCTTCAGCACCGACTCCAGGACCAGCTCGAGAGAATCCAGCCACCGGTCCTGACCGTCACGATCCGCTTGCGGCGTACTCTGGGGTTTTGTATGTTGAGTTTCCACTGGAGGTTCACCTGTCAAAGGACTGCGTAATGTACGCGTTTCTACCCCACCACACAACCTGAAATCACCGTGCGCTATTGTGATCTCCCCTTCCCGACACCTGCCATGCAGCTTGCCTGTGACGATCTGCTGCTGGACGCCTGCGACGCCGATCCTGCATGCGAAACGTTGCGCATCTGGCAGCCGGAGACCACATTTGTCGTCACCGGCTACACCAACCACATTATGCAGGAGGTTCACGTCGACCGGTGCGTCGAACGGGGAATTCCCCTCTATCGTAGAACAAGCGGAGGAGGCACTGTAGTTCAGGGTCCGGGATGCCTGAACTATGCGCTTGTCTTACGTATGGAACGCGATCCCGATCTGGCTACGATATCCTCGACCAACAGGCACATCCTCCAGCGTATGGCGGGTACGCTCGCCGGTCTGCTGAACCTTCCGGTGGAGGTCCGGGGTCACACCGATCTCGTCTGCAGCGGCCGTAAGTTCTCGGGAAATGCGCAGCGCCGGAAGGAACACGCGCTGCTTTTCCACGGCACGTTTCTCCTGGCGTTCGATCTCTCCGTGATAGAGGATCTCCTTCCTCTTCCCTCGCTACAGCCGGAGTACCGGGCAGGCAGGTCGCACAAAGAATTTCTCACCAACATCCCTCTTCGTGCAGAAACGATTATCGGCGCATTGCGCAGAGAATGGTGCGCGGACGAGGCGTATGGTTTGTTTCCCCCTGATGCCGTGCGGACGCTTGCAGAATCCCGTTATCTGAACCACGAGTGGACATACCGCTTCTAGATTTTCTCCGCCACTCCCAGTTCCACCCATCCCACTTTCCCGTCCGCCAGGCGGATCCGGACCCACTCGCCGATGGACTCCGTGATACGCACCTTGACGCCTGCATGGAGCACAAAGGCATCGCTGCTCTGACGGTCGGGAGAATTCTTGACAGTCACGATGGCCGTTGTGACGATGGCTTCATCGGCACGGTTGGCATCAGTGGCTTTCCCGATGAGGATGCTCACGCTCAGAAGGAACATCACACCGCTCACAATGGCAGAGAGAAGTCCTGCCTTCCGCAATGCGTACGTCCGTGCCAGGATGACTGCGGTCAATGCCGCAAGCACGATGAGGAAGAGCAGATAGCAGAGCCAGGTAATGCCATCGAGCGAGAACGCCCCCTTGATGTCATCCCAGATATCCCAGAGAAACAGCCGCGGTGCGGGTTCGATCTTGTCGACAATCTGCAGGTTCGCGAGCTGCAGATTGTGCCGGACATCGTCGTCGGCCGGAAGGAACCGCAGGGCCCGTTCATAGTTCAGAATCGCTTTACCCATATTGCCTTGCTTGTAGTAAGCATTGGCAAGATTGAACGTCACTTCCCCGCCGGTGTATCCCCCGCGGATGATTTCTTCGTACGCGGCGGCGGCCTCGGGATAGCGTCCCTGCTGATAGAGCGCATTTCCCTGCTGATACTTCTGCCCTGGCGTCTGCGCGAGCAATGCGGACGCCCAGAGAAGCGCAATTCCTACACCACTCACTGTTCTCATCGTGCTTTCAGTGTCCGTTCCAGTTCCACAATCACGCGGCGGGCGTCATCATAGGTTTTCTGCATCGCCGACAATTCGAGGCTGGTGGGAGCAAAACGGGCGAGATCGCACGTCTCGAGAATCGTACGGAGATCGCGAATCAGATCTTCCCCCACGCCGCGCGCCTGCAGCTCCGTCGCGGCACCTTCCACCGAGAAGGAGGCCTGCGGGATGTTCAGTTTGTCGCCCAGATACTTCCAGAGCGCACGCGATACCTCGGAATAAAACCGGAGCCGCTGTTTCGAGGAGGGTGCGGTTGTGTGCCTGGATTTATCCTTCAGCAAGTATTCTGCCTCGCGAAGCCCCTTCTGGGCCACCTTGATGGCTTTGCGGTAGCGGTACCCTGCCTGATCCAGCATCACCACCTGCCGCTGGCGTGCGTACACAAATGCACCGGCCAAGCCTAGCAGGGGCAGAAGCACCAGCGCAAGAAACCAGGTCCGGGAATACAGGCGGTCACCACCGTGCACGAACGCGGGAGTGCTGGTCTTGATGAACCGGATATCCTGACTCAGCATCCGCACATCTTCCCGTGTAACACCGGAGATCGTGGGTCCGGGAGTAGCCGTTCCCTGCTCCACATTCAATTCGATCTGAGGCGATCGGAGACGCACATACTCGCCCTTCTTCAGATCGAAGTATGACATGGTCACCGGTTTTATCACCTTGAGCCCCGGATACCGCGGGATCATCAGATACTCAAATGTCTTGCTCCCGCTGATGCGGCCCTGCGTGCGGTTGATGGCTTCCGTCACTTTGGGGGTGTATTGCTCGAAATCAGGCGGAAGGTCCAGCGTCGGCGCCTCGAGGAGCTTGATGTTGCCGGTGCCCGAAAGCGTGACTTTCAGACTGAGCGGTTCATTTGTCCGGATGGTTTTCTTGTCAACCGAAGTGCTCATCGCAAACTGTCCGATGGCACCTTTGAAATCCGACGGTGCGCCGGACGGGAGCGGATCCACCACAATTTTCACCGCCGGGCTCGTCGC
>JAGDMK010000114.1 GCA_017860635.1 Bacteroidota bacterium
CGATGGCGAGTTTGCCCTCGAAGTTCTCCATCGAGTACGCCTCCCCCAACGAGATGCTGCACTGACCGAGGTCCACCATGCCCGAGCCGTCCAGCTCGCAGCGGAACAGGTGCTCCGGCAAGTAGCTCGAACCGTAGATCTTCCCGTCCGGTCCGTGATGAATCAGGAACAGCAGCGAGCCAGCCCCCGCCCAATCGAGGCGGAGGTCCCGCGGCGCTTCCCCCGCTCGCTGCAGACGCAGGGTCCGGTAGACCGAGGATTCGTTGTCGGGCATGCTGGCCGTCCACCCGCCCGGCATTACCGCCGGCACCTGGTAGTCATGCTTGAAGACGGCGGGCACACCCGCCCGTGGCGCAGGAAGTGTGCTCACCGGCGTGGCGTTCATGCCCTGGATCCTGAAACCACCCAAGTCGGTGTCGAGGTAGAGCCCCCCGTCCTCGCCCTTGAAGAACTCGAACCGCACGCCCGAGGCTGAGGGTTCCTTGACCATCGGTCCAACCTGGCGGCGCTCGCCCGTTCTGGGGTCCATTGCAACCACGAAGTACCTTGTCATCTTCACTTGCATCGCGACGGTGCCGTCGTCGCCGACGAGCGGATAGAGGTATTTATCGGTCTCGTCGATCCGACCGAAGCGGGTGAACTGGCCGGTGGCAGGGTCGTACCGTGCAAGATTTGCCTCGGGATAGGCGCCGATGTAGAGCGAGCCGTCCGGCGCTTCCTGGATACCGCAGGGAAAGGTCACGTGCCCGGGATCGATCGCGCCCAGGTCTTCCACGCCCCGTTCCGGATGGGCGGGGTCGTACCGATGCAGGTGCCCCAGCCACGCGGAGCCGATGTACAGGATGCCCGTGCTCGGACTGCGCAGCGAGGCGGTCGGAAAATCGGCCTGTGCCGAGCCGACGGGGAATTGTCGGCAATGCCCGGTCGCCAGGTCCACGTCGCAGACGAAGAGACCGCCGTTGTTCTGGCCCATGGACAGCAGGACTGACGGCCGGCCCGCAAGCGAGCCGGAATGGATCCGCACCCAGTTGATGCCCTTCACCGGGATACCTAGCTCCCGGACACGCAGCGGGGCAGCGGCGGCGGTCAGCCCCAACGCCAGGAAGAGTGCGAC
Organism: Bacteroidota bacterium; assembly: GCA_017860635.1. Classification (GTDB taxonomy): domain Bacteria; phylum Bacteroidota; class Ignavibacteria; order UBA10030; family UBA6906; genus JAGDMK01. The sequence continues at coordinate 1,115 of JAGDMK010000114.1, forward strand.
GACCGCGGTGTTGCGCATGACGGACCTCCGGATCAGACGGCGAGATGCCGCATGTGACTCTTCAAAAATCCCATCCGTGCCCAAGATAGCGAATCCAATTTGCTTTTGCCATTTTCAATCAAGCCGCGACACCAAGTTCGGCGAGGCGTTCGCCGGAGCCGTCTCCGCACTCGGCATCGAGCCACTTCTCACGCCTTACAGGCCGCCGGGGCAAAATGGACACTCTGGAAGAGTAATCGGAAGCATAAGGGGGAATGCAGTGTATTTTCGTGAACGATAGCTCGGAAGCGATCAGTAGACTGGCGAAACCCACTGTCCGAAGGGTTCGTATTTGCTCCCGCTGCTCCATCGGATGTCCCTCTTTACAATCTCCAGAGCCTGAGGAACCCTGAAGTCGGCAGAGACATGTCCCAGGGATGTGTAGAACACGCGCCCCTTCCCGTAGGTCTTCTTCCAGACAACCGGCATCGTAGCGCCGTTGATCCACTCTGCATGGTCCCCCGTGAAGCTTGTCGTAGCAAGCACTTTGACATTCGGATCAACATGCATGTAGTACTGCTCGCTGTGCATGGCGAAGTCCGATAGGCCGTGGGTTATCGGGTCATCCTTGTGACGGATACTCACACGATAGTCGATGATTCCGCCGGGATGTGCAACCCATTGTCCCCCGACCATGAACTGATATTCGGTGTTCTCTCTGAAGGCGTCACCCAGCCCGCCGTGCCAACCGGCGATTCCTGCACCATTCTTCACCGCTGTGAGGAGACCTTTCTCTTGTGCCGGTGAGATCCTGGACATGGTGAAAACCTGGACGATGAGATCGACGCCTTTCATGTAGTGCTCATCTTCATAGGGGGTGAGCGTGCTAGATGTATCCACCTGCGCACCTTCCTCCTTCATCCAGGGAAGGAGGAGGTCTACGCACTGCTTGGGTTCGTGCCCTTCCCATCCTCCGTATACGAACAGAATGTGTTTCCCCTTGAGAGAGGGGAGATCTCCCGCCTAAATGCTCTTGAACGCCGATGCCGCCATTCCTATGAAGAACGCTATAAGAATACAGAAGGCAGGTTTCATGACGTCATGCACCCTTCACGTTTTGAGTAGTGTGTGACTGCTTGAAGTATAGCACAGAGAGAGTCGAGAATCAAATCCCCGCGATACAGGATGGGCGTCTGCACTCAAGATACGACCCCGCGTTTTTCCTCACGCTCACCAACACCTACATCCCCATCTGGAGAGAGACAATACGGCAAATACGGGACATTTTTTTTGTGGGGGCGGCAGGGTTGGCAGACAGGCGTTTCGGGGTGGAGAGTAACATTCCGCTGGAGGAGTGGAGTCAACGGTAGGTGTTCGGAGGAGTCAGAAATCTCGGGGCCCACGGATGACTGGTTGATCGCTTCTGGCTCACATGCCACAGCCCGCGACAGGCACTTCAGAGGTCGGGTGGAATGTGGCGACTCCGCCGGGTCACACCAACGCAGCACTCTGAAAACGCGAACCTCATCTCAAGCGGGAACTCCATGTCGAAGCCAACTCTCGCAGCGGACGATCTGCGTGTGCGAAAAACATCTTGTAAGCGTTACAGAAATGCGACAGACCTCCGTCACGCGGATCGCGGATCCGGTCTTTCGTGCACCCGCCCTGACACACCCGGAGCCAGCTACAACCCCGGCACGCGACCGGCAATTCTGCCTTCATCCTGCCGAACCGCTCCTGCTCAGGCGCATTAATCATGTCTCTGAGTGAACCATGCATGAGGTTCCCGAGTTTCCATCCGGGTTCGACGAAAAAATCGCACGCAAATACATCGCCGTTGTGTTCGACGGCGAGATAGACCCCGCACGTTGCCATGAGCGTACACTCCGGCGCATCAAGTCCGACGTAGGCATGGAAGACGGAATCAAAATAGCGAATGGAGGTGCGTGCCACCGGACCGTCGAAGTCGGCCCGCCACAGGTCAAACAATCGGATGAGGAACCGGCCGTACGAATCCCCTGTCACGCTGTACGCCGCGGCTTTCGTGGGATCGATGGGATCTGTCTCCACACAGGGTATGAATTGCATGAAATCCAATCCGAGCGAACGGTGCGCATGGTAGATCTCATCGGGAAAGCATGCGGCATACTCGGTCACGACCGAGATGGCGTTCACCTCGACGCCGCGGGCCTGCAGAAGGCGGGCAGCACTCACCGCGTGCGACCAGGATCCCTGCCCTCCGCGCGCACGACGATAATAATCGTGAACGTGTTCAGGCCCATCGATCGAGATTCCCACAAGAAAGTGATACTGTTTCAGAAACACCGCCCACTCTTCATCCAGCAGGAGACCATTCGTTTGCAGGGCATTGCTCACACTTTTGCCTGCACCGTAGCGCTGCTGGAGTTCAACCACACGGCGGAAAAACGGAAGGCCCATCAACGTCGGCTCGCCACCCTGCCAGACGAACGACATGTGCCGCTCTCGTCCGGAAAGAGCTTGCCGGATCATCTCTTCGAGAACGTCGTCGGTCATGCGATGGGGATGGGACGATGACCCGTTCCCTGACCGGTCCAGGTAGAAGCAGTAGGTGCAATCCAGGTTGCAGTCGGGCCCGGCCGGCTTCACCAGAAGAAGGTTCAGCGGTCTCATTCCGCAATGATCTCGTCGATGAACAGCCACGTGCTCCCTCCAGCGCCCGGGTGCCACGAAGGACAGGTCTTGATGTTCCGTGCAGTTACGCGGATGAATCGGATATCGCGCACAGGGGCCACTTCAGCCAGCGCCTCCACGACGCGGGGAGTCCGATTGAACGCACTGTCCCCATACGATCCCGTGTGAACGACATCGAACGTTTGCCCATCGTCCGACACTGCCACCTCCATCGTGGCGGGAGGAAAAATCCACACCAGTTGGTTTGCCAGGAAACCGCACCGGATCCGCCTCACCGTCTTACGCTCGCCCAGATCGATCCGCACTTCGATGTCGGTCCCTTCGAACCCCAACCATGCCCCATCCCCGTGATCAAGGGATCCTCGCTGGCCGTCGGTGAGTGTCTCGGGTCCATGTGCAGCGTACCGCGAGCCAGGAAGGGTTTTCAGTTCGACGTGTGCACCGGCTGCGAGAGTGCCAACGGGGCCGCTCCTCGAGGCGCCGATACGACCGGGCGGCCGCACTCCTCGCCCCTGAATTCCGGTCAGCTCATCACCAAGATCTTCCCGTGCCTCCACACCCATCCTCTGCAGTCGTGCTACGACGTCAGGATGATCAGAGGCGACGTCGCGCACTTCACCGATGTCCGTTTCGAGGTCGTAGAGGGCAAGCTCCGTCTTCCCGGTGCCATAGGGCCCCGGCTGACCATCCTTGCCCGGGGGAACTCCGGCGTATGACCGGTACGCGTGCGGGAAATGGAGTTTCCATCGGCCCGCCCGCACCGCCTGCAGTTCACCGTCGTAATAATAGTAGAAGCGGTCCCGCGGCTCGGCGTCCGAAACGCCCGTAAGCAGAGGGACGATATTCACTCCGTCTATCGTGTGGGTGGGAAGGGGCGCATCACAGACCGCAGCAATCGTCGGAAGGAGGTCCATCGTGGTCGCGAGCTTCCTGCATTCACGTCCGGCAGGAATACGCTCCGGCCAGCGCATGATACACGGCACCCGGGCACCCCCTTCCCACATCGTCCCTTTCCCCTCGCGCAACGGGACGGCGGATCCTGCGTGGTTCCCGAAATTCAACCAGGGCCCATTATCGCTGACGAAGATGACCAGCGTGTGTTGATCCACACCGGTGCGGCGCAACGCGGAGAGAATCTCGCCGGCCGACCAGTCGATCTCCATGATCACGTCGCCGTACATACCCTGTGCGCTTTTACCACGGAAGCGGGGAGACACCCCCAGCGGCACGTGTGGCATGGAGTGAGGGAGGTAAAGGAAGAATGGGCCGTTCCGGTGGCGCTCTATGAATCGTACAGCCCGCTCGGTGTACTTCGTCGTCAGTGTGGTCTGATCATCCAGTGAACTGATCACGCCGACTTGCTCGTTCCCCTCCATGAAGGGCAAGGGGGGATACGCACTCTTCCTCCCGCTCGCCAGCGGCCGGCCATCGTAACCGACCGGCCACATGTCGTTGGAGTACGGAAGGCCGGCATATTCGTCGAAGCCGTGCTGCAGGGGAAGAAATTCGCGGTGGTGACCGAGGTGCCATTTGCCGAAGATCGCAGTGGCGTAGCCTTTCCTCTTCAGCACATCAGCGATGGTCTCTTCGCCTGCACTCAACCCGATCGTGGATGAGGGCATCAATGCGCCGCGGATCCCCACACGCTCTGCATAGCAGCCTGTCAGAAGGGATGCACGCGATGCACTGCACACGGCTTCGGAGACATAGAAATCCGTGAACCTCACGCCTTCCGCTGCCATCCGATCGAGATTGGGCGTCGTGAAGCCACGCGCTCCATACTTCCCCACGTCGGCGTACCCCTGATCATCGGTGAGAATCAGGATGATGTTCGGCGGCTGTTCTTCCTTGACCGGGGAGCGGACATCACCGACGGCGAAGGCCAGAGCCCCCGCTCCCAGAGTGTGCAGAAAGCGTCTCCTGCTGGTACCCTCCCGCGGCTGACAGTTCATCACCTGTTTCCCTTCTCGAAGCCAGTGTCGCCGCATTCACTTTGCAGCGATGCCATTCTGGCTTTCAGCGTTTCAACGATGCCGGCACACGCCGGATCGTTGTAGATGTTCCTGAGCTCGTGCGGATCGGCGACGACATCGTACAACTCCCATGCATCGATGTCATAGTAGAAGTGGATGAGCTTATAGCGCTCGGTTCGGATTCCATAATGTCTGCGCACCGCGTGTACACCAGGATACTCATAGTAATGATAGTAGATCGCCTTCCGCCAATCCGGAGGGACGTTCCCTTGTGCCACATCCCGGATCGAGCGGCCCTGCATCGCGGAGGGGACATTCACACCGGCGAGATCCAGGAAGGTCGGTGCGAAGTCGATGTTCTGCACCATCTCAGGAACGACCCGCGGGGCGAGCAGTGCGGGATATCTGATGATCAGCGGGATCCGTAACGCCTCTTCGTACATGAAGCGCTTGTCGAACCACCCGTGTTCCCCGAGATAGAAACCCTGGTCCGACGTGTACACGACAATCGTATCCTCGGCGAGGCCGGAGGAATCCAGATAGTCGAGCACGCGGCCGATGTTGTCATCCACTGATGCGATGCAGCGGAGGTAGTCACGGATGTAGCGCTGGTACTTCCAGCGCGCCAGCGCCTCGCCCGTCAGCCCTGATCTCCGGAATGCCTCGTTCCTGGGCCCGTAGGCGGCATTCCATTGCTCCTGCTCGACAGGTGTCATGCGATCATACTCAGAGCGCCAGTACAGCCTGTCCGTTCGCTCCGCTGGTGTCTCAGCCGCTGATGAATCAGGCGGGGTGAGCTTCAGGTCGTACCCCATGAACATATGGTCTGCGATCCTCATCTCCTGGAGACGAGCCGCATCGCTGCGTGTCGCGTAATCGTCGAAGAACGTTTCCGGCAGCGGCTGTTCCTCCCCTTCGTACATGGCAATGTGCCGTGCGTCAGGCATCCAGTTTCTGTGCGGTGCCTTGTGGTGCAGAAGGACACAGAACGGTTTGTCCCCATTCCGTCGCTTCAGCCATGAAAGACAGTCGTCGGTGATAAGATCCGAAACGTATCCGGCACGTCGCGTACGCATGCCCATCGTGACGAAATCGGGATTGTAGTAGTTGCCCTGGCCCGGCAGGATGCTCCAGTGATCGAATCCAGTGGGGTCGCTCTTCAGATGCCACTTCCCGAACAACGCTGTCTCGTACCCGGCGGCCTGTAGCATCTTCGGAAAGGTCGGCTGACTCCCATCGAACACAACGGCGTTGTCGGTGACGCCGTTCACATGGCTGTGTTTGCCCGTGAGCAGAACGGCTCGACTGGGGGCGCAGACCGCGTTGGTGCAGAAGCTGTTCGTGAACCGGACGCCCTCGCCGGCAAGACGATCGATGTATGGCGTACGGTTCAGCCGGCTCCCGTAGCAGGAGATGGCCTGCGAACCGTGGTCATCGGTCATCATGAACAGGATATTCGGTCGTTTGCGGGTCGGGACAGCCCGACTGGCCCAGGCGGGCACAGTGGAGGCGAGGGCAGCAACACTGATTCTTCGCAACAGGTCCCGGCGAGTGAGAGGTGCGTTCATGAGCGTGGACATGATGGTCTGTTCGATTCCGACTGACGTTGAGGGGATCCTGTCCCGCCATCAATCCGCAAGAGCCTGATAGATTAACGCTCTCAGCTTTCCGTGATCATCAATCGATCCTGCGGGGATGAGATTGGTGAAGTAGACTGCGACCAGATCTTCCTTCGGATCTGCCCAGTACGTTGAGTGATACGCGCCTCCCCAGCCGAACTCACCCTCAGAACCAATGCGCCCCCTCGCGCCGGGGTTTTCCGTCGTCTCAAATCCAAGGCCGAAGCCCGCTCCCTCGCCGTACGGAATATTCCTCAGGTGATTGACGGTCATAAGCTCGACACTCTTCCGCGAGAGAATGCGCTTGCCGTTGTGCCTCCCCTTGTTGAGAATCATGGAGAGGAACGTCGCATAGTCACGTGCAGTGGAAAGGATTCCCGCACCGCCCGAAAAGCTCTTTCGCGGCCCGTCAACATACTGCCCTTGTGCTAACATTGTGCCCGCATCAGGAGCGCGTGTGACAGGACCCGTGCTATTGGCCGCATAGACCGTGGCGAATCGTGAGACTTTCTCTCTTGGGAGATAGAAATATGTGTCGTTCATTCCAAGCGGTTTGAAGACCTTTTCACTCATGAACGCATCCAGCGGCTTTCCCGATGCGCGTTCGATGACCACTCCCAGGATGTCGATGTTGTATCCGTAGACGAACTTCTCTCCCGGTTGGGCTTCCATCGGAAGCGACGCCATCCGCTCGACCGTTGCAGCGATCGGCTCATCACGGTCGGCAAAATACCACCCGGTGATGCCTGCCGCCTTCCATGTGTCGGCTGCAACTCCCCCTCCGTATCCAATTCCAGCGGTGTGTGTCAGGAGATCTCTGAGCGTGATCTTTCGCTTTGCCTTGACAATATCATATCCCCCTCCCTCCTTCGGCACAGCGACCGTCGTAGAATCGAATTGAGGTATGTATTTCCCGACCGGGTCTGATATCAACAACTTCCCCTCTTCCTGAAGGATCATGATGGCCGTGCTGATGAGCGCCTTCGACTGCGACGCGATACGGAAGATCACATCGTCCGTCATTGGAGATTTTGCTTCGATGTCGCGGTATCCCACGGACTGCAAATAGACAGTCTTGCCGTGACGCCTGACAAGCGCTACTGCGCCGGCAAGTCTGCCGTCATTCACGTAGCCGTTGAGAGCTTCTGTGAGGCGCTGAAGACGTTCGGCAGACATCCCCACCTGGGCAGCGGGCACGGTTTTCGGGTCACGCGCGCTGACCGGAAGCGCCAGCAGGAAGAAAAGACAAAGAGCAAGAGACAGGCGGAAAGAGCTTTTCATAAAGAACTCCGGATGCGTTGTTCGGTGGGTGACCAGGGGTGTCTCGCGAAGGACGCGAAGGAACTGCTCATCCTTGGCGGGGCGAGGGTTTGCGGTAACATACAGAAACAGCGCAGTAATGTCAATCAACCGTTCAAACCGGTGGGATCACTTGCGGAACAGCCAGAGCGCTCGGGGCGATTCGCATCCGCCGTCACGCCGACGGCGGGACAAGCTAGCGGAGAACCCGGGACCTCTTGGTCCCGAACCAAACGCGCTAGCCGGGCTGCGCATTTCCTGCTACAATTCCGCCGCTTTCTCTCAGCACTCCGACACAATCGTGGGTCAACTGTTAGCAGTTTTGTTAGCAGTTGACTTCACCGCTGAAAACGGAACGCCCCCGACACTAACCGTAGGTCCTTCCGAGACCTTTGCAGAGTGTCAGGGGCATTCACAAGATTTGTTTGCGGAAGGTTTCGGTTTCACTCTGCTCTGGGAATATAGCACCATCGCTAGCCAATTGTCAATGTGCAGAATCTATAACACTTGATTTCTGGTTCGTCCAGTGTCTCATGGATAAAGAAGCCCGGACATTGCTGCCCGGGCATTTCGAGTCACGCAGGCCTTTGATTGTGACGTGGTGGAGTTTGAAAGATCCCGGGAATCCCGGGTCTTCTTCCTAGCCATACCACATCACGCGTTCACAGCAACCCTCGCCTCTTCAACAATGGTTCGATTGCAGGCTTCTTTCCTCTGAATCGTTCGTACAGCACCATCGGATCTTCGGTGCCTCCCCGTTCAAGGATATTCTTCCGGAATGATTCTGCTGTGGTACGATCGTAGAGTCCCTTTTCCTTGAAGGCCTCAAAGGCATCAGCGTCAAGCACTTCCGCCCA
>JAGDMK010000115.1 GCA_017860635.1 Bacteroidota bacterium
GTCCGGCCGTCACGCAGAACTGTAAACTGGTCTGAGATGCGTTTGGCCTCTTCGAGGAAGTGAGAGATGTAGACGATGGCGTGGCCCTGTGCCCGGAGCCCTTTTAAGACCGTGAAAAGCCGGTCAATGTCGGCGAGGGCCAGGCTGCTCGTCGGTTCATCGAGCACCAGGATGCGGCAGCCGACAGCCAGCGCGCGGGCGATCTCGACAATCTGCCGCGTGGCGATGGGCAGGTCGCCCACCCGCGAGCGAGGATCGAGTGTACCGTAGCCGAGCATCTCGAGTGCTTCGCGCGTGCGGCGGCGGATTGTTGTGCGGTCACGCACCACGAATGACCGGGGTTCCATCCCCAGCATCACATTGTCCTCGACCGGGAGGTGGGGTGTAAGGGAAAGTTCCTGGTAGATCATCGCCACGCCTGCGCGGCGGGCTTCGTGCGTAGACTTTGGTGCAAACGGGACACCGTCGAGTGTCATGGTCCCCGCATCCGGCCGCAGCGCGCCGGAGAGGATCTTCATCAGCGTGCTTTTCCCGGCGCCGTTTTCGCCGACAAGTGCGTGGATCTCCCCGGGGTGCACAGCGAAATCAACGCCGTCCAGTGCTTTCGTTGCACCGAAACTCCTCGCAATCCCCTGCATGCCGAACCGGGGAAGCGATGAAGGGTCACTCAATCCAGCCATGTACTGAGGTCCGGTTGGATGAGTTCTTTGATTTCCGGCAGGTCCATGTTGTCAGGTGTAACCAGCGTCACCCCCGTGTCAATCCGTTTCTCCACTTTCTCACCACGAAGGTGCGCGACAACGGTCTTCACGCCAACGTACCCCATGGCAAACGGATTCTGCAGGACCAGCGCATTCAGCTGCTTGTTCCGCAGGGCTTCCACGAGTTTACTGGAACTGTCGAACCCGACGAAGCGCACACGCCCGGCATGTCCGCCGTCTTGCAGGGCCCGGAGCATACCAAAGGTTGTGGATTCATTTGGCGTGAAGATGCCGTCAATTGTCAGGTTGCCCGAGGCGTCCTTGAGCGGAGCCAGGAGGTTCTCGCTTGCCCGGTAGGCGGTTTCCACAGTCGCACCTCCATACTGATTAGAGCTGACGACAGTGATGCCCGGAGCGGTGGCCATGGCATCCAGCCATCCCTGTTCGCGGTTGGTCGTGCTTGCCGATCCTTCCAGGCACCGCAGCATGATCACACGGCCTTTGCCGTTCAGGAGGCGGATCAGTTCCTGCCCTCCGATCTTTCCGCCCAGATAGTTGTCCGTGGCGGCGAAGCTGACGTAGTCGTCGCTCTTCAGGTCCGAATCGATAATCACCACCGGAATACCTGAGCTGGCGGCATTTGCCACCGGCCCGCGCAGCGCGATATCGTCGAGAGGTGCGAGCACAATTCCGGTCACGCCGCGGCTCACGAAATCCTCCATGACCGAGATCTGGGCCTCGCGATCATCTTCACGAAGCGGGCCTTTCCAGATGATCTCGACCTGGAGTTCGCGGGATGCCTTCACGGCGCCAGCGTGTATCGATTTCCAGAATTCGTGGGTCGTCCCTTTGGGAATGACGGCGATGGTTGTGATGTGTGATGTGCTGCTTTCACGCTTGCCGCAGCCGGCAACAAACAGGGCAGATGCGAGGAACAGCAGTGGCAGTGTGTGCACTCTCATGGGCACATCCCTTCTTTTCAGTGAAACGGTTCTCTTGAGGAACTGGCCGCGACGGGATCCGGTTCTCCCTCTACGACGCGTAGAGCAGATAGGTGACGACACTTGCGACGTAGGCGGTCAGACCGATGACCAGCAGTGCCAATTCAAGGAAATAGAGCCGCGTTTTGTGATTGCGATACCTGATGATCCGGATCAGCGTCTGTTCTGGTTCGCCCCCGAGAAATTGCGTCGTCCACCGGATGCGCAATCCGCCCAGCAGGAGGACGATGATGGCGACAAGCACGAACACAATGCCAATGGTCATGCTGTACCGGGCAAAGAGGTTGGTCTGGGCGATCTTGGGCCCTGAAAAACCTGTGATCGTCAATGCCAGCGTCGAGAGTGTCAGCAGTAGCTGTGAGCGGGCCTGGATGACGTCGAAGTGGTGACGGAGGAATTCGATGGCCTTACCGAGGTGTTCGGGACCCCCGAAAAGATCCACCATCTCCCGTGCCTCATCTTCGGCGTTCAGAAGTCGTTTCACGACTACCAGGTCCTCCGGATGGGATGCGCTTCTGTATTGAAGATGACCTTGGAGAAGTCCAGCGTTTCGTCGGGCGCAAACAGCAAATAGAAGTACTTGAGTGTTTCGGCCAGGAAATAGCTTTCCATCCGGTCCGATTTCTCTTTCGTGACGACGCTTTTCAGCTCCGCATATCCCGCGTCGGTACGGCAATAGGTTTTCAGGCTGTCCAGAAAGATCTTGCCCATCTCGAGGTAGCGTGGATCCTTTGTCTTCTGGTAGAGGTAGTAGGCTGACTCCACGATTTCCGGGTTGAGGAAAAAGCGGGGGGATGCAGCTTCCATTCTGACATAGTCAAATTGCTCGGGCTCGATTCCATGCCGTTGCCACATCTTGAGGCAGGATTCCTGGAGGTCGGCCGCGTTCTTCAGGTCCCCTGCCAGGGCAAGAACTGCGGGGAAAAATGCATCCAGAGCGCCGAACCAGGTCTTCCCTCTCTGTCCGGTCGTCATGTCGGCATGACCGTACCAGAGGCCGGTAGCCGTGCTGTCAGCGATATAGTTCTGCAGTGCAATGTACGCGTCCCGCCACATGACGGAGCAGTCTTCGTCGCTGAAGAGGAGGGCGCCCTTCACCAGGTACTCGTAGTACGAATCAATGCACGCGGTGATGTGGCTGTCGGTCTTTGTCCATTCTCCCGTTTCGCAGTCAATCTGTTCGCCCACCAATCCGATGTCTGAACGGCGCTCGTACAGATTCAACAGAGCATTCTTTGCGTAGTTATAGTAGCTGGGATCGCCGGTAAGCATGCTCAGCGTGCCGAACTCGACAATCAATGTGCCGGCTTCCCCGGGATTCGTTCTGGTCCCTCTGACGGCTCCCGTCTTGAGATTAACTTCCACGTACGGGAACCCTGTCGGGGATTTGAATGCCGGCAGGAGCCGGTTGGCCAGATCCCGGGCCAGGTTGAGGAGTCGCTCATCTCCCGTCAGCTGGTAGTTCGAAAGGAGTCCGCCCAGGAGCCGGATCGTGACCTCGAACGTTTTGACATAGCAGTCCTTGTCGAACGAGAGCGTTCGCAGAATGAATTCTCTCGTGCTGTCGGCTTCCTCCTTCAGCCCCATGAGGATCATCGTGTCCATGGCATCGAGGGGAGTGATCAGGAGAGGTTCGCTGCACCAGTCGTACGGGCTCTTGCTCAACGGGCGCAGCCCATCGTGTCCCCAGGCGTATTTCTTGTAGGCATTCCAAGAGTGGAGGAACTCAGCCTTCACTTCTGCTGCCAATCTCGCTTTTTCCTCGGCGGAGAACGCGGGGCGGTCAGCCGCCTGTGATTTGTCTTCCGGGGCGGATGGGAGACTGGCCGCTGAAACCGATGTCACAGCAATGGAAACCAGACAGATGAACAGGATGCTGATGGATGTACGCATGAGGGGATCTCGTGTTCGTAAAAAAGAGGGTGTCAAAATATACGCAAAGAAAACACATGAGGAAACTGTTATCTTTTGCGGACCATGGTCAGCCTTGTTGGAGAATCCCTGCGGAGAAGGCGGTCGGAGGAGGTGCCGTCCGGAAGATTCACATACCCCAGGGCTCTGAGCGTCCCCAGGTGGAGAAGTACCGGTCTGGCGCGATCCGGCCGTTCGTGTTCCGTCGCTGCTCTGCCAGTGTTGCCGACCTGAAGCACTACGCTGTCTGCATCTGCTGAAACCCGCACGTCGAGGGAGACGCCACCCAGAGGCGAGCCGCTGCCGGAAAGTTGTATATGGCTCCCCGGAAATATCCACGATGCCGGAACACCGGCCAGCACGTGCATTGTGTCGCCGCGTTCACGAAGGAGGAACGTCCGTACCGTCTGCAGGAAGATGGCAGACGCTTCCGCGTTCGAAACATCGCCGGCTGTACGCGTGCCGACAGCGCGTTGCTGCTGCTCCTCCACCCAGGTTCCCAATGGCGTTGCATGATCGGCGTACGCCTGAAGGTACGTCCAGGCGCTCTGGTAATTCTCACGGTAGTGATGCGCCATGCTGTGGATACCTGCAAGCCATGACCAGACGCCATCGTGCATCCACCCGCTTCCCACAATCATCCCTTTGCTGGTCGATGCATCCAGCATGGCCAGGGTTCCGGTGATGGCGCGCTGCAGCAGGGTATCCGGACGGAAAAACGTCTGTCCATATGGGAACGGAAGGAGAAACGCATACTGCCCCCGCTGAGGAGGAATCCCTCTGGTCGTGTCACCGATCGTGATCGGCAGATACGGGATCCCGTGCTCGTCGTTCTTCACATCACGGACGATCGCACGCCGGAAGGGGGCTTGAAAATCTTCATGGTACTTCCTCCACTGTGTCGCATCCTTCGTGAAACCGAGACGTTCTGCAGCTTCGATGGCATGTTCGAGCGCGATCAACACCCACCATACCGTTCCATAGTCGGCGCTCTTGTGAGCGATCCCGCCATCTACAAACCCGGGGGGCATCAGGCCGGCGTAGGGGAACGACTCATCGTCATAGGTGTGCATGCTCATGTGGCGGATCCATTGGATGCCGTTCTGCAGAACGGCCCAGTGTTCCCTCAGCCAGGAGTCGTCGCCGGTGAATGCAGCAAAACGGCACATCATGGTAAGGAAGACCGGTGTTTCGTTCAGGGCGGTAGACGGCCGAAGCACAAGGAACTGTCCCGATCCTCCCTGAAACTTCATTCCATGCTCCAGTGCGCGCCGCACGCCTCCTGTGTCGCCGAGCATCAGGGCGATACTCCCGCTTATGAAGACATCCTGGAGCCAGAGGCCGCGGTACACGGTAGGGCCCGGCTGGAATTGCACGCCGCCGTCGACAATGTCCCGGACCTGAAACAGATTTCTAATGTTTGCGTCAATGAGGTACTGCAGTCGTGGATCAGGGACGATGATGCGGGCGGGAGGAACCGGTGCGGAAGAGTTCCAGTACCTGATCACGCGCGCCCGCTCTGCGGCGAAGTCCGGAAACCGTCTGGCTGGTTCCTGCCGGACATTGCCGCCGAGGACGACCGCGTCAACGGTCCGTGTGCCGGCAGGCCAGTGCAGGATGAGCGTGTCACGCGATTGCGATGCGAAGGCGGCGGGCGGGGATGTGAAGCAGAAGGGGATGCTGTCAGCCAGCACCATGCCGTCGGCCTGCATGAACTCCAGAGAGCGACGCGTGAGAATGCGGAGCACAGGCGGTTTCGTTCCGGATACTGTCGCACGGAGCGCTTCCATCCTTTCCAATGGCGCCCACTTCTCAGCCTCGCGACCGCACTCCCATACGAGTTCCGCCTGAGCCCGTGCCCTTCCTGTGATGACTTCATCCGGAGCGACCCGGCTTCCGGATGGAAATATCCAGAAACAATTCAGGAAAACGTTGGGGTCCGGGCTTTGTGAATCTGCATGGACTTCGATCTTCAGGTAGCCGTCGCCGTCTGAGTCTTCTCCGTCAAAAAAGAACACATACGGTGTGTTCCTGATCCCGGTCGCCATCGGATCAACAGTGCGGTGCGAGGCACCTTCCACCTCCAGTGACAGGAGGCGAGTGCGGGGACCCGGTTTGTACGATTCGCACAGACCGAGCGCGACACGCTTCCGGCTGCCGGGCGAAACGGCGAGACGGTAGCGGATAGGGCGGTTCGTTCCCCAGGCCGCCGGGCGGAACGCCGGATCAGTCCCGATAGGTGGCAGTGCCCAGTTGCGCGTTCCGTTCAGCCCGGTGAAGCGATAGACGGGATGCACGCCGGAGCCCATTGGCGGCAAGGAATCGCCCGGGGGGATGATCGCGAATGCTTCCATCCTCACTGTGTCAGCCCCGGCCGTGAAGATGGTGCGGGGAATGGGTATGCGGGCATCGTCATAGAACTGCCGGGTTTCCCCCGACGGATCTCCCTCGAGTCCAAACACAATCTCTGTGAGCGGCCGGGCATACGGCCCCGGACCGAAGTCATAGGCGAGTGCGCCATCCTGTGTGACGAGGGGCTTGTGCCAGTCGTCCGGAAGACAGATGACGCTCATGTGCCGCGCAGGTGCTTCCGGGAATGAGATCTGGGCCGGCGAAACCTGAGCCGGCATCCTTCCTGAGGGCATGACCGAAAGGAAAGCAGTTGCCGTCAGGACGGGCAGAAGCTGCCGGAGTGTGCGTGCGGATGTGTGCATGGATAAGAACTGCTCGATGTGTTAGACGGAATGCCTGCTGGAATTGGGCTCGTCAATCTGATTGCTGCTGCAATGGGCATGTTCGTCAGAGCTGCAAACGCATGTGTGCTACCGACATCGGGGGCATCCGGACGGTTGCCGTGCCATGTGCAACCTCGACGTCCACTGCTCGTGGTGTTATCGTGTCGGGATGATCGAATGTGTTGCAGGCATTGAGATCGTCATGAGCGATCAGCCAGCCCCGGGGGCCGGCAGGCGCAGTACTCGCAACGAGTGCTGACGCAGGTCCAGCATTCCCTGCGCGCGCAGCGCTCGCAGCGAGCTCGGAGGCAGGCCCGGCATTCCCCGCGGGCTCAGTACTCATGGCGTATGCAGGAGCAGCTCCCGCAAGCGCAGACCCTGCAAGCACAAGGGTCACCTCTTTTGATTCAGCCGGATCCGGGTTGGCCAGGGTGACCACGAGTGTCCGTTCTCTTCTCGAAGCCGAAACAGAGAGGTCCTGCGCGGGTGAGTAGGGGGAATCGACCGCCACCGCTGTCGTGTTCCGGTGGTCCCTCATGAGGACAAATGTGTGAAATGTCGGCGTGCGAACGCACCTGTCGCCTGACGTCAGCAGCGGGGCCTGAAGCACGTTGGCAACCTGCGCAAGGTTGCACATGGAAAGCTTGTCGGCCTGGCGGTGAAAGAGGTTCAGGCCCAGGGCCGCTGCGACCGCGTCTTTGATGGTGTTCTGCTGCCAGAAGCGTCCGTGTTCGCGCTCTTCAGCCGGATCGCTGACGTCCCATGTTCCCCACTCATCGACGAGCAGGTCGATATGTCCGCGGTTGAGCGGCGGAGTGAGAGCATCGAGATACGCACGTTGCTCCTTCACCGCATGTTCGAACTCGTCGAATGAAGCGAGCTGCTCGCGAACGGCATCCGGCGTGTATGCGGTTGCTCGTTTCTTTCCCCAGCTGTAAAAGTGCATGCTGAAGCCATGGATGGGGGGTGCATATGCACGTCCGCGTCCGAGAGTCGTGAAGAACCGTCTGGTCCAGTCTGTGTCGTTGCTATTCGGGCCGACCGCAATGAGGTATGGCTGAGTGTCGCCGCACGTCGGGACGAACGTCGCGAACCGGGCATAGAGCGCGGCGTATTCTTCTGCAGTCTGGTGTCCGCCGCACGCCCAGCTTTCGTTGCCCACCCCCCAGTACCGGACACCGAACGGGATGGGAGCGCCATTGGCGATCCGTTCATCGGCAAGAGTACTCCCGAGGGGGTAGTTGCAGTACTCCACCCAGTCGCGCAGCTCGGCAGGAGATCCGCTTCCGACATTGCCTGCAAGGTACGGCTTCGCGCCAATGAGTGAACAGAGCCGGATGAACTCATGAGTGCCGAAGCCGTTGTCCTCGATCATTCCGCCCCATGTGTGGTTGACCGTGCGCGGGCGATGCTGCGCAGGTCCGACGCCATCGCGCCAGTGATAGTTGTCGGCGAAGCATCCTCCGGGCCACCGGAGAACCGGCACAGAAAGCTCTTTCAGTGCGGCAACGGCGTCGCGCCGGAGGCCGTCGATACCGGGGACAGGCGAATTCCGACCGACCCAGATCCCATCGTACGTCGCGGTGCCCAGGTGTTCTAGGAAATGGCCGTGCAGCTCCCTTTGGATTTCCGCGATTGCTGAATCGGTGCGGATGACTACCGTTCGTTTCACGTCACCGGGTCCATGACTGTTCGATGTCTTCGAGTGTCCGTCCCTTGGTCTCGGGGACGAAAACTGCGACCACGAGAATCGTCAGCAGACAGAAGATGGCATACAACCAGAACGGGAATGCATGGTGGAAGACGCTGACCAGCCCCGGGTCTTCGTTGATCATGGGGAATGTCTGTGAGACGATGTAGTTGGATGTCCACAGGAGGAGGGTGGCAATCGCCATGGCGCGCCCCCGCAGCCTGGTGGGGAAGATCTCCGAAAGCACCACCCACACGACGGGCCCCAGAGAAAGCGCAAAGCAGGCGATATATCCCAGGATGAAGATCAGGACCCATGCTTCAGTGGTGCCAAAGTACGCGGCTCCGCCGAGTCCGATAAGGCACAGCGCCATGCCTCCCGCGCCGAAGATCAGAAGCGGTTTTCTCCCGAGCCTGTCGACGGTCCGGATCGCCACGACGGTGAACCCTACATTGAACGCGCCTACGATGACGGTTTGCAGGAGCGCTGCATTGGTTCCGGTCCCGAGCGACTTGAAGATTTCCGGAGCGTAGTACATGAACACGTTGATGCCGGTGATCTGCTGGAGGATTGCCAGCGCCATGCCTAAAAGCATCGCGCGCCTCAGGCCGGGTTTGAAGAGTTCCTTCACGGAGGAGGCTTCATGAGCGAGGGCGGTCTGCAGCGCCCGGATGTCATCACGGGCCCGCTCAGGACCTGAGAGGCGCTGAAGAATGGACTCTGCACGTGCGACGTCACCCTGCTTGACAAGCCATCGCGGACTCTCCGGGATGGCGAGGAGCGAAGCCATGAACAGCACCGCGGGGAGTGTTTCCGACCCGAACATCCAGCGCCAGCCGGTAGAGGTGTTCCATGCCGTATCGCCCATCCCTGCGATGGCATAGTTCACGAAATAGACCAGAAGGATGCCGCTGACGATGGCGAACTGGTTATAGGAGACCAGGCGTCCCCGTATCTCCGCTGGCGCAATCTCTGCAATGTAGAGGGGGGAGAGCATCGAGGCCATTCCGACGCCCACACCGCCGAGGATGCGGGCGATGTTAAACTCGATCAGTGTCGCAGCGAGTCCAGACCAGATGGCAGAGACGGTGAAGAGGATGGCAGAGAGAATCAGCGCGCGCTTCCTGCCAAACCGGTCGCTGAGCGTTCCCGCGGATGCGGCGCCCAGGATGCATCCGATCAACGCACTGGATGCGGCGAATCCGGTCTCGGCGGCGTTCAGGCCGAAATGAATGCGAAGGAAGCCGATCGCTCCTGCCACAACCGCGGTGTCATACCCGAACAGCAGGCCGCCGATCGCAGCGACGAGGCTGAGGAGGGTTGCATAGGAAGCGGGTTTCACGGGATACCTTTCACGTCCATGCTTCGCACCCTGCGAACGGCATATGGAGACCGGCCTGGTAGCGCGGGCGCGGGCGATAGGTGTTGATGCCGGGGACTGCCTTTCCGCGCA
>JAGDMK010000317.1 GCA_017860635.1 Bacteroidota bacterium
CCCGGGCTCCGGAGGGAGACCTCACGAAGCTGCGGTCACGGCTGGTCAACCGCAAGGCCCTCGCCGCATACGGCAGAGAGCTCCGTCTCTCCACATTCATCCTGATGAGCCCCAGCGCCGCACAGTCGGTCGGCAAAGGATACGAAACCATCGTCTCCGATACCGTCGAGGCTCTCGTCGCCGCCATCTATCTCGACAGCGGCTTCAACGCGGCACGTCGGTTCGTGGAACGGCAGGTGGCAAAAGCATTATCATCCGGATCCATTGCCACTGCCGATCAGAACTACAAAAGCAGACTTCTCGAATACGCACAGTCACATGGTTTCGGCGTACCGCGCTACCTGATCGTTCAGGAGGAAGGACCGGATCACGACCGCACATTCACCATTGACGTGTTCCTGCACAATGAGCGGCGGGGAACAGGCACCGGCAAAAACAAGAAGGAAGCCGAGCAGGCTGCGGCCAGCGAGGCCCTGGCTCAGCTCGGCCTGTAGGCAGACGTGCACCCAGCCCATTCCACACATCCCCGCAGCCGCCTGATTGTCCTGCTCCTCGCAATCATTCCGTGTGTGCCGCTCCTCAGCACGCCGGCCTCCTCCCAGGAGGAATCAGGTCAACCACTTCCCCCTTCATTCCTCATCGATACCGTCTTCATCATGGGGAACACAACAACGAGGGACTACGTCATTCTGAATGAAATGACGATACGGCCTGGTACGCCCGTCACCGCAGAGCTCCTCCAGTACGACCGCGCACGGATCTACAGCCTGGGGCTGTTCACGCTCGTGGACCTCTCCGTGGACACGCTTTCCGGGAATCGCATTCTCAACGTTGTGGTCAGTGAGCGCTGGCACTACTTCCCTGTGCCCCTCTTCGGATTCCGTGACGGCGAGGCCAGGAAAGTATACTATGGAGCAGGGTTCCTGCACAACAACTTCCAGGGACGCAATCAGAAGCTCTTTGCGTCCGCAGTCTTCGGCTACAATCCGTCGGCGCAGGTGTCGTTCTACGAACCGCTCATCGATCCGGTGCACCGTCTCTCATTCTCCACGGCGGCATCATTCAGCCGCGTGCGGAACAAGAGCGAGATCGAGGCGGAGGCAACCGGCGACTTCAATGAACTGCACTACGATTTTGGCGTCGGGCTTGGAAAACGATTCTCCCTCTTCGAGAGCGGATCCCTGAGTCTCAACTACCAGGTCATGGAAGTTTCACTGTACCGGCCCGGGCGCACGGTCTCCGATACCGGCATCGACCGCTTTTTCTACACGAGCGCGAGCTATGCATATGATTCGCGGGACCTGCGTGAATACGCTTCACGCGGACGGTACATCGGCGTGTCAGTCACCAAGTATGGGTTGGGCACATCAGACGTGAATTTCGCCCGGTTCGGCGCCGACATACGGGGATACCTTCCGCTGAGTTCCCGCTTCACCCTGGCAGGGAGGGTGACAGGAAGCATCGCCTCGGGAGGCCGGATCCCCACCTATGCACGCATGTACTTCGGGTACGGAGAACGCATCCGCGGATATTTCAGGGACGTGCTGGAAGGGGAACACCTGCTCGGATCGAGTGTTGAACTCCGCTTCATGTTGCTTCCCGTCATCGTGTTCCGGATGCCGACAGACCTCCTGCCAGAGCAATTCACCGTGTGGCAGTTCGGTGTCAGCCTTGCGCTCTTTGCCGATGCCGGCACCACATGGTTCCGGGGGAATCCCTTGAGCGTGCACGACTTCCTCTCAGGGTATGGCGGAGGGATCCGGTTTCTTCTTCCGTACGGGATTGTCGCACGCACGGAATACGCGATCAACAATCTGGGCAAAGGGCAGTTCATCCTTGACTTCCGTACTCCCTTCTGACACAGCAGGACAGTCCGCCCCCCCTCACGGGCTGGAGTACTTCCATGCGCCTCCCGGCGCTATCACAGCCGGCACTGTGCACATTGAAGGAGAGGAATACGCGCACCTGACGCATGTCATGCGCAGGCGGGAAGGAGATATCATCGGGGTGATGGACGGAGAGGGGACAGCGTACCTGGTGCTGCTGACGGCGCTGCAGAAGCGTGCCGCCCTCGGTTCGATACAGGCGACCTACCCCATGCTTCACGAACATCCCACACCGGTCACACTCGCGGCCGCAGTGCTGAAGAATCCCTCGCGCTTCGACTACATGATCGAGAAACTCACAGAGGCAGGGATCCGGACGTTCATCCCTCTGTTCACCGAACGCACCATTCCGCGCCATGCCCGGACGGAGCGGTGGCAAAAGATCGCGCTGGCCGCCGCAAAGCAGTGCGGGCGGTGTATCGTTCCCCGCATCCAGACTCCCGCATCCATCGGCGAATTCCTGGAAGGATCAGGACACCACGGCAGCCACAGATGGATCCTGCACGAAGAGGCGACAGCAGACATGCCGGTGCAGAGCGGTGAGGTCGAACCCGGAGGGCACAGCATCATCATCGGACCTGAGGGGGGATTCAGTACTGAAGAGGTTGCCCTGGCAGTGAGGCACGGATACTCTGCTGTCTCCGTGGGCCCCCGCCGTCTCAGGAGTGAGACGGCCGCTCTGGCAGCCGCCCTCCGCGTGCTTCTCTAACCCTTACTTCTGCATCTGCTCGTCGACGATCCCCTGAATCTCTTCCAGCATCAATGCGCCTGTTGAGCGGAGGGACTGCAACTCGTCTTCCTTCCATCCCACGAAATCCGGATCATTCAGCCTTTTCAGGTTGATGCGGACGTTCAGCGCGGCCGCTTCGAGCGCCGCGTGCAGCATGATTGCGCTGACACCGGCATCGCTCACCGAATTGGCATTCCCTTTCGCGGCAACTGTTTGCGCCAGGGCAAGGGCGTCGATGCAGTGTTTCATGACCTCAAGCGGAACAAGCGTCGCCTCCTTCGTCGCCTCCCGAATGGCGGCCGCTCTGAGGGCTTTCTGCGGATCAGTCTCCTTGGGAAGGGCGAACGCCTCCATCACCTTGTTGAAGGCGTGCGTATCGCGCTCGACCAGCTCGGTAAACTGTTCGCGCAGATGTTCCGCCTGCCCGAGCACCTTCTTCATCTCCTCGTCCACATCGGCATACTTCTTCTTGCCGATGGTCAGATTGCAGACCATGGATGTAAGTGCTGATCCGAGCGCGCCGGAGAGGGCAGCGACACTTCCTCCTCCCGGTGCCGGCGATGATGAAGCAAGCTCATCAAGAAATGCGTGAATGGTTTTGCGCATGGGGATACCGTTTCCTTCCGTCAGAAGAGTTGTGACTCTATAACCTTTTTCATGGGGTCAAATGGTTCGAGCTGGCTCAGTCCGAGCTTTTCAATGGCAATCGTCAGGAGTTGCCGGTCGTCCTGTTCCTCCGGAACATAGTACTTCCCTGCCATCAGCAACGCCGCACGCGGGGTAAGTCCGACAATCTCGCTTCCCGTCACCCGGACGCCCAGCGTTGCGGCCTGCCGCTTCACTTCTTCAAATGCGACGTGCGGAGGAGTTACCTGGAAGTTCACAAGGTTGATGGACACCTGGGCAATGTCGTGTGCTTCC
>JAGDMK010000116.1 GCA_017860635.1 Bacteroidota bacterium
ACCGAATCGTTCTCGGGAGAGTACGTGGATCCGACATGGAAGAGCGTCTGATCCTCCTCCGCACTGGTCAGGTCAAACTTCTTGATGAACACGTCAGGAGCGTGCGGCGGCCGCGGGACAAGTCCCTCGTTCAGGTCCAGGGCGAGGAACTCCTGCTGTGCGTTGCGGATGGTCTCCTTTGTGGAAAAGAACTGCATGAGATGCCGCGGGTACTTCGGGCAGAAGCGGACCGAGTTCCCGCCGTCCACCACGGTCTTCCCAAGTCCGAGCGCAACCTGCACGATCCCGTCGGTGGCATTCTGCGGAGGCACGGGGTAGAAGTTGTAGGACTTCGCGACTCCGGCGAAATCCGGATAGAACCTGTTGTTGCGCGCTGCCCCGACCATCCGCTGGATGATCACGGCCATCTTCTCCTCTTCCAGGCGATATGCAGTCGCCTTCATGTAGTCTTTCGCCCTCCGCGAGAAGGTGGAGGCGTAGACCAGCTTGATGCTCTCGAGAAGTTCCTGCAGACGGATGTGATGGTCCGGGTTGTTGTTGGGGAGCATGTAGGTCGCATACACACCAGCGAACGGCTGGTACTGGGAATCCTCGAGCACGCTGGACGACCGCACGGCGAGGGGTTCATGCATCAGATCGAGGAATTCGGAGAGCCGGCGGAGGATGTCCTGCGGGAAATGGGGGGCTGAGAGGAACCGCTCGGCCAGCTCGGCATCGTCCCGGGCGTTCATCGCAAACACTTCGAGGTTATTGTCAGCGAGGAACCGGTCGAAGACATCCGTGGCGATCACCGCCGCGCCCGGCACCGAGATCTCGACCCCGGGGAAGTAGTCGCGGATGTGGTACCGGTTGATGACGGTGTTAATGAATCCCAGTCCGCGCGCCTTTCCTCCGAGAGACCCGCTCCCGATGCGGGCGAACCCGCTCACCGGATCAAAGCTCTCGCGGCTGAACTCTGTGATCACGCCCCGTTGCCTGCTCTCCTGGTACTCCCGGAGGGCTGTGATGAGCTCGTTCCTCAGGTCCGCGACGGAGGCAAAGTCGGATACCTTGTGGGGACGGAGTTTGTGCGCCAGCCCGAATTCGGTACGGGCCTTCAGCCAGTTTGAAAAATGGTTGCGGGAGGCATGGAAGACGATGGAGTCATCGGGGACCTTCCGGAGATGGTCTTCGAGCGTCTTCAGATCCGTCGCCCTTCCCACTTCCTGCCCGTCGCCCGTGCGGAAGATGAAATCCCCGAACCCGAAATTGTCCAGCATGAAACTCCGGAGGTGGTGCAGAAGACGGGGCGATCCCTTTTGCAGGAAGCTTGCGCCGATTTCCCTCGCCTTGGGTTCGAAGTCGGGGTTGCTGGACTGAAGGAGGACAGAGATGTCGCTGTGCCGGGTGCGCACGGTGCTGGCAAACGTGAAGCCGGCATCCGGGTCTTTCACCCCATTCCGCTTGAAGTTCACATCCGTGATGATGCCCAGGATGAATTGCTCGTACTTCTCGTAATACGCCCAGGCCTCTTCGTAGTCGGTGCAGAGTAGGATCTTGGGGCGGGCCCGCATGCGGAGGAACCGGTGGCTGATGTTGACGCCCTCTGTAATAAGCCGCTGCGACTGGTTCAGGATCTCCGTGTACACCAGCGGCAGGTACATGGAGTAGAACTGCACGCTGTCTTCGACCAGGATGATGACCTGCACGCCCACGGCCCTGGTGTCATTGTCGACATTCAGCTTGTCCTCGAGATATTTGATGATGGCGATCAGCAGCCTGTAATCACCCTGCCAGAGGAAGACCTTTTCGAAGACGGAGGTATCGTAATGGGTGACCAGCTCCTTCCGTTCCTTGTTGTCGTAGGCCAGGAGCACGATCGGGGTTTCCACGCCCGTTTCCCGCAGCTCGCGTGCGAAGCGGACAACGTGCATGTCTTCGATGTGGAGCGTGGTGATGATCAGGTCAAAGTGTTCTCCCGACGCGATCAGCTCCAGGGCTTCGCCCCCGCTGCTGACATGGGTCATTTCGGGGGGATGGCTGAGGTTCAGGACCTGGAATTCCTGGCGGATCAGCTCGTAGAGGCGGCCGTCTTCTTCGAACAGGTACTGGTCGTACATGCTGGAGACCAGCAGAATATCGCGGATCTTGTACCGCATCAATTTCTGGTAGTTTTCGATGCGGGCGCCGGAAATTGCGTCGAGACGGAGCCGGGAATTCTTTGTCATGCGTGCATCCGGATGCCGGAGGGGAATTTGTGGAGGCATAATACGTGAAATGCCCCTGAGCCGCAAGCCGGGGGATGTTGATTTTGTCGCAAACGCTGGGTACTTTTACTTGATAATCCTTCCACAAAGGTGCTTCCATGAACGTCTGGCGGGGTGTTGCCGCACTGATGCTCCTGCTCGCCGCAGGGGTTTCGCCGGGTCGTGCACAGGGGGGTGGGGCCTTTGATCTGCAGGCCTACAAGACGTTTCTCGCATCCCACAGGGATCTGACCCACGCGGGCATGTCGGCGTTGTATCCGGCCGGGACATTCACGCTCAACGTTCCGACCCAGGCCACCGATCCCGCATATTTCTCCCGTATCGATTCGCTCTACACACTGACCTCCTATGAAAAGCAACTGTTACAGGCTCATGGCTTTGTCGTGACCGAACGGCTGAAACGGGGATCGTTCGGATATGCGTTTTTGGAGGCCTATCATGCGGACCTGCCGGTCTTTGTCTCGGCCGATGCCATTCTCCATGCATTCCATATGTCGTATGATGCACTTCTCAAGAGCGTCGAAGAAAAAGTGCTGATCCGGAATCTGGACACGCTGCTGACTCGGCTCCATGCCGCACTGCCGGAGCTGGCCCAACGCTACAGCGGCACTCCGGGCGTGCTCACTGCGTTGAAGGACGCGGACCTCTACCTGACTGTTCCGCGGCGGCTTCTGGGCGGATCGGTGGCGCCGATCTTCGCGGAGAACCTGGGCGTTGTGCTGTCACTGGAGGAGCAGATCGCAGCGGCACAGCCGCAGGATGTCGCGCTCTTTGGATCGGCGACCAGAACGATCGATTTTAGTCAGTTCACCCCGCGCGGGCACTACACCGACAAGGAAACATTGCGGCGGTACTTCCAGGCAATGATCTGGCTCGGAAGGACCGAACTGTATTGCGGCGCCCCCAAGTCGGCGGGAAGCGGTGTCCCGGAAGCGGATCTGCAGAGACAAACCATCGTGTCCGTCCTCCTTCTGGATGCGTTGACCGCCTCTTCGTCATGGGATTTGCTGAACGAAATGGATGCGATCCTGCAGGGATTTGTCGGCGAACAGGACAATATCACACCGGCGCATCTCAGGAAGTTCGTCACAGAGGGCGGGCTCACCGACGCGTCACAGCTTGCCGACATCACACGCTGGCGGACGTTTCAGAGCGGACTCCTTGCTCATTCATATGCCGTCCAGCGGATCAACTCGCAGATCCTCTGGTCTGACCCGAACAACCCTGATCAGATTCAACCTGCGGCAGCGTTTCTCCTCCTGGGACAGCGGTTCATTGTGGATTCCTACGTAACGGGCAATGTCGTGTACGACCGGATCCTGTATCAGGGGCAGAAGGTCAGGCGCATGCTCCCCTCGACACTGGACATCCTTTTCGCGCTGGGCAACGACGCAGCAGGCCAGTTGCTGCAGACTGAGATGGAGAGGTACCCGTACGCCACCAATCTCGCGGCGCTCCGGTATCTGATTGACGGATACGAGCCCGGCTACTGGGACCAGACGCTCTATGCCGGATGGCTTCATGCGCTCCGGGCACTTTCGCCTCCCTCGCAACGGACGAACCTGCCGCCGCTCATGCAAACCGCGGCCTGGTGGCAGAAGGGGATGAACACACAACTGGCCTCGTGGGCGCAACTGCGTCACGACAACCTGCTCTATGCCAAGCAGTCGTATACCGGCGGGATCGTCTGCTCGTTCCCGGAGAGTTTTGTCGAACCTGTCCCGGAGTTCTTCCGGAGAATGCGGTCGCTTGCGGACGCCGGAAAGGCGCTCTTCCAGCGGGAGTCACTTGCGGATATCTCGCGTACAGCGGAGTACTTCGTGCAGATGGGTGTGATCATGGACACGCTTGCGTCCGTAGCCGGGAAGCAGCGCATCGGCGAAGCTCCGACAGAGGACGAGCTGAGTTTCCTGCACCGGATGATCTACGATGTGCCCTCAGGGTGCACCACAAAGCCCGAAGGATGGTACGTCCGTCTCTACTATACAGGAGAAGAAGGACTCAAAAAGAATGACAGGGTCGTGGCGGATGTTCATACTGCCCCCACTGACGAGGCGGGAGGTTTAGTGGGTTGGGTGCTGCATGGCGGAACGGGGCCGGTCAATATGGCTGTCGTCATTGCTCCGTGCTCCGACGGCACTGCAACGGCATTCGCGGGTCCGGTGACGAGCTACTACGAATATGTCAGCACCAATTTCAAGCGGCTCACGGATGAGGAGTGGGAATCGCAGTACCAGGCCACTTCAGCATTCCGTCCATCGTGGGTCAATCTGTATCTGGCGGATGCAAAAGGCGGGTCGCGCGGGACCGGTGCGATGCTGCTCACGGCGGTTCCAGTCGGACCGGACCCGGGAACCCAGCCGCAGGGCTTCTCGCTTCTGCAGAACTTCCCGAATCCGTTCAATCCGAATCCCTTCAATCCGTCGACGATCATCTCCTTCACGGTCCCGTTCGGAAACGGGCCGGCGAGCGCGGACATCACGATTTTTGATATACAGGGACGGCAGGTCCGCCGCCTCTTTGCAGAAGAAGTTCCTCCCGGCGCGTATTCCGTGCGCTGGGATGGCACGAACGACGCCGGCCGGGCGGCAGCGTCAGGAGTGTTGTTCTACCGGCTTCGGGTCAATGACTTCACCACGACCCGTTCGATGCTTCTTGTACGATAAGTCCACCGTTCATCAGACTCACCTGTCAGGAGTGTAGTATGGCAAACATTAACAAAGGCAAAGGCGTCATTGGTATTCTCACCGGCGGGGGTGACGTGCCGGGACTCAATCCCGCAATCCGCGCCGTCACCATCCGTGCGCTTCGCGAGGGATACAGCGTGATCGGTTTGCGCCGGGGATGGGCGGGCTTGGTGGACATCGTGCGTGAAAAAGACTACGACAACTCCGACAACTACCAGATACTGACCGAAGAGATCGTGAATAAGGCGGGGCGGACCGGCGGGACATTCCTCCACACATCGCGCACACGGCCCAGCCACATGAAGAAATCCGCGGTGCCCAAGCACCTCCAGGACAAATACGCTGCGGAGAACAACGATCTCACGCCCGAGGTGATGACCAACCTCTCCTGGCTGGGCATCGATTATCTGATTCCCATCGGCGGCGACGACACGCTCAGTTATGGCGTCCGGCTGTACCGGGACGGACTGAGAGTAGTGGCAATCCCCAAGACGATGGACAATGACGTGCCCGGGACCGACTACTGCATCGGCTTCAGCACGTGCGTCACGCGCACGATCCAGATGACCAACAGCCTCCGGACCTCGGCCGGATCTCATGAGCGGTTCCTCGTCCTCGAGGTGTTCGGACGCTACGCCGGATTCACCGCCATGGTTCCCACGCTTGCCGGTGCAGCGAACCGGTGCGTCATCCCCGAACACAAGTTCAGCATCGATCAGCTCACGGAGCTGATGACGTATGACCGGAAGCAGAATCCCAGCCGCTACTCCGTTGTGCTGGTTTCCGAGGGGGCGATGTTTGAGGGAGGGGAGATGGTGTTCACGCTCGAGACCACGGATGCGTACGGTCACAAGAAACTCGGCGGGATCGGCGACCTCGTTTCCGAGAAGCTCAAGGAACTCTCGCCCAAGTACAACAATGGGAAAGCCATCAACACCATAGCCCAGAAGCTGGGCTACCTCGTGCGCGGCGGCGACCCGGATGCCATCGATTCCATCGTGCCGATGGCGTACGGCAACCTTGCGCTCGATCTCATTCTCAAGGGGGTTCACGGACGGCTGGTTGTGCTGAAGAATGGACGCTACGACAACATGCCGCTCGACGTCGTCACGAGCTCAAAGAAGCTCGTCAATGTCCGCGAGCATTACAATACGGAACGCCTTCGCCCGCACTACAAGAGCTTCGAAATGAAGCCGCTGTTTCTGACCACGAGCGAATAACGCGACACCACCCTGACTCCCTGTTTTCTGCACTCCGGGGCATTGCCTGCGCTCTGCCCCGGAGTGGCGTTCCTTCTCCCGGAGATCCGCTATGCGAATGCCCCTGATCTGCCTGACCCTCCTCCTGCTTTCCAACGGAACAGCATTGCTGCACGCACAGGAGGGGGCGATCAGCAAAGCAGAATATCTTGCCTACATAAAACCCGCTGCGGATGACGCCTGGGCATCCCTCGAAGCCGACCGGGAGACCTGGCGCAAGAGCGTCGACGTTCAGTATGTCTTCGGATACAATCCTCCGGGGAATGAAGTCTACCTTGCGGCCCTCAGTGCGAACCTTTTCGGCGTGACCGGCGATCAAGAATACCTTCGCAGGGCGAAGAGACTCCTGCTGGAGTTTGGCAGGCACCGTGATGCATACCCCAAAGAGTATGCCGCCACACGTGCGGAGTATGACAACGGTCTCCCCGTGATCCCGAACATTTTTTTCTTCGGGAAGTATTGTCATGCGTATGCCATTGTCAAGCAGCACCTTTCCCTGACGCCGTCGGAGCGCGCCACAATCGAGGAGGGGATTGCGGGCAGTGCGGACTATCTGGTCCGGTTCCAGGAATGGGGGCCGATGAACCGTGCCATGCTTCGCGCGGAAGCCCTTCTCTATGCCGCAAAGGTCGTCGCGGAGCATCCCCACCGCGCGCAATGGCTGACCATGGGGAAAGCGATCGTGGGGGATAACTTCGAAGAATGGGAAATCGAGGACGCGACGGGCTACCACGGCGTGTGGCTGTACTCGCTGCTCTCATACCTCAGCGATATCCGCCAGGACGAAAGCACGTATCGCTCGCCCTTCATGCAGTATTACTTCGAGTACTTTCTCCAGCTGCTCACCCCCGCGGGTTTTCTTCCGGATTTCGGCGATGCCAACTGGGGGACCAGCTGGGACCGGATGATACCGTTCTTCGAAAAAGGTGCGGCGGTGAATAAGGATCCGCGCCTGCGCTGGGCGGCGGCCCGCGCATTCCGCAAGTTCACGACCCCTCTTCCTGCCAGAAAGAGCGTCTTCCAGGCGTTGATCTTCTCCGATGCCTTGCGATGGGCGGATCTTTCGCTTCCGGCAACGCCTCCGGCGAACGGCAGCAGACAGGTCCTGGAGGATCTGGTCGGGAAGAAGATCGTCTTCCGCAATGGATGGACTCCTGCCAGCACGTACATGCTGCTCAATTACCGGGACGAAGGGGACGGCGGATGGCTCTTCCGCGAGAACCTCCGCAACAGCATTGCCGTGGAAGAAGAGAAGATGCATCACGGGCACTCCGATGAAAACAGCATCGTGCTGCTCATGCGAAGCAACAGCATCCTGCTGCACGATGGCGGGTACAGGGACTACATGCCGAGCGGCCCCTACGGCGCCTTCCGCGCCGATTACTTCCACAACAGGGTGGCCGTGCGCGATGGCAAGATCGCTCTTGGACAACGGCAGGGAGAGTACCGCTATGCCACGCCCGGCCAGCATGCCGTCCCCGGTCAGTCCATGCTCGAGTTCTTCCGGAACTCCGGCGCGTACCGGGACATACGCACCCGCAAAATCGATTTCCTTGCGCTGAAGGATGTCGACTACTCGCGCACGCGACTGATGGATGAAGGGCTCGGGTATGAGTCGGACCGTCTCATCTTCTCTATCCGCGAACTGGACTGGTTCGTTGTGATCGATGCCCTCCGGTTCACGCGGCCGACGTACCTGACCATGGCCAATCTCTGGCACACGCGGCAGGTGATCGCTCAGGGGACCGGCTGGTACGACACCGCATACGACTCGTTGCAGACGCTGGATGTCCGGGGTCCGGATCAGCTTCTGGTGCTGTTCCCGCAGCGTGCACAGCTTCAGGACGGTGTCGAGGAACAGCAGCGGTACTGGCAGCGCGAGAAAGTCGTCTACCAGATGATCGGCCGCCACGGCTACCGGAATGACATGCAGACCTTCGTGACGGTGCTGATTCCACACGGCGCGAACGAAACGCCGGACACACTCGCCGCATGCGTGCGTATGGTCGAGACCGACAGGCCCGGGAAGGCTATCGGCCTCAGCATCACGAAGGGCGGAAAGACCTATGTGATGGGAGCAAAACTGGACATGGAAGCAGAACTGGTCCGCGACTGGCGGCGTCCGATGTATACGTACGAATCGGGCCGGACGCAATACGGAGAGTATGAGACGGATGCCTACATGCTGTTTGCCGTGGAGAGCGGGAGGACGGTCGACTACGCGATGGTCGGTGCGGCTAAAATATCCTACCGGGGAGCGGTTCTGCACGAGCAGCTGCCGGTGAGGGGCGGACTGAATTTCGACGGGAGCCCTGATCTCCCGGCAACCTCCAAGCTGCGCTACTGGGAAGGGAGTCACAAACGATGAGCATGACCTCGCGTCAACGGCTCGACACGACACTCCGCCATCGGCCCACAGACCGTGTGTGCGTGGATTTCGGAGGAACGGCGGTGACAGGGATGGCGGTCAGCATTGTCGCGAAGCTGCGGCACAGGTTGCTGGGCGATCCGTCATACCGGGTGAAAGTGATTGAACCCTATCAGATGCTCGGCGAGATCGACGACGATCTCCGTGAAGCGCTCGGCATCGACGTCATGAGCGTCCCGGCGCCGAAGACTATGTTCGGCTTTCCCAACAGGGGATGGAAACCGTTCACGCTCTTTGACGGAACCCACGTGCTGGTCCCGGAAGATTTCCGCGTGACAACGGATGCAAACAGGAACCTGCTCATATATCCGGAAGGCGATACGACTGTCCCGCCGTGCGCCCGCATGCCGGAAGGCGGGTACTTCTTCGACGCAATCCGCCGGCAGGAGCCGATTGTCGAAGAGGACCTCGATCCCGCGGCGAACCTGGAAGAGTTCTCGGTGCTGACGCAGGAAGATCTCCGTCATTACGGAGCAGAGGCTGACCGCGCTGTCCTCAGGGAAAAAGGGAGCATTCTGGGAGTCCCGGGAACCGCGTTTGGTGACATTGCCCTCGTTCCTGCACTCGGGCGGAAACATACCCGGGGGATCCGGGATGTGGAGGAATGGTACGTCTCGACGAGTGCCCGGAGAGAGTATGTCTACAAGGTCTTCGAGGGGCAATGTGATATCGCGCTAAAAAACCTCGAGCTGCTGATCGCTGCGCTCGGCGACAAGGTGCAAGTGGGCTTTGTGACCGGAACGGATTTCGGGACACAGACCGGGACGTTCATCTCCCGCAAGGCCTACAGGGAACTGTACCAGCCGTTTCACAAGATCGTCAAT
>JAGDMK010000117.1 GCA_017860635.1 Bacteroidota bacterium
CACCATGGCATTGGAGCCGTCCAGCATTTCTGCCAGGATATGACCATTGGCCTGTCACTTGGATGGGGAGGTATCCTCGAGAAGATCCGGCACTTCAGAACCGTCAACAAGGATGAAGAGGCCCAGGAGCTGTATGATGGCCTGGAGGCTTTCGTCCTCGGGATGCAAAGCTGGATCGGCCGCACGGCACGCGCCGCTCGCGAGATGGCCGCCAGCGAGAGCAATCCACAATACCACGAGAACCTCCTCCAGATCGCTTCAATCAATGAGTGGCTGGTCAGTGAACCACCCCGCACATTCCGGGAGGCGTGCCAGTGGATGCTGTGGTACCAGATGGCTGGCAAGATGTACAACATGGGCGGGTCTCTCGGCCGGATCGATCAGTTCCTCTACCCCTTCTACCAGCGCGACAGGGACCGGGGAATCCTCACCGACGAAGAAGCGGTATTTCACCTGGCCTGTCATTTTTTGATGGATACCTCGTACACGCAACTGGGCGGGCCTGACTCCTCCCACGAAGACACCACCAATCAGCTTTCCTATCTTGTCCTGGAGGCTGCTCACCGGCTCAAGATCCCGGTGAACGTCGGGGTCAGCGTTGGATCTCATGTCGATCCCGGCCTCCTCCACCGCGGTGTGGAGATCATGTTTCAAGACAGGACCGGCATTCCGAAATTCCTTGGCGTGGACCGGACGAGTGAAGGCTTTGCGCGGAACGGATATCCTCTCGCTTTGGGCCGTGAGCGCGCGTATTCCGGATGCCACTGGTGCGCCATCCCCGGCCGGGAATATACGGTGAATGATTGCGTGAAGGTCAACCTCGCCCGTGTGTTTGAGGTGGCCCTCAAAGAAATGACAAGCGACACGAGCATCAAGCCCGGCATCGCGGAACTCTGGACGCGATTCGAGAAACATCTGCGCAGGGCCGTGGACGTCATCGCCGAAAGCCTCGATTTCCACATCGACCACATGTACAGGGTGTTTCCAGAGCTGCATCTGGATCTGCTTTGCCATGGTCCCATCGAACGGGGACGCGACGCTTCGCACGGGGGCGTGGAGTACGTCAACCTGTGCGTCGACGGTTCGGGGCTGGCAACCGTCGCAGACTCCTTTGCGGCACTTGAACTGCGCGTCGAGAAGGAAGGGCGGTTCACATGGCCCCAGATAATGGCGTTCCTGGATTCGAACTGGGAAGGTACGGAAGGCGAACGGGCGAGATTGATGATGCGCAGGATCCCACGCTATGGCAGCGGTGGATCGCGCGCCGATCATTTTGCCGAGCAAGTCTCCGGCACATTCACCGCGCTGGTAAAGGAGAAGCCGACTCCCAAAGGGTTCATCATGATTCCCGGCCTCTTCTCCTGGGCGGCCAACCTCCTGCTGGGCAAGGATGTCGGTGCAACCCCCAACGGACGCCGCGCAAAGGAGAGGATTTCGCACGGACCGAATCCTGACCCCGGCTTCAGAAAAGATGCTGCGCCTACCGCGCTGGCACGCGCCGTCGCCGCCGTCCAGCCGGGTTACGGCAACACTGCGCCGATGCAGATCGAACTCGATCCCGGAGTCTCCAGAAGCGAAGAAGATATCACCAATATCGCCGCGTTGATCAAGACCCACTTCGATCTGGGCGGCACGCAAATCAACCTGAATCTCCTGGACAAGAAGAAGGTTCTGGAGGCTCACAAAGACCCGACCAAATACCCCGATCTTGTCGTGCGCGTTACAGGATTCAGCGCCTACTTCGCCAGTCTCTCTCCCGCCATGCGGCAGATGGTGGTCGACCGTATCATCGCTGAAGAGTAGGCGGATCGTCCCGATGACCCTTACGCCACGGCAACGGTTTCTTTCCTACGTGCGGGATTCACGTTCCACACGGCAGGTTGTCTCTCCGTTCCTCCCCTTTCCGGCTGTGATCAGGAGGTGCCTCGAATATCTCCAGATTCCCGTGGTGGAGGATGATATTCTCAACGAGATTACGCTCTCCCGTTCGCTGGATTATGAACCCATGTTCATGACGGACTGCTCGGGTTTGATCTTCAACTGGAGCGTCGACCCGGAACGATCGACAGACAAGTCTCTGACAAGGGTTATCCGGACAGGCCGGGGAGAGTGGATACACCGTGCCAGCGGCGAGAATATCCCCTGGCACGACGCGGAAACATGCCCGGTTCAGACACCGGAGGATCACGCCATGCTCGTCGCAGTCTGCGAGCAAGTGGGAGACCGCGCAGAAGAAATCCGGACGTACTACCGGACATGGCGGAAGCGCGTCGGTGAGGACGGCGTCATCGTCATCGGGCACCCCCACCCATCCTGGCTCGGCTATCAGATCAACCCGTCAAACATCTTCTACCACTGGAACGACTATCAGGACGTGTACATCCGGAGCATGGAGGCGATCTTCGAAGCCTCGCTCGTCGTCATGTCGATTGCCATGGAGGAGGGCATCGATTTCATGAGCGATTCGAGCTATGGACTGGAGATGACCTCTCCCGAGCTGTTTCAAGTCATGGACCTGCCGCATATCCGCCGGTTCGCGGAATGGACCCATGACCGGGGAGGGTTGTTCTGGTACCACAACTGTGGATTCACGCGGCAGATGATACAGGATGGGACATTCAATACCCTGGGAGCGGACCTCATCGAGACCATTGCTCCGCCTCCTGAGGGAGACAATGATCTTGCAGAATCGCGCCGCTACCTGGATCCGGCGATCTGCAGCAAAGGCAATCTGAATCTCAGGATCCTCCGCGATGGAGCAACGGATGAGATCATCTCCGCTACGCGATCCATCGTTAGTGCGGTGAACGGATACAAGCATGTGTTGTCAACGGCCGACGGCGTTCTCGAAGGAACACCGCCGGAGAACTATATCACGTTCGTGCGTACAGCCAGGGAACTGGCCGGCAGCTGAGAGGCGTACGCCTGCCTCCTGGTTGGTCAGCGGGTCCGGAGACCGGACGGCACACCGGTCTTCAGACCCATGACAGTGTGCGAAGACCACTGGAATACGGGTACTACCATGAAACGCCTGATCCCGCTTCTCATCCTTTCCCTGTTTACACTCACCTGCGGGGAAAAGCACGACGGTGTTGAGCTTCAGCTCTGGAACTTCGGCGGAACCCCGAAGTTTATCGAATTCCTGCGCGCACGAATCGACACATTCCAAATCCTCAATCCCACGATCCGGATCGTCCAGAGCGAAAAGAGCTGGAACATGATACGCGAGATTCTCTATTCGAATCTGAGCGTGGGCACAGGGCCCGATATCATGAACGTCCATGCCAACTATGGCGCCGAATTCGGCGGGGGCGGCTTCTATTATGCGGTGAACACGTTTCCGGATTTTGAAGAGGTCAAGAGCTGGTACCAGCCGAATCTCATCGAATCGACCCGGTATGGGGACAACTACTACGGCCTTCCGTGTTCCGCCATCGCGTTTACTCTCGTCTGCAACAAAGATCTGTTTGACGCGGAAGGAATCGCGCCGCCAAAGACCTGGACGGAATTCCGCACTGCGGCCCGCCGCCTCACGAAGGACATTGACGGCGATGGGAAAACGGATCAGTGGGGACTCGTGCTCCTCGGCGGAGATCGCGGCGGGTTTGCCTACCGCTTCGCTCCATTCCTGTTCAAGGCAGGCCTCAACATCCTGTCCGACGATCTGAAGAAGGTCGAATTCAACGGACCCCTCGGCGTTGCGGCCCTGAAGCTGTTTGCGGATATGCACCAGGTCGACCGCTCGATTACGCCTGGTTTTCTCGCATACCAGATGTCAGAGATCAACGATCTCTTTTGCAGCAACAAGGTGGCGATGAGCATCGAAGGACCCTGGTGGCGGAGTGTCGTGAATCAGAAGAGCCCCGGTAAGCAGTTCTATACCGTGCCGGTCCCTGTCCCGGACCATTTGATCGCACAATATGAGACGCTGCCTACACTGCAGGACATGGTGATGTATGCCATCAGTGCCTTCTCCAAGCATCCGCAGGAGTCGTGGGAATTTCTGAAGTTTCTCCGAAACGTCGACGCAGACATGCATTGGGTTACAGAGGATTTCGGGGGGATTGCCACCACGACGCAGGTCCTGAACAGTCCGGAAGCCGAGAAGTGGGAGTTCATCGATGTCTATAGACACGAGCTCGCCCGTGCCCGTCCATGGCCTTCACATCCCGGCATCATCAACATCGCGAACAACGTCATTACACCCTGGTGCGAGAAGGCCATCGTCGGCGATATCTCTCCGGAAGAGGCGATGGCAGGCGCAGGGGCTGAAGCCCAGGAGATTCTCGACGGGAAGCGATGAAACGCGCCACACCTTATCTCCTCCTTTTCCCGGCACTCCTCTTCACGGTCTTTGTGCTGGCATATCCTCTGGCTCAAAACCTCTTCAATAGTTTCCATTCTGTGAGCCTTGTCCGTGGGACAGGCGACTGGGTTGGTTTCGGAAACTTTGAGAAGGTGTTTCAGGACGCCGTATTCTGGCTTGCATTCTGGAATACGCTGGTATACGCGACCGTCGGCACGGTCCTCGCCCTTGTCATCGGACTTGCGTTCGCCCTGCTGCTGAACCTCAAGATCGGTCCCATCACCTCAGTGATGAATGTGATCTACACGATTCCATGGGTGATCTCACCCGTCGTCGCGGGGTTTGCCTGGAAATGGCTTTTGAACGACAACTTCGGCATTGTGAATCACTGGCTGGTCAGTCTGGGCCTGATCAACGAAGAAATCACTTGGCTCGGGAGCGCCGACACGGCGCTTGCCTGCGTGATCATCGCACGTCTCTGGCAGTTCTACCCGTTTGCGATGGTAATGTTCCTAGCCGGTCTGCAGTCAATACCCCACGACCAGTATGAGGCTGCCGCGGTGGACGGCGCGACAGCATTTCAGAAGTTCTTCCATATCACGCTGCCCAACCTGCAGTCGGTGACGGCTGTCCTGCTGCTGTTGGGAACGATCTGGAGTTTTAACGACTTCAACATTGTCTTCGTCATGACGCGCGGCGGACCCATCAACGCATCCATGGTGCTCCCCGTGCTGGTCCGGGAGTTCTCGTTCGTGCAGTTCGATCTCGGCAAAGGGTCTGCACTTTCCATTGTCATCTTTTTCCTCCTCATCAGTCTTTCTCTGGTCTATCTGAAGATCATTTCGAGGAGGGAGCCGGAATGAAGCGCACCGCCGTTATCCTCCTTCTGCTCGTCCTTGCTGCTCTCGTTCTGCTCCCGGTCCTATGGACGTTTGCCACATCGCTCAAGCCGCTAACGGCAGTAAACGCGTATCCTCCGAGTTGGACGTCACCGGACATGAGCTTCCAGCCATACGTCGACATGTTCTTCTTCATGCCATTCGCCACGTATGCTGTCAACAGCCTGGTCGTGGCAACGATCGCCACGGTGCTGACGCTTCTGTTTGGCAGTCTTGCAGCGTTCGCGTTTTCGCGATTCCAGTTCCCGGGAAAGAACATCTTCTTGCTGATCCTGCTTCTGTCACAAATGCTCCCCGGTGCATCGGTCATTGTCCCGCTCTTTCAGCTTCTCACAACGATCGGACTGTACGACACCATCATAGGGCTGGCGCTCACGCACACGGCAGTACTTCTGCCGTTTGTCATCTGGCTGCTCTACGGGTTCTTCTGCTGCATACCCCGGGAGGTCGAGGATGCCGCACTCATCGACGGCTGTTCCCGGCTTGGTGCACTCTGGAAAGTTCTCCTTCCTCTTGCACTTCCGGGATTGGGTGGTACCGCGATGTTTGCGTTTCTCGGGTCCTGGAACGAATTCTTCTTCTCACTTATACTCACCAACTCGGACACTACAAGAACCATCCCGGTAGGAATCGGACTGTTTGTCGGGGAGTTCCAGGACGTGTGGAACCAGATGTCCGCCGCCGCAGTGCTGTTCAGCATCCCCCCTTTGCTGGTGTTTTTGCTGATGCGGAAGACGTTTGTGAAGGGGCTTGTTGCGGGGGCGATCAAGTAGCGTTTGGACCGCGTCGGAGAATTCCACTGCGTGTTCTAGGAATACGAGGACCCGAGGTGCTGCGGACGGAGGATGGGCTGCGTTGAATTCCCTCGCGTCGGACTATCCTTGCAATCGCCGGCAGCTGGCGCCGGAGCGTCCGGCTGAGAGATGTTCCAGGAGTTGCGGCATCATGCGGAATGATGCCGATGCAGAGGATGGAGGGAAGGGGAAAAAGCCTGCTTCCCGCCTGCAGGATCTCTTGAATGCCCTCCGTGTGCGCGGAACGGAAACATTTTGGTGGACTGTGGACGAGTGTGGGCGTCCATCGATAGACCGCCCCGGGTGGAGCCTTCGCCGATACCGCATCAACAATAATCACCCGCTCACGACCGCGCATCAGATTGAGAAGCGACAGCCCTCCCGTCCCGCCATCGATCAGCTCTATCCGGTGCGGCAGTCTGCACCGCCCCATCGCGCGAATTACATGAATGCCGATACCTTCATCGGACATCAGCAGGTTCCCCACACCGATGATCGCCACC
Source organism: Bacteroidota bacterium (assembly GCA_017860635.1). GTDB lineage: Bacteria > Bacteroidota > Ignavibacteria > UBA10030 > UBA6906 > JAGDMK01. The sequence goes on from JAGDMK010000117.1 coordinate 6,503, forward strand.
GGAGGGACTGGCTTGAAATCCTCCATCGTCGGGTGAGTCACAGAATCCGGAACTTTTTCACCGCCTTCCCCGGCTCGAGAATATGCACCGCACATGCTATGCATGGATCGAATGAACGCACTATTCGCGCCAGCGGGAAGGGATTCTCGGTGTCCTCCACGGTTGTCCCAATAAGAGCCTGTTCGATGGGACCGGCGAGCCCCCGGTCGTCGCGCGGAGAAGCGTTCCATGTTGTCGGCACAACTGCCTGGTAGCGCGCGATCTTGCCATTCTGTATCTCCACCCAGTGGCCAAGCGCTCCGCGCGCTGCACACCACAGCCCCATTCCCTGTCCCTTCTCCGGGATTGTGTGGGGAACGCAGACCGGCTCTTCGAGCTTGACCTGCATGATCATCTCGCCCAGACTGTCGGCTACAAGCTTACACTCAATGGCTCGCGCCAGGTGCCGGCCCATGACGGAGGAGAGGGCCGACGATTCGAGTTGAAGGCCCCGCAGGGTTTTCTCTACCAACTCCTTCCCCGCCGGGTGTGCACCATTCTGCATCATCATCGCAACGCGGGCAAGCGGCCCGACTTCGTATACCTTGCCGTCGTATCGCGGCGACTTCAACCAGCTGTAGGCACCTTTCTTTTCCAGCTTGGGAACGGTTTCCCCTTTCGATGGGTGGAGATGACTGGAAGAGCTGTACCAGGAGGACCGCACATCTTCGACGATGGCTTGTGGATCAACACTCTCCAGCTTTCCATTCGTGATGCGCCCCATGGGGAAGAATCGCTTTCTCTTTGTCACGTCAGGCTCCGCGTCGAGATCGAACAACCCGAACGACAGATAGTTCTTCGGTCCAACGCCAATGGAGAAGTAATCCCGGTACACCTCGCCAAGCGTGATCACATCCGGCAAGTAGACGTTGTTGATGAATTCGGTCAGCTCTTTCAATCGCCAGAGTGAGGTCGTGATATTGTCGATGCGCGGTACAACACTCACTCCGCCCGGAACAATCGAAGCCACATGGGGCATTTTCCCCGACCAGATAGCTGAGAGCTCATGCGCTTTGAGACGCATCTGGTACGCCTGGATGTAGTGCTGGATCAGGGCTTCATGCACGCTCTTCGGCACCCGGTAGTCGGATTCATACCGCGGAACGAACGGAGGAACGTCGGGACCGCGGAAGTAGTCAAGTGACGACAGGTGATAGAAGTGAAGCACATGCGACTGCACGTAGTTCGCCGCCTGCATGATATTCCGGATGATGCGTCCGTTATTCGGCGGCATGATGCCGAACGCATTCTCCAGTGCTTGCGTAGAGGCGATGGCATGCGGGGTCGGACAGACGCCGCAGAAGCGCTGTGTAATCTGAATGGCGTCGACCGGATTGCGCCCGACCAGAATCTGTTCGAATCCCCGGTACAACGTCCCTTCCACCCGGGCATCCACGACTTTCTTGTTTTCAACGTCGGCTTCGATCTTCAGATGGCCCTCAATGCGGGTCAGCGGATCAATCACGATAGTCTTGCGGATGGTTTCCATGCTCGATCACCTCCTTTGATAAATTGGTGAGTGGGCATCGGGGAATCCCTTTTCCGTACATCCGATGCACGGGGCGCCTGCATTAATGCACCAGCTTACGCTCCCGTTCCAGAGACGGATGGGGCAATCCGCATTCGTGAAGGGCCCCTTGCAGCCAAGTTCCAGGAGACATCCCTCCTCCCCGAAGGTGGTGGCAAAGATCCCTTCGTCCAGGTAATCGCGATTGATGCAGCGGTTGTGGACCGATCGACCGAAAAACAGTTTTAGTCGACCATACTCATCAAGCTCCTTCGGCTGTGGCATCCCATACAAGAGAATCTTTGCCACCGTGCCTATGAACCAATCGGGATGACACGGGCATCCGGGGATGTTGATCACCGGGGTTTTGATGCCCAGATCCGCAAAGACCTCCGACACACCTTTGCAGCCCGAGGGGTTTGGCGCCGATGCTGGCAGGCCGCCATAGGCCGCGCAGGTCCCAACGGTGAGGACTGCCATGGCTTCCTTCCCAAGGGAATCCACCCATTGCAGCATCGTCACAGGATGGCCGTTTTCTTCCCCGATAACACCATAACCGCCGGACTGGGCCGTCGGAATAGCGCCTTCCACCACCAGGACATACTTCTTTTTGAACTTTTGGGCAGTGGATCTGGCGGTCTCCACAGAAAGAGACCCGGTCGCAGCCATGAGCGTGCCGTGGTACGACAGGACAAGTTGATGGCCCGGCAGTACCTGCTCGAGGATGACATTTTTGATGCTGGGGTGGATCGTATTGATGACGGAAACCGAGCACCCACTGCAGGTGGATGCCTGGAGCCAGATGATGGGGTACTCCTTGACAGCGTCCTGAATCGCGTAGGCCAGACGCGGGAGGAACTCGTCGGCCACACTCAGGGCGGCGGGCGCAGCAACGGCCCACCGGATGAACTCTCTCCGGGATATTGCTTCACGGGTTGACATAGGCTGTCCTCTTGTATTGGAAGGAAGCGTGCGTGTCCCTGTGATGAAGCAAGTATATCGGGAGAAAATTTGGGAGGAATTGCGAAGAGTGTCAAAGGACAGAGACGGCGTACAATGTACTCTGCCCTGCAGATAAAGTCAAGTCGAACCCCGATATGAGCAGAACAGATATAAGCAGAAAAGATTGGAGTAGAACAGGTTGGAGTAGAACCTCATGTGAGCCAACGGGGTTGAGAGAGTGCAGGTGGGTACCGCCCGCGTCAGAGAGGACGTACGGCATCCCACAGGATTTGCCGGAAGGCTTCGTACTCTGGGGCGAGGGGGACGCTTTGCTTGGCCCGCCGGAATGCTTCCTGAAGCTGTTGCGGAAGGGGGATGCGAAGGCCAAGCGCGCGATCGATCACATCGGGAAACTTCGCCGGATGCGCGGTCGCTGTAATGATGCACGGT
>JAGDMK010000118.1 GCA_017860635.1 Bacteroidota bacterium
TGAGGTCCTCTATCATCTGAGGTCCTCTGTCGTCTGAGATCTCCTGTCATCTGAGGTCCTCTGTCGTCTGAGGTCCTCTATCATCTGAGGTCCTCTGTCATGTGAGATCTCCTGTCATCTGAGGTCCTCTGTCCATCGGGGCCCTCCATCCCTCATCGTGCCTGGTGCTTCGTTGAAAAGTCCGGTCCGATGCTGATGTGCTTCCTGCCTGCTCATTGAACGAGCGGCTCCAAAAATCGATCCGCTTGTTGCATCATTGAAGGCTCACGTCCAAAATTACAGCTCACGTCCAAAATTAACTCGACTCGTTGCCTTTGCCTCTTCTCTGGAGTATATTTGCGTCACACACATCGGTGCCCGATGGCTCGGCGGATTCCACTATACGTCGCACGTGGTCCGCGATTCTCTATAAGCGTCGAGTGGCCGCGCTTCAAGACTTCCAGCTAGGACCTCTTAGCGCAGAGCCTGCGTTCGCCTCTGTCACACCCCATAACAAGGATAACCATGAGCGGATTCTTTGGCAGTGTCTCAAAGTCAAGTTGTGTCCACGATGTGTTCTACGGAACCGATTACCACTCCCATCTCGGGACCAAGCGGGCCGGGATGGTAGTGTACTCCCCCGAAAATGGTTTTCAACGGTCAATCCATAGTCTCGAAGCAGAGTACTTCAGAACCAAGTTTGAACCTACCCTGAGCGAATTCTCCGGAAATCTGGGAATGGGTGTCATCAGCGACTCGGAAGCCCAGCCGATTGTCCTCACCGCCCACATGGGCCGTTTTGCGGTCGCCACGGTCAGCCGGATCGTCAATGTCGCAGAGCTGGAGCAGCGGTGCCTTGACCAGAGGCGGACGTTTTCAGAACTCAGTCACGGATCCATCAATCCCACAGAACTTGTCGCCATGTTGATCGCCGAGGGGGATACGATCGCGTCGGGGATTGAAAATGTCTACCGGCTCGTGAAGGGATCATGCTCCATGCTGATCCTCACAGAGGAGTGCCTCATAGCGGCACGTGACAGACTCGGAAGGACCCCGATCGTCATCGGCAAGAAGCCTGGGGCGTACGCTGCCGCCTTCGAAACCTGTGCGTTCCCCAACCTGGGGTTCGAGACCGAAAAGTTCCTGGGACCGGGAGAGATTGTCCGGATCACTGCCGAGGGATACGAGCAGCTGCGAAGGCCGAATGAAGAGATGCAGGTGTGCGCGTTCCTTTGGGTGTACTTCGGCTATCCCCCTTCCTTCTATGAGGGGATCAATGTCGATGAGTGTCGTTTCCGTTGCGGTGCAGCGCTCGCGCAAAACGACACCACCGAGGCAGACTTTGTAGCTGGAGTACCGGATTCCGGCATCGGCCACGCGTATGGATACGCCAGCGCCCGGGGTATCCCCCTGAAGCGGCCGTACGCGAAATACACACCTACCTGGCCCCGCAGCTTCATGCCCCAGAGCCAGCAGATGCGGGATCTTGTGGCAAGAATGAAGCTCATACCCAATGAATCGGTCATCAAAGGGAAGAGGGGGATTCTCCTCGACGATTCCATCGTCCGCGGTACGCAGTTGAAGGACAACACGCGCGACCTCCATGAGGCGGGCATCAAAGAAGTCCACATGCGGATCGCCTGTCCGCCGCTCACGTACCCGTGCCAGTTTCTGAACTTCAGCCGCTCCCGATCGAACATGGAGCTTGCCGCCCACATTGCAATCAAAGAGCTTGAAGGCAGAGTTGAGGAAGATCTACTGAAGGAGTATTCTGAGCCCGGGAACGGCGAGTACCGGGCAATGGTGGAGCAGATCAGGAAGCGGCTGGGCCTGACGACGTTACGCTATCAGAAGCTCTGCGACCTGGTCGATGCGATCGGCCTGCCCAAGGAGAAACTCTGCACCCATTGCTGGGACGGATCGAGTCGTTTCTAAGGAGTACGTGAGCGAACGGCTTCTTTGATGCTCATCGCGGGGGAATGGCTTCTCCACGGCGAATCATTCCCGAGGGGGTTCCGTATACACATACATAATTGAGCGACAAGTAAGGGTTTTCCAACCGGTTCGGTCTCATGCAGCAACGATTCAGCCACCTCCGCCTGACCCCCGAAGTCCTGATCATCGTGGCGTTCGCGCTCGGCAACGTCCTCTTTCATCTGCTTCTTCCGGAATACGGCTATCACCGTGATGAGCTGTACTATGTGGCGATTGCCGACGGCTTTTCTTTTTCGAATCTTGACATGCCTCCCGTGTCCCCGCTCTACCTGAAGCTTTTTCTTGTGCTGTTCGGCCATTCCCTGAAGGTCGTGCACTTTGCTGCGTCTGTGTGCGGGTCACTGGTCATCGTGTTCGGTTGCCTCATCGCAAAGGAGTTGGGCGGTAGGCGCTATGCGCTGATCCTGACCGGGACGGTTCTCATCTTCTCCGGTATTGTGATCTTCGGCTCGCTCTACACCTACGATGATGTGAGCTTTGTCCTCTGGGCGGCTGTGCTCTATCTCATCATCAGAATGCTGAACGGTGCCGATCAGCGCTTGTGGCTGCTCGTGGGTCTCCTTTTGGGACTCGGCATGCTGACCAAGCTGACCATCCTGTTCCTCGGGCTGGCGATTTTCTTGTCCCTCTGGATGATCCCGGAGCGGAGATGGTACAGGCAACCATGGATCTGGGTGGGGGCTCTCATCGCACTTCTTTGCGCGATCCCCTATGTTCTCTGGCAATGGTCGCACGACTGGTACTTTCTCTCCTACGCGAACACATATGCCGGAAGAACCACGCATGCATCGCCAATTCTGGAATTTCTCTGGCATCAGCTTCTCCCCAACAACCTGGCCAGCCTGCCGGTCTGGCTGACGGGGTTGATCCTGCTCCTCTTCCGAAGACAATGGGCCGCGTATCGTTTCTTTGGTTTCTGCTATCTCATCCTGTGTCTGGCCATCTTCTTCCTGGGCGGGCAGTTCTATTTCATGATCCCGATCTACGGGGTCTTGATTGCCGCCGGCTCCGTGGGCATTGAACAGTGGCTCGACAAGCGTGCAGAGGCTGGCCGCAAACATGTTGCACCACGCATAGTCATCCCATTTGTTTATCTGCTGCTGACCCTGCCGGTGCTGCCATACTTTGTCCCTGTCCTGCCTGTTGACCTGCTCATCGAATACCTACGACCGGTGGGTGTCACAGCCGGTATCAAGACCGAAGACACTGAGGTAAGCAATCTTCCTCAACATGTGGCCGACAGGTTTGGGTGGGAGGAAATGGCCCGGGATGTCGCAAGAGTCTATCATGAAGCACAGGACACTTCAACGGTCAGGATCGGCATTGCCGCACGGGACTGGGGGGAAACGTCGGCGCTCCATGTGTATGCCGAACGTTTCGGTCTGCCCGAGCCGGTCTCTACTGACGGTTGGTACTATTTCAACACGCTCCAGCGGCATGATTTCTGCGAACGCTACGTTGTGATCGGAACTCCTCCGTCGCAGTTACGCTCGCTCTTTGAACACGTAGAACAGAAGGCCGTCTTCACTCATCCCTATTGCAGGCCTAATGAAATCAACAATCCGATCTGTCTCTGCTCACGCCCGAGGGTGAATCTCAGGACCTACTGGATGGTCTTCCATAGAATGGATCCCGGATTCGATGATGCACTCCGCCGTGGAGGGGTTGATGGAGCGATGCAGTACTATCACAGGCGCCGGGAGGAGGACAGCACAGCCCTCCTGTTCATTGAACCGCAAATGAACAGACTCGGATACACGTACCTGGGCCGGGGCCAGGTGACCGAGGCTCTGGCGGTCTTTCGGTTGAATATCGAAGCCTTTCCGGAATCCTTCAACGTGTATGATAGCTACGGCGAGGCCCTCATGGCCGGTCACCAGTACGGACTTGCGGTCGAAAACTATGCTCGTTCGGTGGCACTGAACCCCCAAAATGACAACGGCAGGAAGAAGCTGGCGCAACTGCGTCTCCTGCTCGACTCGCTGACGGTCTCGCAGTTCTAACAGTCGTCTTGTGTGATCAAGTCCCCGCAGAAAGACGTAAAATTGCCTCCCAAGCAGTAAAATGTGTCTAACTGCATCAAGAGTTACCGCTAAAGAAGTAGAATGAACAAACCTAGCTCATAATTACCGCTATAAGAATATTTTGCTTGACATAGTACTGCTAAAGCGGTATTATTAGTCCGTAGCAGTAAATTCATACTGTCATGACGGTAAATCATGAATTCGACAAAAGAGATAGGCCAGGTCGTACGATATCACCGGAAGAAAGCAGGCTTGAGTCAGCAAGAGCTTGCCCGTCTTGCCGGAGTCGGCAAGACGGCAGTCTTTGACATAGAGAAAGGGAAGGAATCTGTCCAACTCGACACGTTGCGAAAGATCCTTCGGGTCCTGAATATTTCAGTCAAGCTTGAAAGTCCACTCATGGACAAGTATGCCAGGGAGAACCTCGGTGAGACAAGCTAGGGTGTTTGTGAAGGGAGTCCAGGCGGGAGTGCTTGAAGAAGTCAATCGAGGGATCGCGTACGTGTTCAGGTATCTTGACGACTATCGTGGCGACGCGGTCTCGCTGACCATGCCGGTCAAAAACAGAGAGATGAAATTCGACAGGTTCCCGCCCTTCTTTGATGGAGTTCTTCCGGAAGGAATCATGCTGGAAGGTCTCTTGCATCAGAGGAAGCTAGACAAGGATGATTTCTTCGGTCAGCTCGTTGCTGTCGGAGAAGATCTCGTAGGTGCCGTTACCGTCAAAGAGATGCCATGAACCGTTGTCTCATAACCTATGAAGAGATCCCCCAGGGGACGCGATACTCATCAGCAGGACTGAGCATCCTGTCGCGCAGGCTCAAGGAACTTCGGGTCCTTCCATATTCTGCTGCGCAACAGAGACATGAGGCAGTCGCCCGGGCCTCCAAAATGTCGATCCAGGGGATGCAACCGAAGCTCAGCGCTCGGCTCAATGTCACAGAAGGGCGATTCGACATCGTCGACACCGGCGGAGAATACATACTCAAACCACAAAGTGATTTCCCCGAGGTGCCGGAGAACGAGGATCTCACGATGAAGCTTGCAGCATCAATTGGCGTCGAAATACCTATTCATGGACTGCTTTGTTCGAAAGACGATTCCCTTACATACTTCATCAAACGCTTTGACCGCACAGGTCAAGGGAAGATCGCTGTTGAGGACTTCGCGCAGCTTTCGGGCAAGACCAGAGATACGAAATACGATTCCAGCATGGAACAAGTAGTCCACGTTATTGACACGCACTGCACATTTCCGGCTGTCGAGAAGGTGAAGTTATTGCGGCTCACCCTTTTCAACTATCTGGTGGGCAACGAAGATATGCATTTGAAGAATTACTCGCTTGTTCGGAGAGATGACAAGATTGAACTTTCGCCCGCCTACGACCTCGTGAACACGACCATTGCATTGAGAGGTGTCCAGGAAGAAATTGCGTTGCCCATAGATGGGAGGAAGAGGAATCTGTCCAGGTCACTTCTTGTGGCGTATTTCGGCAAGGAGCGACTTGGCGTACCGGATCGCGTAGTTCAGGATGTGCTTGCCAGACTCGAGAGTGCTGTGGGAGAGTGGGAGAGAGTCATCAAGGTGAGCTTTCTATCCGATACTGCAAAGAGATCCTACGAAAACCTCTTGTTTGAACGCAGCAAGGTTCTGTTTTCGAGGGCTTGACTGCCTCCACGGCAATGCACGCGGCCAGATAATCGATGGTCGGATGAGGGAGAGCGGCGGAGATCCCTGAGGTCAGTGAGGCGGGTGAGCGGTCCTCATCGCTGCTGCAGTGTGTTGTGGATCCGGCTCACCTCCATCAGTGCGGCAGACCCGTACCAGGGATGGAGCTCCATTGTGAGCCGACCGGCTTTGACGGCCGGATCGGTAGCGGTCAATGCACGGGCTTCTTCGACTGTGGAGACATTGAATACGTAGATGCCGCGCAGATCGCCGTCATCCATGAATGGTCCGGCCAGCACAAGGGACCCTTCCTCCGCCATGCGATGAATGTTGGCCATGTGGGCCGCCTGCAATCTTGCCGCCTCAATGGAGTCCTGATTTCTGTTCGGTCCTTTCTTCAGGAACGCCATCACGTAGACCTTCATCCCGATCCTGTCAGCACTCAGACGATGTGCGAGAGCGGAATCGTATGGTGCAGTAGTCTGTGCATGAAGTCCGGTGGGTGCCAGCAAAGCGATCAAGCAGAACCGTTGCCATCGAAGAAGTGACATGAGGGTCCTCCACTATGTCTCATCGCACATTACGTGGCACTAAGAATCAAACCAGCTCACACCGGCTTCCAAAGCTCGTTCGATGGGGGCTTGTTCCCAGGGGAGGGAGGTGCCACCAGATAGTCCCTTGGGAAAAGGAACGTTTATTTTCCTCCTGGCGTTCCTTGCTGCATGAACTCCTCTGATCGGGCGAAGCCTGTGTCTGCCCGGTTTTGTCGCACGAGCACTCAAACCATCACCCTTCGAGGGACAAAAACGTCATGCCAACCAACACCATCCGTGTCCACCGGGTTCTCAAGGCACCGCCTGAGAGAGTCTATCGTGCATTCCTCACCCCTGAGGCAATGTGCAAATGGCTTCCTCCGAACGGATTTACGGGCAAAGTCCATCACCTCGACGCCAAAGTCGGCGGAACCTACAAGATGTCCTTCACCAGCTTCGGCACAGGCGCAAGTCATGCATTCGGCGGGAAATATCTGGAGCTCAGGCCGAATGAACGTATCGTTAACACGGATGAATTCGACGATCCGAATCTACCCGGTGTGATGAAGACAACCGTGTCCCTCAAGCAGGTATCCTGCGGAACCGAGCTGGACGTTGTCCAGGAAGGCGTGCCCGACGTCATCCCTCCGGAGATGTGCTACCTCGGGTGGCAAGAATCTCTGGTATTACTTGCGCAACTCGTCGAGGCCGAGATTCCCGGGTAGTGCTGAACGGATCATGGAGCCACCGTCACAGATTCCAGTGTAAGGGTCTCGTTGATGGACGAGTGACCCGCAGTGGATCTTCGATATGAGACGAGCCCCTTGCCGCTAACATAGCGTGCAAAATGCGAATTACCATCCCCGCCATCATTTCCGATCGTTAGTGGGTCGATCCCTGATTCCAGGTATCTGGGCACCGTTATGAGCGGACTGAACCAGTTTTCACGGTATTCACGGTCAGCAAAAGGTGCCAGGATGAGTTCGTACCATCGGACCCGGTAGTTGGACTGGCTGATCGACACCGTGAATGTTGTTACGGAAGTCATCACGGAATCACTTTGATCATATCTGTCGATGCTGTCAATTCGTGAGACCTGGATATACACAGAATCAGCAGATCCGGTCCCCACAACGGTCCACATCTGAGTTCCGCGGATGTGGCTGCCCAAGTACCCAGGGATGACATGATAGCCCGCAAGACTCCATTCCTCGTATGAGTACTTCCACTGTGTGCCCACGGTGAGCGGATAGACAAATCCGACCAACGAGAAAGCCCTGTCGGCACTTTCTCTCCTCCCGTCGGAATTCACGGCGACAAGACGGCAGTGAATCGTTGTACCCGGAGCCGGGACGGTGATCGTGTCACTGACCACGATGTCGCTGTACCCGGCCCCGATCGATTTTGTCGGAAGCTGAGTTCCATACGAGGTAGTCTGTCCATACTCGAAATAACAGCTGGTTTCGAGTCCGTTCGGCTTCACTTCTGCCGAGGCGGTCACTTGCAGACCACCGGTGACAATGGATATACCTGAAGTGATCACCGGAGGCGCGGCGGTGATGACGAAGGTCTGTTCGGCCCCAAACGTAGTCCCCTCTGAGTTCGTCGCTCCGCACCGGAAGTGATATGTGGTATCCACGTCCAGACCGCTCACAGTGTCACGGACCACTACATTGTCCATGCTCTCACCGATCGGTTTCGACGGTGTCTGCATGCCGTAGACCGAGTAGGTCGAATTGAATCCCGAGTAGACGCCATACTGGAAAAAGCATTGGGTGGGGAGACTGTTGGCTTTCACCGTGGCGGTGAGAATCACGCGCCCTGTGGAGAATGTGGCCGGAGCCACCAAGACGATTGTCGGTGGTCCTACTACAGGGGATTCCCCATCGGTACTTGGAGTGACGGGTTCGTTCTCGGGAGAGCACCCCGCCAGAGCAAAGCAGAGCAAGGCGCGAGCAACAGATAATAGTGGTGAGTCTGGACGCTTTCTCAAACCCCTGATGACGGGATTGGGGACTGAGCCTGGCATGTTCTTCTCCCTGGTTTCCGTCCGCTTAACGGAAACCTGCCAGAAAATGTAGACATTTAAGCTTCGGACGGTGGGATTCGGTGAAAAGCTTGGCACAGCTCTCCCCTTCGTGATCACTATGCCTGGACATACATCTCAGACGAATATAGATATCTGCATGGGAAGATCCTAGCAGAAAGCACAAGCAAAGGATCCTTATCATGGCAGCTGTCATAACCTCAGGGGGTCTGTGACCCAGACGCCGTCCCAGATCACGCGAGCTGCGATTACACACGCCGGTGACACCGCACAAATGCCCTGAAGCCCACTGCCATTATCCTGTCGCAGTGTGATGCTGCCCGAAACGGGATCAGAGTCTTGAGGAATGAGCCTTGAGCCATGTAGCGAGGCCGGCTTTGTTGAGGTCTCCGGATGCGAGCTGTATCATGACTTCATATGCTTCTTCTTCGGAGGCCTCGAGATTCCAGCTGTTCTGCTGAAGGAAGATGTCCATCAAAACAAACGCGATACGTTTGTTCCCGTCGACGAAGGGATGGTTCCGGCACACGTGGAACCCGTAGGCAGCGGCTTTGTCGAAGATGCTTCGATGCAGGAACTTCTTCTCAACCGTCATTCGCGGCTGTGCAAGTGCCGAAGCCAGGAGTCCGCGATCGCGGATGCCGGGAGTGCCCCCGTACCGCTTGATGAGATCGGCATGCATGATGGGGACAATCGCATCCGGTATGAATCGGATGGCCATTACTTCGCCAGGGCGCGGAGTGTATTACGGTACCGCTTGTTGGTCTTCTCGTACGCTTTGGCCCATTCGGCAAACGTCGGATCGAAGGGGGTCAGGATGAGTCCATCGCCGGTTTCAATCAGATGGAGCTCATCACCTTCGTTCAAATGGTAGTTTTCGACGATGGCCCTGGGAAGGGTGATCCCCAGGCTATTCCCCACGCGTCTAACAGCGGTCTTGAGCATGGTCAGGGTCCTTTCTCTGTATTATAACATTTGTAATACATCGTGTCAAGAGTGATGCCGGGCCCCGACTTCCATGCGGCTCCACCTGACGCCGTACGAAGTTGCAGCTAAACGAAGGTAGACTGAAACGAAGGTAGCACCAGCTCATGTTGACTTAGAACTTCGGGTTGCCTATGTTCTCCCATGAGTTCCGGACCGCCACTTCACCTCTGTGCCATACTTTTCCTACTGATCGCCCCATTA
>JAGDMK010000318.1 GCA_017860635.1 Bacteroidota bacterium
ACCACGATTGTCGCATTCATGCGCCAGCCGCCCCTTTCCGCCTTTGCTCGAAGGCCGTGATGGCATCATCGTGCGCCAGGATGTACCCCAGTTCGTCAACACCCTCAAGGAGACACGCCCTGGCAAACGGATCGATCTGGAACGACGCCCGTCCGTCCGGCCATTGCACTTCCTGAGTTTTCAGATCCACCGTAACCGCGGTAGTCGTCCGATCCAAACCCGCAAGTCGCCTGACTTCCGCGGCAGGGAGCACCACGGGAAGTATCCCGTTCTTGAGTGCATTGCCCCGGAAAATGTCGGCGAACGAAGTGCTCACCACAACCCGAATCCCCGCACCTGAGAGAGCCCAGGCAGCGTGTTCACGCGAGGAGCCGCATCCGAAGTTGTCTCCCGCGACCAGAATGGCGGCACCGGCCCTGTCGGAACGGTTCAGGGGAAAGTCCGCACGCAGCGAGCCATCCGGGGCGCGGCGGAGATCCTCAAAGACGTGTTCGCCGAGCCCGGCTTTGTCCGTGATCTTGAGGAATCGGGCAGGAATGATCTGGTCCGTATCGATGTTCTCCATCGGAAGTGATGCGATGATGGATCGTACAGAAGTGAATCCGTGTGATGGATGTGCAAGCGTGCGCGCTGGTCCGTTCATACGAAGGTCCTCACGTCGACAATGGTTCCCGCCACAGCAGCGGCCGCAGCAGTCAGCGGTGACGCCAGGAATGTTCGGCTTCCTTTTCCCTGTCGTCCCTCGAAGTTCCTGTTGCTCGTGCTGACGGCGTACTCTCCGGCCGGAACGTCATCGCCGTTCATGGCGATACACATCGAACATCCCGGCTCGCGCCACTCTCCCCCGGCCTCCTTGAAGACGTGGTCCAACCCTTCCTGCTCGGCCTGCCGTTTCACATGCTGTGAACCGGGGACAACGAGCAGCCGGACCCCCGCCGCAACTTTGCGGCCCCTGAGTATGGAGGCGGCCATTCGAAGGTCAGAGAGCCGTCCGTTTGTACAACTGCCGATGAACGCATGCTGAACCGGCTGACCTGCGATCGGGGTTCCCGGACGGAGACCCATGTACGCCAGAGCTTTTTCCAACGAAGCTCTGCCTGCCGCGTCCTTCGCCATCCCGGGCTCGGGGATGTTCGCCGTGACGGGGATGCCCATGCCCGGATTGGTGCCGAATGTCACCATCGGTGGAAGGTTCGCGACATCAAGTGAGATCGTCATATCGTAGTGTGCCCCGGGATCAGTGCGAAGCAGTCTCCAGTTCCGCACTGCATCATCGAGCTGGCCGGGATCATGCTTCCGGCCGGCTATGTAGGCGAACGTTGTGTCGTCGGGCGCAATCATTCCCGCGCGCGCTCCCCCTTCGATCGACATATTACAGAGTGTCATCCGCTCTTCCATGGAGAATGCCCGCACTGTCGACCCGGTATATTCGAACACGTGTCCGGTTCCCCCTCCAATCCCGATCTTTGCCAGGAGTGCGAGGATAACATCTTTCGCCGTCACTCCCGGCTGCAGAGTCCCTTCGATGCGAACCTCCGCTGTGCGGGGACGGTGCTGGAGTATGCACTGGCTGGCCAGCACATGCTCCACCTCGCTCGTACCAATCCCGAATGCCAGGGCTCCGAATGCGCCATGGGTCGACGTATGGCTGTCGCCGCAGACAATGGTCATCCCGGGTTGTGTGAAGCCGAGTTCAGGTCCGATCACATGGACGATCCCCTGCGAGGGGCTGCCAGCGCCGAAGAGCCGTATGCCGAACTCGGCTGCGTTCTTCTCCAGCATGGCGATTTGTGCTGCGGCGAGAGGATCAGCCTGGGCTCCCTGCAGCGTCGGAATGCTGTGGTCAACCGTGGCAACGGTACGGCCCGGCCGGCGGACGGACAGTCCCCTTTTCCGAAGACCCGCAAACGCCTGAGGAGACGTAACCTCGTGCACAAGGTGGAGATCGATGTACAGGAGAGCAGGAGCGCCGGGCTCGGACACGACAAGATGCGAATCCCAGATCTTTTCGAAAAGCGTCCGCGGGACCACTGTTTCTGAGGAACTCATTTGCCGGCCTCCACCGGATCTGCGGTGTGTTCTTTCCGCATCGCAGACGACGCCTGTGCGCGGTTCAGTGCTTCGAGATACGCCTTGACGCTTCCTGTGATGACGTCCGTGCTTATCGCCCGTCCGTTGTACAGGACACCGTCGAACTCGACCCGCACAAATGCCTCTCCTACGGTGTCATGGCCATAACTCACCGACTTCACTGAATATTCCGTCAGAGTACCCGCAATCCCCGTGATGCGCTCGATGGCTTTGTATGCGGCATCCACCGGACCGTCACCTGTCGCTGAATCCACCATCTGGACATCCCCGCGTCGCAGATGCACGGTGGCTGTGGGCCTGATGCCGGTACCGGTGCTGACATGCATGTTCTCGAGGTGAAAGTAGGTCTCGAGCGATGGCGGCCGGTCCTCCAGAATCGCCACGAGTTCCTCGTCGAACACTTCTTTCTTCTGATCGGCGATTGCGGTGAACTCCGTGTATGCGCGCTCGAGCTCCTCCGTCGTGAGCGTGTACCCCAGATCGGCGTACCGCTGCTTGAGCGCGTGGCGCCCGGAGTGTTTTCCCAGAACAAGCGTGCTGTGTTTGATCCCTACGGACTGCGGTGTCATGATCTCATAGGTGATGGCGCTCTTGAGTACACCGTCCTGATGGATGCCGGCCTCGTGAGCAAACGCATTCGCCCCGACGATCGACTTGTTGCGCTGTACGAGCATCCCGGTCAGGCTGCTGAGGAGCCGGCTCGACTTGATGATCTCCTCTGTCACAATGTCTGTGCTGACACCGAGGTACTCCCGCCGTGTCTTGATTGCCATCACGATTTCCTCGAGCGCAGCGTTTCCCGCACGTTCCCCGATGCCGTTGATCGTACACTCCACCTGCCGTGCCCCGTTTTCCACCGCTGCCAGGGAGTTCGCCACGGCGAGCCCGAGATCATTGTGGCAGTGCGTACTCAGGACGATCTTCTCAATTCCGGGCACACGCGCCCTGATCTCCCTGAACATCGCTCCGTATTCGGCAGGAACGGCGTACCCCACCGTATCAGGCAGATTGATCACTCCCGCTCCCGACCGGATAGCGGCGTCGACGACCTCCGCCATGAATCCGATGTCGCTCCGCGACGCATCTTCACAAGAGAATTCCACATCCTCGCAGAGTGATCTGGCGTACGCCACGGCATGTTCCACGTCCTTCAGCACTTGCTCACGTGTCTTCCGCAGCTTGTGGGCAAGGTGAATGTCGGATGTCGCAATGAACGTATGGATCCGCGGATGCCGCGCAGGCGCGAGGGCCTCCCATGCCCTGTCAATATCGTGTTCGACCGCCCTGCAGAGACCCGCGACAGTGGTGGAGGTCACCCTCCCGGCAATCTCCCGGACAGCCTCGAAATCGCCGACAGACGCAATCGGAAAACCGGCTTCGATCACATCCACGCCGAGGCGTTCGAGCTGG
>JAGDMK010000319.1 GCA_017860635.1 Bacteroidota bacterium
CATAGCCGAAGGGGAAGAGGGGCTTGCCGCTCAGATCAGTGTAGTCATCCCCGCGGCCGGTGGGTTTGTGGCCATAGTACAGAGGAACCTGCCCCACATCCTGGGGGAATGTCAGCGGCAGTTTTCCACCGGGAGAGACTTCCCCAAACAGCACATCTGCCAGCGCGTTTCCACCTTCCTCGCCCGGATACCATGCCTCCACGACCGAAGCCACACCGTCGATCCAGTTGGCCATGGTGACAGCGTTGCCGTTATAGAGCACGACAACAGTCGGTGTTCCCGTTGAGGCCACAGCCCGTATGAGGTCTTCCTGTCCGCCGGGCAGCTCAAGATGGGTGCGGTCATAGCCTTCACCTTCGATGATGCCCACGGCGACGATGGCCACATCTGCCTTCTTTGCCGCATTGACGGCTGCCGCCTGACGGGGATCCTGATCAGTGAGCAATTGCCAGACCAGTCCTGCGTAGCTCCATCCGCTGTTTTCGTAGTAGTCAATCCGGAGATCGTACTGCCGGCCGCCTTCCAGACGGATGGTTACTGCGTCGAGCGTTGCGCCGCGGTCGAACCAGCGCTCAATCAGAAGCTTGCCGTCCAGCCAGAGGCGCACGCCGTCGTCGGTGCTTGCACCCAGCTTGTAGAGTCCTGAAATCGACGGTACCAATTTGCCTGTCCACCGCACGGAAAATTGTTCTCTGGGAATCACGGAATCGGGTGATCCCATCGCCCATGTAAAGAGGATTCCCGGATCTGTGCGGACGAGTCGAGGCTTGCCCGAAAAGGTCATGTTGTCGAAGTACTCTCCGCGCAGCCCATGTTCACCCGGAGCGCCGCCTGCGGGGAGCAGGTTTGCTGCGGGGATAGGCGGGAGTGCGGAGAAACCCACATCGCATCCTTTTTCGTAGATGACCGAGGCGGTCTTCGGGAGCGCATGGATCAGGCCTTCGCGAAGGGTTACCACCTTCATGTCGAAACCGCTGTAGTCTCCCAGAAGGACCGAGTCAGCGCATGGTCCGAGCAGTGCAATGCGGGAGATCGTTTTCTTCAGCGGCAGTACCGCCTGGTCGTTCTTCAGGAGGACGATGGCTTTGCGTGCGGCTTCCCGGGCCAGCGCGCGATGGGCCTTGCTGTCGTTGATTGCGTCGGCCTGAGTGGGATCGACATACGGCTTCTCGAAGAGTCCGAGCCTGAATTTTGCGCGCAGGATGTTCCGGACCGCGGCATCGATGGCTTCTGTGGAGACCAGTTTTTCCCTGGCTGCCTCGACGAGGGGAGTTCCGTAATACAGAATATCCGGGAGCTCCATGTCGAGTCCGGCGGCGACTGCCTTCGCCGCTGCCTCCTTCATCGTTGCGGCCACGGCATGCTTCTCCCGGATGCCGGTGACTGAACCGTAGTCAGAGACAACGAATCCCTTGAAGCCCCACTCCTTACGCAAGACGTCGGTCAGCAGCCATTCGTTGGAGGAACAGGGGATGTCGTTCAACGTATTGTATGAGGACATCACGGAGAATGCTCCGCCTTCCTGTATGCAGGCTTTGAACGGCGGAAAAAAGACTTCGCGCAGTTCCCGTTCAGAGAGGTAAGCAGGGTAGCTGTCCCGCCCGCCATCTCCATAGTTGGCAACATAGTGCTTGGGTGTAGTGATGACGCCTTCCTTCTCGATGGCCGAGCAGAATGCGACGCCCATCCGGGATTGAAGGAGGGGATCCTCGCCATACGTCTCTCCCACGCGCCCCCAGCGCGCATCGCGCGCGATGTTCACAACTGGCGACAGCACCTGGCGGATGCCGCGCGCACGCGTCTCCTTGCCGATAGCCGTCGCGACCTGGCTGACGATACCGGGATCCCATGTCGCTGCCAGACCGATTGCCTGGGGAAAACTCGTGGCCTTGTTGGCGATGAGACCGTGGAGACCTTCATCGTGAAAGAGAATAGGAATGCGAAGGCGGGTCTGTTCGACCGCGAGTTTCTGGACGGCGTTGATGCGTTGCGCAGCGGCGCCGGCTGTAAATGACCGGAAGATCGGTCCAACCCCACCCAGTCCATCCACGGTCAGATTCTTCGCCCATTCATCCCGCCTCATCGTGCTGCGGAGCTGGGCGATCTTCTCTTCCAGGGTCATACGGGAGAGGAGGTCAGTGATGCGCTCGTCGACGGAAACAGCGGGATTCAGATAGGCGGGCTTTTCGTCGCGCACCTGCGCGCTCGCGCTGCCGTTCAGCAAGAGACACAATGCGAGGAACCCTGCAGCACAAACCTGAGTAGTGCGTCGCGTGCACCCGGTCCGGCTCAACCAGTCTTGATTCATGTTCAGAATGATCCTTTCCTGAATAGGCTGTCCGCCACGTTCCAAACCCTCACAGCGGCCCCCGTGTCTCTCCGACTTCCTTGTCTCTTCCTTCCAGGGATTCACAACGCGCCGCCTCTGGAGCATCTGCCTCCTGCTGCGTCGCATATCCATCAGAGGGATCTCCCGCCTACTCTTCCGTCAGGGGGTCAACTTCCCGCCACGTCCCGCGCCGTGCAATCCGCAGCGTTTTGATCTCCAGGGGACGGAAGCGGAGGCGTATCGTGAGCCCCGGTGACGTGATCGTTAGCGTCGCAGAAGCGGCTGTCCCTGCCGATTCCTGAAGCCGGATGATCAGAGCCTTCTTGTCGTGGCTTCGCTTGAATGCCAGGAGGCGGATCGTCGAGGGATGAAGCGAGAACCATTCGCAGACCGGTTCAGGTGTTGCGCCTGACCGGTGTTTGCCTGCTGGACTGCCGACGGGAAGGTGGGCGAACACCGGCGGTGGAGCCGCTAGCCAATCGCTCAGGCCGGGAAGCATTGCACGTACCGTTTCCGGATCGCCTGCGGTCACCAGCATACGGAAATCGTGTACGCCCTGATCCATGTACTTGCGTGCTGGCGGATCGGTGAGGGGGAAGCCTTGCTCATGGCAGTAAGCGGCACTGCGGAGGACGGATAAGCGGATCTCGCCATTGAGAAAGTCGAGCCCGTGCTGTCCGCTGTTCACGATGCCGAGAGTGGTTTCTTTTGCGGAGCTGACGCCACGTGCCATGCACCATCGTCCATGGACATACTCTTCGCCGTCGGCAGGGCGCTCGATGATTCCGCCGGGAACCTCGCACAGAAGCGACGGAGCGGCAAAGGCTGTGGGAACTGAGAGTTTGAGACGCCTCCGTTTTTCATTCCAATGGACACGCCAGTGGAATTCTATGACCGGCCAGTCGGGATACACCGTGGTGCGGAGCACGGCAGTGCTGGAATGGAAGACAAATGACGTTTCAGTAGTCCGTCGCACCGGCCCGTGATGAAGAACACGCTCCTGCGTGCCCTGCGGGGTGAACGGTCCGACGACATTCCGGTATTTCAAGCAGTCGGTTCCCCAGGCGTCACCTTCGTCCTCAACAACAAGCGGGAGCATCATTGGACCGGCAAGGCATTCGCGATCACCCTCTGCACGGAGTGACCGGATCAGACCTGTGT
>JAGDMK010000119.1 GCA_017860635.1 Bacteroidota bacterium
ATGGCATCCGGCGCAGGAAGGCGGCTTCGCGAAATTCTTTTCCGCGTGGCACGATTCACAATCCAGCTCGCGGTGCGCATCATCCAGCCGCAGACCCGTGACCTCATGCCTGAATTTCCCGGGAGTCCATCCTGCATGGCACGATGAGCAGTCGGTGTTCAGTTTTGTATACCGCTTCTTTTCGCCGTGGCATTTCTGGCAGGAGAGCTTGCTGTGGAAACTGTTCAACGGCCACCCGGCGCTCCGTCCGTGGTCAAATGCCTCCTGGGGCGCAGTGAGATGGCAGCTTTCGCACTTGTCGGATGCATGGCACGTGAAGCATGCCGCATGAAGTTCATCCGTGCTTCGCTGCGTCTGCACCTTTCGGTCGGCTGCTGTGGTGTCTGACCCGGTCTTCTTTTTCTCGTGGCACCGCACGCACGATTCGCCCCGGTGACAGTCAACACACTGCAATCCGAACCGTTCCGCGTGATCGTTGTGGAAGAACGTAACGTAACTTCCCCGCTGACTGCGTGTCTCGTACACGACGCGTTTCGGCAGCTCCAGTGTGGGGTGGGATTTCCCTGCGAGCCGCGCCTTTTCCAGGGCCTCGGCTGCGCTCTGATTGGCGTCACGCTTCAAATGACAGCTCGTGCATTCCGTGGACTTGCTCCACTGCCGGTGGCAATCCATGCACTGCCGGTGATACGCGCCTTTCAGGTCCGGCATGCTGAGATCCGTGCGGGCCCGGTTCGCCGGATGGCATTCCTTGCATCCGAGGACTGTCATCGATGTGCTGTTGTAGTGGTGACAGCCAGAGCATCCGCCTGACATTTCAGACATCTCCGCATGGAGCCGGTGCGAGAAGATGACCGGACCGTACTCCTTGGAGACCTGGCTCATCACGAAGACCTCCGGGCCGCTCGTTGCGGGATGAGACTGTGGGAGGATGCGTGCGCGCGGACACGCGGAGAGACAGGGGTCGGTCTTGGTCGGGGCTGAACATTCATGACAGGTCTGGCACTGCAGATCCAGTTTCTTCGGGGGTGCATGCTTTTGCCATTTCGAGACCTGTCCCTGCCCAAGTTGGGCCGCGAGGAAGGTCAGAACGCAGCAGAGCGTGAGAACTCGGTTCATCATTTTCCGCCTCGAATAGCGTACTTGGTCTTTGGAGCCGCCGAACTGTCGGGAAGGCTGATGATGGGGAAGATCATGACATATGCCCTGTACATCAGAACCAGAAGAGAGACAAACCCGACACTGACGGAGATTTCCCCGATGGACGGGAAGTAGGAAGAAAACGAATACGATGGCGTGTACGCAACGATGAAGTTGTTCAGCCGGTTCAGGGCAACACCGAAGATGACCAGCATGGCGGCGATGAACAACAGCACCGGCGAGCGCAGGACGGCGCGCGAGAGGAACATCCGCAACGGGACGATGACTCCGACCACCACCTCGATCGTCCACATGACACTTTCCGTGGTCAACTCCTGCAGGTAGACGAATGTCTCGCGTATGAACATGTCCCCCAGCTTGAAGGCCAGATACACTCCCAGAACGGGCGCCACGAAGCCGGCGAGCCTGGAGAGCACATCCATCTCCGGCTTCATTTTGAAGGACCGTGACGCAATCATGGATTCAAAAATCACCATGGGGAAGCCGACCGAGATGGCAGAGAGCAGGAACAGCAGCGGAAGAACAGGAGTCTGCCAGAGCGGGTGCATCTTCGGTCCCGCAATCACCATGAGAGTGCCGAGCGATGATTGGTGCAATGTGGAGAGCACAACGCCGGCGATGATGAAGATGAACATCGTCTTGCCGAGGCCGCGGTCCATCACCCGAAGGAGCGCGTCCAGAGGGCGGTTGAGGAATTTCAGCACGCCGGGCAGGTTCACCCTGCCAATGAAACGCTCGGTGACCATCGGGATGAATTCGATATACAGCACCGTCATGTAGATCATCACACAGATACCCACCTCGAACAACGCCGAGGACCCGTTCCACATGATGAGGGGATGCCAGATGAAGTACCACCGCCCGATGTCAACGAACACGCCGACGGCAACGAAGGTATAGCCCAGCATAGCCGTCAGCAGGGCCGGCCGGAGGACCACATGGAAATCCTCCCGGTGCAGGATGTGCCCGAGTGCTGCAGTCGTGAAGCCGCCGGCCGCGAGGGCGACGCCGGCTGCAACGTCGAAGGCGATCCACAGACCCCAGGGATACTGGTTGTTCAGGTTTGTGACCGCACCGATGCCGAAGAAGAACCGGCCGGCGAGGAACACAAGACCGTTCAGTGCGAGGACACAGAGGACAATCACGCCCGGTGTGAAGAACTTCGCTTTCAGGGGCGTCGGTTTCATGTATGCATGCATGCGAATGTTCTCCTACAGTCCTTCTTCTTTGCGATCTTTGGTCATCCACATAATGGCACCGAGAATCGCGTACAATGCAACCGGAGGCATGAAGTACGCGAAGATGCCGTGCTGGATTGCTTCGGAAACGCCGGGTGCAGGATTCGTGCCGAGATTCGGAAACTGCAGGTCGGCAAATTCCCTTCCGGCCATGTACATCCAGGATGTTCCCCCGACTTCGTATTCACCGTACACATGGTTGACATACCTGTCCGGGTTTGCCTTGATCCGGTCCCGGGCGACGCGCACAAGTTCTTCGCGTGGACCGTAGGTAAGCGCTTCGACCGGGCAGATCGAGACGCAGGCAGGAAGCTCGCCTTTGCTCGTCCGCTGTATACAGAAATCACATTTGCGGATCTCCGGCTGGATCGCCTTGTGATATTCGAATGCGGGAATCTGGAATGGACAAGCAGCCATGCAGTACCGGCACCCGATGCACATGTCCGAATCCCAGAGCACCGTGCCGTTCTCTTGTTTCGTGAAGGCTCCGACAATGCACGCCGACACGCACGCGGGGTGGTCGCAATGCATGCACTGGACCTTCACATTGATCGGCAGGTCCTTGTTCTTCGGATTTCCATACTCGTTGACAACCGTGAGTGCGCCATCGTCGGGCCTGCGCATCTGGGCAAACACGGAACGGTCACCGTATGTGCTCAGCGGTTCGCTGGGAAGGTCGTGCGCAGTCTTGCACGCCCATTCACAGTTCCTGCAGCCGACACAGACTGTTGTATCGATGAGCACTCCCATCCGGTTCGGGGAGAGGATGTTCATCGGTGCCGCTTTGGCCTTGGACGTGCCGAGTCCGGCAGCAACAGTTCCTGCAACCGCGGCGGTCTTCAGAAAGGTGCGGCGATTTTGTGCTTTCATGGGATTTCCTTGGGCGGGGTTGTGGTCCGTGCGCCCCAAACACTCAAGAATTGCGCCATCTTCAGTTGTTGAATTTCCATGCAATTGGGCCAAGGTGCACCCCTTTTTCGGCCTGTTTTTTCCTAAATTAGGGAAAACCCTCCATACGATTCCCACTTGTGGGAAAGCTTCCCCTCTTTTTTGACTCTATTTTGAAGGTTCTCGTGGCATGATTTGTGAAAAAAGGCGACGAAGGAGGACAGCCGTCCATGAAGAAGTCCGAGCTCAATATTCTCGTCGTCGACGACGAGATGATCGTTCGTGAGTCATTGACGAAGTGGTTCCAGGAGGACGGGTTTCATGCGGAGGCTGTTGCGGATGGCGCCACGGCGCTCAAGAAACTCCAGTCGGGAAACTGGAACCTGCTGATCACGGACATCCGTATGCCCGGGATGGACGGGATGGAATTGCTTCATCGCGCCAGGAAACTCAACAGGAACATCGTCGTGATTGTGGTCACGGCGTTCGCCACCGTGGACACTGCCGTCAGGGCTCTTAAAGAAGGCGCATACGACTACATCACGAAGCCTATCGATCCTGACTATCTCAGCCATATCGTCGTCAATGCGCTCGAGCAGCAGCTCCTCACGCTGGAAAATCAGCGCCTGCGCGACACGGTAAGCGAGCTGACCGCCGGCGTGGAAATCATCGGCGAATGCCCGGAGATGCGCAGGGTGCTCGAACTCGTGCAGACGGTCGCACAGACCGATACGGTTGTGCTTGTCAGAGGGGAGGTAGGGACGGGCAAGGAACTCGTGGCGCGCGCGATCCACCAGGCCAGCGCCCGGCGCTTCGCGCCGATGGTGACGGTCAACTGCGGCGCTGTTGCGGATGCCATGCTGGCAGACGAGCTCTTCGGTCACGAGAAAGATGCCTTCACGGGAGCGCATCAGTCACGCAAAGGGAAAATCGAACAGGCCGATGGCGGCACGCTCTTTCTGGATGAAGTGGCAAACCTCGATACCAGGCTGCAGGGAGATCTTCTGCATGTGATCGAGACGGAGCAGATGCTGCGGCTCGGGGGCACAGAACCGGTGCGAACGGGATTCCGTCTCCTCTGCGCCTCCAGCGTCGACCTTGGTGAAGCGGTTCGCGCCGGGCGCTTTCGCGAGGACCTCTACTACAGGATGACGGTCTTCGAGATCGCGCTGCCACCGCTGCGTGCGCGGCGGGGCGACATCGCCAAGCTCGCGCATTTCTTCCTGGTGAAGTACGCACGCTCGATGAACCGCAAGATGAGCGGCTTTTCGCCGGATGCAATGCTGGCCCTGAAAGCGTATGAATGGCCCGGCAATGTCCGGGAACTGCAGAACGTCATTGAGCGGGCGCTGGTTATGGCGCCCGGATCGATGATCAACCGCGAACATCTCGTGCTGCACACCGAGCTGGAGTCACCCAGCGCCGGGAAGAAAATGGACGATGTCGAACGCAGGCATATCGAGCTGATCCTCCGTGAGACAGGATGGAATGTGAGCCGCAGCGCCGCCATCCTGGATATCGACCGCGTGACACTCTATCACAAGATTGAGAAGTATCATCTGAAGCGCGAGGGATAGCCGTTGAGCGTCAGATGGAGCAGGCCTCCGTGTTCCTTCCGGTGTGCCTCTCGCAGAAGTCGCTCCCTGCGGCCGTTGCCCCTGTAGCCGTTGATCCTGCAACGGTTGTCCCTGTAGCCGTTGCCCCTTCAGCGGTTGCCCTGCCCCCCGATTTCGTTGACTTTCAGCCCCCTTCTGCGTATTTTGTAAAACTTTCATCCGCTGCTTGTTCTTTGTGAGGAGAGCATGCCACAAACCCAGTATGACATCGTGATTGTGGGTGGGGGACCGGGCGGGTACACTGCAGCAATTCGGGCTGCTCAGCTCGGGATGCAGGCCGCCGTGGTCGAACGCGACCGTCTCGGTGGGGTCTGTCTGAACTGGGGTTGCATCCCCACAAAGGCCCTGCTCCGCAATGCTGAAATCCTCTCCCTCCTCCAGCACGCCGACGAGTGGGGGATCTCCTTCGACAACCTTCAGGTGGACTTTCCGCGCATCATCAAACGGAGCCGCGGCGTAGCCGAACGGATCTCGAAGGGTGTTGAATACCTGATGAAGAAAAACGCCGTGGCGGTCATCCCCGGCACGGCCCGCCTCGTCTCGCCCGACACGGTGGAAGTCCGAAAGGATGGTTCGGCCGCATCATCCGTTAAGGCCAGGCACATCATCCTCGCTACCGGAGCCAGACCGAGGCCACTGCCTGGCGCTCCCTTCGACCGTACGCGGATCCTCACCAGTTCGGAAGCGATGACGCTGCCGTCACTTCCGGCGTCAATGATGATCATCGGTGCAGGAGCCATCGGGATCGAGTTCGCTTCGTTCTACCAGACGCTCGGAACTCGCGTTACCGTCGTTGAGATGATGTCATCGATCCTTCCCGTTGAGGATCGCGAGCTGACGAAGCTCCTGGCGTCAAGCCTCAAGAAACGGGGGATAGAGATCCTCACGGACAGCCGCGTTGAGCGTGCAGAGGTAAACGACCACGGTGTCCGGGTTCATGTGCAGGCACCGGACGGGTTGCGCACGCTCTCGGCTGATGTCGCTCTCGTCGCGATCGGCGTCCAGGGAAATGTCGAGAACCTCGGACTCGAGAGCGTGGGAGTGCGGGTGGAGCATGGACGATGCATCGTAGACAAGCAATACCGGACCAGCGTGCCCGGCGTCTATGCCATCGGCGATGTGATCGGTCCACCCTGGCTTGCACATGTGGCAGCCGCAGAAGGCATCAACTGCGTCGAAGTCATCGCGGGGCGGCAGCCGGCAGAGGTCGACTACGCCAACGTACCGGGGTGCACCTACTGCACGCCTCAACTTGCCAGCGTGGGGTTGACTGAAGAGGCGGCAAAGGCGGAGGGGTACGAAGTTAAAATCGGACGCTTCCCGTATCGTCCGCTCGGGAAAGCGATGGCCTTGGGCGAAACCGAGGGCATGGTGAAACTCATCTTCGATGCCCGGTACGGTGAGCTGCTCGGCGCGCACATCCTCGGTGCCGAGGCGACGGAGCTGATTGCAGAAACAGTCCTTGCACGGAAGCTCGAGGCCACCGGACCGGATCTCTACCGGACCATGCATGCACATCCTACATTGAGTGAAGCGGTCATGGAGGCCGCAGCCGCGGCATATGGTGAAGCAATCTCCATCTGATCTGAACGCTCATACGGGCCTGTCGGTCCGGCGTCTGGGACGAACTCGGTACAGGGAGTGCTGGGATTTGCAGCGTGAGGTATTCGCGCAGCGCCTGGCGGCTGAGATTCCGGATACACTCCTTCTGACAGAGCACGACCATGTCTATACGCTCGGAACCGCGGCGCAAGCGGCGCATCTTCTTGCCGATGAGGAGAGCCTCCGCGAACGCGGCGTTGACGTGGTCAACGTTGACCGGGGTGGAGACATCACGTACCACGGTCCCGGTCAGCTCGTCGCATATCCCATCCTGGACCTGTCGTTCCACGGGAAGGACCTCGATGCGTATTTGCGGCGTCTTGAGAACGTCGTGATCGCGGTACTGGGCCGGCTTGGCGTCCACGCCTCCAGGCTTCCCGGATATACCGGAGTCTGGGTGGCGGGCGAAAAGATCTGTGCGATCGGCATCAAGGCGAGCCGGTGGGTGACCATGCATGGTCTGGCGCTCAATGTCTCTACCGACCTTTCCTATTTCGGGAAGATCATTCCCTGCGGCATCTTTGATCGCGGAGTGACATCGATTCAGGATGCCACGGGAACAGGGAGGAGCCTGGCCGATGTGGAAGACCTTTTGATCGCGGAGTTCGCTGAAGCATTCGGTTACGCGACAGTGCATGAACCTCTTATGGAAGAAGGATGATGGCGTGAAGTACTCGTCAGAACAGTTGCATGGAGCCTATGCGAGTGCGGTCGCGGCGCGGCTGATGGACGCCAAGATTCTGACGCTGCTGAAGCAGGGCAAGATTTTCTTCCATATCGGGGGCTCCGGTCACGAAGCCGCGCAGGTCGCCATGGCTCTGGCACTCCAGCCGGGGAAGGATTGGGCGTATCCCTATTACCGTGACATGGCGTTTGCCCTGCAGTTCGGCTACTCCATAGAGCAGATCATGCTGGATGCGATGCATCGCGCCGGGAGCATCAGCAGCAACGGCTTTGCCATGCCGTTCCACTATGGTCACAGAGACCTGCGCATGGTGGCACAGTCGAGCCCCACAGGTACGCAATACCTCCAGGCGGTCGGGACAGCGATGGGCGCTGTCAGGGAGGGAACGGATGAAGTGGTGTATGTTTCGTCCGGCGAGGGGGCGACGAGCGAAGGAGAGTTCCATGAGGCACTGAACTGGGCCTCGCGCCAGCGGCTGCCGGTCATCTTTCTCGTGCAGAACAACAGGTATGCGATCTCCGTCCCGGTTCATGACCAGGTGGCCGGCAAGTCTGTTTTCAAGATGGTTCAGGGCTACGAGGGTCTCCAGCGTTTTCAGGTCGACGGCTGCGATTTCAAGGCGATGCTCGACACGGCTTCAACGGCCGTGGCACTTGCCAGGCGGGGGGAGGGCCCGGTCCTCATCGAGGCCGAGACCGTCCGTCTCCTGCCGCACTCGTCTTCCGACGATCAACGGAAGTACCGTGACCAGGCAGATCTGGAAGAGGATCTCCGGCGTGACCCGCTCCCGAAAATGGAAGCGTACCTTGCGGCACAAGGCGTACTGACTGCAGACGGCGCTGCGCTCCTTCGGCGGGAGGTTCAGGAGCGGATTGACCGGGCGGCTGAGAGCGGAGAAAAGATGCCGGTGCCGGATCCGGCTGAGGTCACCAGGTTCGTCTACGCGCCGGCGTCAGCAGACCATCCGCGCACGGATCCGGTCCCTTCGGCAACCGGTCCGAACATCGTCATGGTCGACGCGATCAATCATGCCCTGGCCGAAGAGCTGGAACAGAATCCGAGGATGCTGATCTATGGCGAAGATGTTGGAGGCAGCAAAGGGGGAGTATTCACCGCAACCAGAGGGCTCGCAAAGCGGTTCGGGGAGGATCGGGTGTTTAACTCCCCTCTTGCCGAAGCGAGCATCGTGGGCACTGCATTCGGACTCGCAGTGCGCGGCGGGTTCAAGCCGGTTGTGGAGATCCAGTTCGGCGATTACATCTGGCCGGCGTTCATGCAGATCCGCGATGAGGTGGCGATGCTCCGGTATCGCTCCTACAATCAGTGGAGCTGTCCGATGGTCATCCGCGTTGCGGTGGGCGGGTACATCCATGGCGGACTCTATCACAGCCAGTCGATCGACGGATTCTTTGCGCACATCCCCGGACTCCGTGTCGTCTTCCCTTCAACTGCAGCCGATGCCAAGGGGCTGCTGAAAACCGCCTGCAGGTCAGACGACCCGGTCCTCTTTTGCGAGCATAAGGGACTCTACCGGCAGAGCTTCGCGTCGAGCCCGGAGCCGCCTTCCGATTACCTTGTCCCGTTCGGACTTGCGAAAGTCAGGAAGCAGGGCGAGGACCTGACAGTGATCACCTGGGGGATGCTGGTGCAACGGTCGCTTGACGCTGCGCGAAAGGTGGAGGAGAAGTACGATGCAACTGTCGAGGTCATCGATCTCCGGACCCTGAACCCCCTGGACAGAGAGACCATTCTCGGCTCCGTGCGGAAGACGGGGAAAGTCCTTATCGTGCACGAAGACACGTTGACCGGAGGATTCGGCGCGGAGATCGCTGCGATCATCGCCGCCGAAGCGTTCGACCGTCTGGATGCGCCGGTCCTGCGTGTGGCAGCAAAGGACGCTCCAGTCCCGTATGCGCCAATCCTTGAAAATGCGATGCTCCCGCAGGAAAAAGATGTGCTTGCAGGAATGGAGAAGCTGTTGAACTTCTGAGAGTCGAATGGCTGTGACACAAGGTGACCGGGATCATGCGCAATGGGCAGTCTGAGCCGTAAACAGCAGCACGAGCTCTACTATTATCTCCGTTTGACGAGGGCATGTGATGAC
>JAGDMK010000320.1 GCA_017860635.1 Bacteroidota bacterium
GGAGGATTTTGAGAAATTCAAGGAAGCCCTGGCGGAAACGGTCGAACACGTCCAGACCCAGCTTCTGGAACACGGCGTCGAAGTTCACTGATTTCTCCCCCTTTTCTCCTCTTTTTGCGGACACCCGGGGTTGGCCAGCCAGCTCCGGGTGTCGGCAGCGATTGTTATGAGTTTGTCCCAGCGCCACAAAGCACCACTTCTTGACTCTCATACAGTTTCTGGGTATATTGACACACTTTTTCGGTTGGTATTGAGAATGGGGCCATGGAGCCCCATTCGAGCGTCTGGTAGGAAATGATGCGACTCTGGAAAAGACCGGGAAGCAGTGTTTTCTCCATGCACAGATACAGACGAGGGGATCATTCACCTGTGACCGTTGTACGGCCCAGTTCGACCTTGCGTTAAGCCCTGAGTACCGTATGTTTTATGTGTCGGACGAAACGGAGGCAGGGGGCTTTGACCCGTCTGAGGTTCAGGTTATCCCGGCGGGACTGCCGATCATCGATCTCTCTGAGGATGTCCGTCAGACTGTGCTGCTGGCTGTTCCTTTGAAACTCCTCTGCCGTCCCGACTGCAAGGGGCTCTGTCCGCGGTGCGGGGCAGATCTGAACAGCGAACCCTGCACGTGTCCGGCCGAAGAAGTCGATGCGCGCTGGGACGGCCTGCGAGGCCTTCGTCCGGAAGAAAATTGACACTACGATAGAATCTTACAGGAGCCTGTACCATGCCGAATCCGAAACGACGTCATTCAAAGACCCGCGGGCGTAAACGCCGCACACACTACAAAGCGACCGCCCCTGCGGTTTCGGAATGCCCGAACTGCCATACCCAGAAGCTTCCCCATCGGGCGTGCCCGAACTGCGGATACTACAACGGCCGTTCGATCGTTGTTCCCAAAGCCTCTTGACACAGTAGCCCGGACGATTCCCGATAATCAGCAGCGAGACCGTTGACCTCCCAGGCTAGGCAAATAACTATTGCTGTGGATGCGATGGGTGGGGATTATGCTCCGGCAAACGTCGTCGCCGGTGCATGTCAGGCTCTCCACGAATCCGGCGGACGCTTCCGGGTCGCCTTCTTCGGTCCGGAAGATACGCTCCGCGCTGCCCTGCGAGACCAGGCAACCCAGCCGGGAGGACACGCCCCCTCAGAAGATCTGTACTCTGTCGTGCATGCGCCCGAGGTCATTGACATGCACGATCTTCCGACGGCTGCTCTAAAGACAAAACGCCGCTCCTCCATCAGCGTCGGGCTTCATCATCAGCGGGACGGGCTTGTGGACGCGTTTGTCAGCGCCGGCAATACCGGCGCCGTCCTGTCGGCTGCAACCCTTATCCTCGGCCGGATCCGCGGCATCGGCCGTCCGACCATCGGCGCACTGATCCCTACGGCAAAGGCCCCATGTCTCCTTGTCGATGCCGGTGCCAACGTGGATTGCCGCCCGCAACACCTGCTGGAGTTCGCAGTCATGGGCTCAATCTACGTCGGCGCCATGAGGAACATCCCGGACCCCAGAGTGGGACTGCTGAGCATCGGCGAAGAGGACTCCAAGGGGAATGAGGCAAGCCTGGCAGCGCTCAAGCTTCTCCGCAAGAGCGGCCTGCATTTTGCCGGAAATGTGGAGGGCCGGGATATCTTCAGCGGCGAACTGGACGTGGTGGTGTGCGACGGCTTCACGGGAAACATCCTGCTGAAGTTCGGAGAGAGCGTACCCCACTTCCTCAAAACGAAATTCCAGGCGTTCGCGAAAGCGAGCCTCACGAACAGTGTTGTCGCGCTTGTTGCCAAGAACGCTCTCCGCCGCGTCATGAAGGAGATGGATTACCAGGAGGCCGGCGGCGTCCCCCTCCTCGGCGTCAATGGCGTCGTGATCATCGGCCATGGCAAATCATCTCCGAAGGCCATCAAGAACATGATCTTTCGCGCCGAGGAGATGATTCAGAAGGCCGTGAATGTTCAAATCCAGGAAATGCTGACACAGACCAATGCCTAAACGCAGAGCGACAATTACCGCAGTCGGCCACTACGTCCCTGAAAAGGTTCTCACGAACCGCGATCTGGAGAAAATGGTTGACACCACCGATGAGTGGATACGCACACGCACCGGGATTGAAGAACGTCGCATTCTCGAACAGGGAGCGACATCCGATCTCGGCGCAAAGGCCGTTGCTGCACTTCTGAAAAACCGCGGGATGCGCGCGGACGAGGTAGAGATCATTATCGTTGCGACCGTCACGCCCGACATGTTCTTCCCTTCCACCGCCTGCCTGGTTCAGGAAAAGGTGCAGGCAAAGAATGCATGGGGCTTCGACGTCTCCGCAGCCTGTTCGGGATTCCTCTTCGCCCTCATCACCGGCGCGCAGTTCATTGAGACGGGAGCGTACAAGCGGGTTGTGGTTGTCGGTGCCGACAAAATGAGCAGCATTACGGACTACACAGACCGCAACAACTGTATCCTCTTCGGCGATGCCGCCGGTGCCGTGCTTCTTGAACCGACGGATGACCCGTCAGCGGGAATCCTGGACCACATTCTGCGCTGCGACGGCTCCGGTGAAGCCGCCCTGCACATGCGCGGCGGCGGAAGCCTGAACCCGCCGACCCACGAGACGGTGGACAAGCGCCTGCACTATCTCTATCAGGACGGAAAGGCCGTGTTCAAGGTGGCGGTGGTGGGGATGGCCGACGTCTCCGTGGAGATCGTCGAACGCAACGGATTGAAAGGTACCGATATCGACTGGCTGGTGCCGCACCAGGCAAACCTGCGCATCATCGATGCCACTGCCAAGCGCATGGGCATCGACAAGTCCAAGGTCATGATCAATATCAACCGATACGGCAACACCACTGCTGCAACGATCCCCCTCTGTCTGTCCGAATGGTGGCAATCCGGAATGCTCCGCAAGGATCAGAAGATCGTCCTTGCCGCGTTCGGCGCAGGGTATACGTGGGGATCAGTGCTCGTCCGCTGGACCGCTGAACATCAGGCATAATTTACCCGCACGCGCATGTCAACGATAGTCTTTTTGTTCCCGGGTCAGGGATCCCAATACGTCGGGATGGCACGGGATATTGCCGAACACGACGCGCAGGCACGTGCCACGATCGAGGCGGCTGATCGCATCCTGGGCACACCGCTGAGCGGCGTCCTCTTCAACGGACCGGAAGAGCTTCTGCGGGAAACGCACAATACTCAGCCGGCGATATTCCTGCACAGCACGATCGTTGCACAGGCATTGACCGGTTCCAGTTTCAAGCCGTCGATGGTGGCGGGCCACTCCCTGGGAGAATACTCCGCACTCGTCGCGGCAGGTGCGCTCAGTTTTGAAGACGGCCTTCGCCTTGTCCGCCTCCGCGGCGAGCTTATGCAGCGGGCAGGAGAACAACAGAAAGGCACGATGGCAGCTGTCGTCGGATTGTCACCCGAGGCGACAGAGGAGATCTGCCGCGAGGCAAGCACAGCAGGCATCGTGCAGCCGGCAAATTTCAATTCGCCCGGACAGATCGCGATCTCAGGATCCGTCGATGGTGTTCACAAAGCAATGGAGCTGGCGCGC
>JAGDMK010000321.1 GCA_017860635.1 Bacteroidota bacterium
GAGCGGGATGTCATTGTGCAGCAACTGTTCCTGAAGGTTCTTGGTGTGTGTTGAGACGATGGCTTTTCGCTCGTTCTGCAGTGCGTACAGGATAGAGGGAAGCAGATACGCGAGTGTCTTGCCGACGCCCGTGGGTGCTTCGACCATCAGATGGCGTTCGGTTTCCAGCGCATGGCAGACAGCCTGTGCCATTGTATGCTGTTGCGGGCGGTAGGAAAACCCGGGCTGCCGTTCCATGATGCCGCCCGGGGAGAAGACCCGGTCGATGGCGTCTGTGAGTGTCTCCATGCAAGCTGAAAGTACAGAAAAACAGCGAGGGTTGCCAGCGCACTGTCTTTTGTGGGCATTTTCCTTTATCATCGATACGTATGCAGAAGCGCGTGCAGATACAGATTTTTCTTCTTATGGTGATCCCGGGCCTGGATCAGGCATGGAGTCAGACGAACACGCTTCTGGCTGCATCGCTCTGGAATGCCTCAAGCGAAGTACACAGTCGCGTCGGCACCTCGGAGCGGCCGTGTCAGTACTATGCATCGCACGAACCACAATGCCAGGCTGACACGCTACCTGGATCATCCCGGTGGTACGACCGGATCGGTCGGGATGCCGGGGCCTTCTACCGTGCAGGTCTGCATCTTGCCGGCGCTCCGGCCTCTTCCGCAGTCGGAGCGCCACGGCAGACGACGTCGAATCGATCGTCAGACTGGCTGGGGAAGCCTGGTTGCTCGCGGCGATTACCGGTGGGGCGTATGGGGCTGGACTGCTGATCGAAGACGACTGGCTTCGCGAAACCGCGTTTCTGGCTGGTACGAGCCTTATTCTGACCACTGTGGCGACTCGCATCCTGAAGATCGTCATCGGACGGGGGCGTCCGTACTACACGGCAGATCCGGGGACATTCCGCATGTTCTCCCTGGCCGATGCGTACAACGCATTTCCCTCAGGACACTCCGTAGCTGCGTTCTCGGTCTCTGCTGTGCTGGCATACCGGATCGACAATGTCTGGGCGACAGCCGGGCTGTACGGGCTTGCCGCGTTGACAGCGTTCTCAAGGGTATACGCTGATGAGCACTGGTTTTCCGACACCGTTTTCGGAGCGGTGTTCTCAACAGCACTGACAAGGTCGGTCATTGCATGGTATACCGGTGAGCGGGGCGACACCCCGGACAGTGGATTCAGGGTGTTGCCCACAACAAACGGAATCATGTTCACGTACGAATTCTGATCCCTGGATTGCGCTCAGGGCTCAGGCCGTGACTGTGCGACCGCGTGACCGTGCAACCGGTTGACTTTACTAAGGCGGCATTCATCGTTCGTAACAATAAGGAACCGTTATGATCCACTCCCGTTTCAAGCTTCTCAACTGGATGATCGTCCCCCTGTTCACCGTTGTCTTTGGACTCGGTACTCTGGAGGCCTGGAGCCAGGAAGCCCGCCCGGAGGCCGACCGGATTCTCGGAATCTGGCTCACCGCTGATGGCAAGGCGCATATTGCGGTCTACAGGACGGGCGATCAGTATTCCGGCAAGATCATATGGCTCAAAGAACCCGACAAGAACGGAAGCCCGGCACTTGACGATCAGAATCCGGACGAGATGCTGCGCGGCAGGCCGATTCTGAATATGGAAATGATGTACGGGTTTGTGTATGACGGTGACAATGTTTGGGCAGAGGGAAGGGTGTATGATCCTGAGGGCGGTGAGGAATACCGCGGCAAGCTGCGGCTGGTGGGTGAAAACACGATGGAGTTGCGGGGATATGTTATGATCCCCCTGTTCGGCCGAACGGAGACCTGGACGCGGGTGAAGTAGATGGTAAGCGCGCAAGCTGAACACCCAGAGCAAACATCATGATGCGGATCGGGAAAAGCATTCTTCTCATCACTCTGTGCCTGATTGCGGGATGTGACTCGCGCCCGACGCCGTTCTATCGTGCGGATCAGGATACCGTCTTCGTGCGTTCAGCGCGAGCGTCCACGGCCATGGTGGTCTCCGCTCACCCTGCTGCCTCCGAAGCCGGTGTGGCCACGCTTCGTGCGGGAGGAAACGCTGCTGATGCGGCGATTGCCGCAGTCACCGCGCTCAATGTCACTGAACCGCATGCATCCGGTCTGGGCGGCGGCGGGTTCTGCCTCTTCTATGACGCACAGCGGGATTCATTCTTCGTTATTGACTACAGGGAACGGGCTCCCCGAGGCGTTGATCGTACGCTCTATTATAGTCCCGCAGATACGTTGCGGCGCAGGCTTGAACACGGGGCGACCGCCGTTGCCACGCCGGGTGCTCCGGCAGGGTGGCAGGCAATCGTTGACAGGTTCTGCACAAAACCACTCGCGGAACTGCTGGGTCCTGCGATTGCAGCAGCAGACACCGGTTTCGTGCTGACCGAAAAACAGGTGGCGATACTCATGGATCACCTGAGCGATATCGAATCCGATCCGGCCATCTCGGCGGTCTTTCTGGATGACGGTTTTCCGCCGGAACCGGGCTTCCGGGTGAAGCAGCCGCATCTTGCTGCAACTATGAGATCGCTCGGAGCCACATCGTTCACACGTCTGTATCGCTCTCCGTTTGCTGAGGACATTGTCGGTGCTGTCCGGGCACGAGGCGGCGCGCTGTCAATGGATGATCTTGCATCATACAGGGTCCAGGTGCGGCGGCCTTTGCGCGGATGGTATAATGGTTTCGAGATCATCACGTTGCCTCCGCCAAGCCTCGGGGGAACTGCGTTGCTTGAGATCCTTCGCATTGCGGAAAAATGCGATCTGAAATCGAAGTCATACCTCTCCGCAGACTATGTGCATTGTCTCGCCGCGGCGAGCCGGCAGGCGCTCACGGATGTGAATACCTGGATCTCGGATCCCGATTTTGACGAGCAGCCGGTCTCATCGCTCCTTTCCGACGAGTGGGTTACCGATGTTTCCCGGCGTCTGGAACAGGAAGGTGCAGGCACACATCTGTCCGCCTGGCATGAATCAGAGAAAAAGGCGACAGGCAACACAACGCATCTGGTCATCGTCGACAGCGCCGGCAACATCGTCAGCCTTACGCAATCAATCAACGACTTCTATGGAGCCGGCGTGATGGCGCCGCGTTCCGGCATCCTCTTAAACAATCATATGGGAGACTTCTCCGGGGATTCGACCCGGAAGAACAGCGTGAAGCCTTTCCACCGGCCGGCGTCCAACATGGCGGCAACGATTGTTCGAAAAGGGGGCAAACCCGTGCTGGTGATTGGATCCCCGGGCGGTCCTCGCATCGCACCGGCGGTGGCTCACGTCATCACCGCCGTGCTGGATGGCCAGCTCTCGCTCGAGAACGCCATCAAGGCGCCAAGGTTCTTTCCAAGGGGCAACACACTGGTCCTGGAAACGCGCATGCCAGCCGGGACCGTGGAGGGGTTGCGTGCAAGGGGCTGGAAGATAGAGATGAACGGCAGCACGAATGCGTTCTTCGGGGGAGTGCACGCTATTCAGATTGACACGGCCACCGGGGGTCTCACGGGGGCAGCAGACCCCAGGCGTGATGGCGCGCCCGTTGGATGGTAAACGTTTGCCGGATCACCAGAGGCGTCGGGTCTGGAGACAGTCGCTGGTGCGGTCGTAGACCCCGGTGTGCGAAGAGGCTGGCCACGCAGTCATGGATGTCGGGGCATGTGGTGCTGCCGGCGGATCCAGACCGTGAATGCGGCCCGCCCCGCTCTGCCAGTATGGTCCGATTTCTATCAGGGCACAGTGCTGCGCACGGTCTTCCAACGCTCGTACACCAGGGGAAGCAGAACATCCCGGTGTTGGATGAGGAAGTTGACAACCCCAATCCTATCAGGCCAATCAGACTTAAACGCAACTGTCTGGAATAGGGATTGTCCCGGCGGGGTGCTGTCGACGGGCCACTCGTAGAGATATCCCGTTGCCTCGAGGGCGTATGCCACCGTGTACCCTCGTGTTGGACAACGCTTGTCGAATTCTATCTGGAGCTCTTCGCCGGGCAGGAGGACCGTGTAGTTCGCGTCTCTTGCGAGAAGACGT
>JAGDMK010000322.1 GCA_017860635.1 Bacteroidota bacterium
GAGTTCCGGTCGTTTTCCTATTTTGCCCTCCGGCGGGAGACGTGCCGATTCGCGAACGTGCTCCGCAGTCTGGGTGTGCAGAAAGGGGACCGTGTGACAATGTACATGGGGCGCATCCCGGAACTGATGATAGGGATGCTGGCGTGCGCACGCATCGGAGCGATCCATTCCGTCGTGTATGGCGGCTTCACGGTTGAAGCGCTTCACGAACGCCTCGAAGACAGCCAGTCCAAGGTGCTTATCGTCGCGGACGGGGCGTATCAGCGGGGCAAGATCGTCCCGCTGAAAAACATTGCCGATGAAGCCCTGCAGCGCGCAGCCACGGTGGAGAGTGTTCTGGTTGTGAAACGGACGGGCGAGCCGGTGAACATGGAGTCCGGACGCGACATGTGGTACCATGAACTGATGGCACTTCCCATCGCTGGCAACCAATGCCATATCGAGATCATGGATGCCGAAGATCCCCTCTTCATTCTCTACACATCCGGAACAACGGGCAAGCCCAAGGCAATCCTGCACACGCACGGCGGGTATATGGTCGGTACGTACACCACGCTCAAGTATGTGTTTGATATTCACGAAGAAGACCGGTACTGGTGCGCTGCCGATCCGGGATGGATCACCGGACACTCCTACATCGTCTATGGCCCGCTGCTGAACGGTGCAACCTCGTTCATGTACGAAGGCGCGCCGACCTATCCCTACCCGAACCGGTGGTGGCAGATGATCGAGAAGTACGGCATCAACATCCTCTACACGGCACCGACAGCCATCCGCGGATTGATGCGATTCGGAGAGGCGTGGCCCAACCGGCACGACCTTTCCTCGCTCCGGCTTCTGGGATCGGTCGGGGAACCTATCAACCCTGAGGCGTGGAAGTGGTATCACCGGGTGATCGGCAAAGGGCGGTGCCCCATCATGGACACGTGGTGGCAGACGGAGACAGGCATGTTCATGATCACGCCCACGCCTGCCGTCCCGCTCAAACCCGGATCGGGCACGCGGCCGTTCCCCGGCATAAAGATGGACATCCTGAACGAAGAGGGGAAGTCTGTGGGAACAAACGAAGAGGGCTTCCTCGTGATCAACACACCCTGGCCGGCCATGATGCGTACCATCTATCGCGACCCGGAGCGGTACAAGGCGCAGTACTGGAGCAAATATCCGGGCGTGTATCTGACCGGCGACTCCGCCCGGCGGGATGAAGACGGTTACTACTGGGTCATCGGCAGAGTGGACGATGTCATCAAAGTGTCCGGATACAGACTCGGCACCGCGGAGATTGAGAGTGCCCTGGTCAGCCATCCTGCAGTCGCCGAAGCGGCCGCAATAGGATTGCCTCACGATGTGAAGGGGCATGCCATCCATACCTATGTCATTCTTAAGACCGGTATCGAGAAGAGCGAAAAACTGATCGAAGAACTCCGTGCTCATGTGGCCCATGAAATGGGTCCCATAGCAAAACCTGACAGCATTCAGTTTGTCGATGCCTTGCCGAAAACGCGAAGCGGGAAAATCATGCGCCGCGTGCTGAAAGCACGGGCCCTCGGGCAGGATCCGAAGGATATTACCACTCTCGAAGAGTAATGCACGCCGTCAGCGGCTTCTTTTTTTGGCCGCAAAAGCGTATATTGTAATACTATGGATGTAATGGTCATCGTCAACCTGCTCCGTCTTCTCCTCCCGCTTCTCTACGCGGTTCTTGTGGTGATGTACGGCGTTACCTTTTTCCAGACTTCACCGCGCCTGGAGCGGACGAAACACCCTGCGTTGATTGCCGTGATCGTGCTGCACCTGAGCTATCTCACGGCTCGCACCATCGCGTTTGATCATCCGCCGATCACGTCCTTGTTTGAAATCATGACCATGCTCGCCTGCTGCATGGGATTGGCGTATCTCTATGTCGAGTTCCGCACGCATGTCCAGAACACAGGCCTGTTTGTCCTGTCGCTGGCCCTGATCTTCCAGACAATTTCCTCTCTCTTCATCAGAGACCTCCTGGTCATTCCGGAGTACCTCCACAGTCTGGTGCTGGGCTTCCATGTCTCCACGGCCCTGCTGGGGTACACTGCGCTGTCGTTGGCGGCGGTGTACGGACTGCTCTACCTCATGCTCTACCATGAGATCAAATCAAGCAGGTTTGGGATGATCTACAGCCGGCTGCCGAATCTGGAGACACTGGAATCCATGAGCCATCGGTCCGAAGTCTTCGGCTTTGTCCTTCTGACCCTCGCGATCCTGATCGGGGTGATCTGGCTGCCTGTGGTATTCAAGGACATTTCGTATCTCGATCCGAAACTGATCGGGACCATCGCTATCTGGATTCTGTACGCGCTCGCGCTGATGGCGAAACGCAAGGGAGGGTGGCAGGGGCGGAAAACCATGATCGTGTCGCTTGTCGGGTTTGCCTTCGTGTTTCTCTCCATGATCATTGTCAACGTCTACCTCAGCAGTTTTCACACTTTCCATTAGTCGGGCTGTGCGGCAAGGATGAATCTCTTTTCCATCGGCATCAGTCATCATACGGCACCGGTCGACGTGCGTGAACATATGTACGTCTCCGCAGACGAACTGCCGCGCGTGCTGGCCCAGCTGAAAGAACGCCTGTT
Organism: Bacteroidota bacterium; assembly: GCA_017860635.1. Lineage (GTDB taxonomy): Bacteria > Bacteroidota > Ignavibacteria > UBA10030 > UBA6906 > JAGDMK01. The sequence goes on from JAGDMK010000322.1 coordinate 2,610, forward strand.
CAGCGAGTGTATGCTGGTGTCGACGTGCAACCGGACTGAGCTGTACGGCATCCTGCAGGACCCTTCCGTCGCTGACCGGGAGATCATTGCGGCGCTGCTCACCGTGAAGGGCGCCGCAGAGACTGTTCACCCGGATCACTTCACCTCCCACCATGCCGGGGCGGCACTGCACCACCTGTTCAGAGTGTCGGCCGGAGTCGATTCCATGGTCATCGGGGACATTCAGATCCTGAATCAGGTGAAGGAGGCATTCCAGACTGCCCGCGATGCCGGAAGCCTCGGGCCGGTGATGAACCGGTTGATGCAAGCCAGCTTGCACGTAGGCAAGCGCGTGCGGACCGAGACAACGATCTGCGAAGGCGCGGTGTCGGTGAGCTATGCCGCAGTGGAACTCGCCAGCAAGATCTTTGCCGACCTTTCACGCAAGACGGCGCTCCTGATCGGCGCCGGTGAAACGGGAGAGCTGACCCTGAAACACCTTGTGGGAAAGGGGATCGGAAAAGTCGTTGTGGCCAACCGGACCCGGTCCCGCGCCGATGAACTGGTTGCACAGCTCGGCGGGGAGGCAATTGACTACGAGCAGATGGAGACCGGGCTCCGGACATCCGATATCGTCATCACGTCCGTCAACAGTCCCACGTATGTCGTGCAATCAGAGCATGTCCATCAGGTGATGCGCCAGCGAGGGAATAACCCGCTCTTCATCATCGACATCGGGGTGCCGCGCAACGTCAACCCTGCAGCGAAGAAGATCGAAAACGTCTTCCTCTACGACATCGATGCCCTCAGCGCAATCGTGGACCGCAACCTGCAGAAACGCACTGCGGCCATGCCCGCTGTCACCAGAATCATCCG
>JAGDMK010000323.1 GCA_017860635.1 Bacteroidota bacterium
CAGGGTCCTGGCATAGATGCAAAGAAGGGTCGCAAAAACCGCGACCCTCTAGTGTGCCCGGAACAGGACTTGAACCTGCACGACCTCGCGGCCACTAGCTCCTGAAGCTAGCGCGTCTGCCAATTTCGCCATCCGGGCGGATGACAACGAGATTCAGCTACTAATATAAGAAATCGCAGACAATCCTGCAAACGGAGATCTGCTACCCCCCTCCAAACTCCCGCACTGCATCCAGCATCGCCATGTAGTTGTCAAAGTTGACGTACTCGGGAATGCTGTTCCCCGAGCCCGCACAGTACCCGGTCCCCGTCCATGCCTCAGCAATATTCTTCCGGACTTGATCGCGCACCTGCTCGCGTGTGCCGCGCGCAAGCATGTCCACATCGACATGCCCGATCAAACATAACCGGTCCCCGTACCGCCGCTTGACCTCCGCTAACTCCATCGCCTTTGGTTCTATCGGATGCAAGGCATCGACACCACAGGCGATGATGTCCTCCATGATATCGTACAACACACCGTCCGTGTGATACATGAACGGCTTCCCTGCCGCACGGGCCAGGTCCCCGATCTTCTTCAACCAGGGAAAGAAGTACTTCCGCAACAGGGCAGGGGAGATCATCAACCCGGTGGCATATGCAATGTCATCACTGTACCAAAGGATACTTCTGGTTCAACGCATCGACCAGCTCCGGATCCTCATACACGGCCATCGAAAACGCTTCGAATCCCATCATTTCCCAGGTCATCGTGAATATGTCGCCGTACTGCCCGATGACGCCCATCCCGGTGGGGAGTAGGGGTTTTACTTGATCGAAACGTTCATATGACAGGTCCTCCGGCTCGGGGAAGACGTATCGCTCCAGGTCCTCCCGGGACGCAATCACGCCAGAGCCCTCCGAGGCCCATTTCCTCACGACCGTTCCGTCTTCGCTGGCCTTGAGGTTCCGGTCGGACGCGATCCGCGCGGGATCGAAGTCCACACCCGGCTGCAGCTTAATGTAATCGTACCCGGCCCTCTGCCAGAACTCCACATCGTCCGCCAGCGTAACTACAGGCCGGCCAAGGAACCGTTCCTTTATGACCGGGTGTATGCCGAGCTCAACATTGGGGACCCGGGTTGATGGTCGCCGACATAAGTTGGCTATGAGTTGTGAGATATCCGGCTTCATGAAAGTCCAACATTAATAACTTTTAAGTAACTTTGAGTGGTTCATATGCGTATATTCAGGTGACAATCGCAACGTATGTTCAGGTGACAAACGTCACAATGTTCGCTCATGTAGTGTGTTATGTTGTATCAAAACCGATAAGGAACAGGGGGAAAGATGAAAAGACTTTGGACCGTCGCCGCTCTCCTGGCCATCGCAGCAATTCCGATAGTCTTGGCGAATACCAGTAACAGCATCGCCAAGAAAAGAGCTGTTGCTCCCGTCGCAGGTGATTCGAACGACATCTTCGAGTGGGAACTCCGGGAAGAATAAGTAGCCAGTCTGCCTAGCCAGACTCCTCAGTCCACCACACATTCGTTATGTTAAGTGGGCAGAGGAGTCTGGCTTTTTTTTATACAGTCCCGCACTCTCAGAAGCTGATCGTCCCCAGCCCTTCCTCTCCCTCATTCCACTTTGAACTCGTGTGCTTGTCGCACCTTCCCGGCAGGGTCTTCTCGGTGAAGTACTCGGTGGCGGTATTCGGACAGTACTGCGTTGCGAGTTTCTTTGTTTCGACGCAAATGGTTTCCTGCAAAACTCCGGCGGGCTTTTCAAAATACTGCAGAGGCATCGCGATGTTGGGATCGTCATAGACGTACTTCATGAACCGTCCCCAGATGGGGGCCGCCGCACGGCCGCCCTGTCCGTCCCACGTCTTGAACCGCACACTCTTGTTGTCAAAGCCGACCCACACCGCCGCACTGATCGCCGGCGTGTATCCGACAAACCACGCATCGGCGAATTCGGATGTTGTTCCGGTTTTCCCTGCAGCGGGAAGCTGGAAGTAATCGCGCACATGGCTTCCCGTTCCGCCGTTCACTACCCCCTCCAGCATAGACGTCATAATGAACGCAGTCTGCTCGCTCAACACCTCACGCTGCATCGGGTAGCTCTCTTCTATCACGTTGCCGTCTTTGTCTTCGATACGAAGGATCGAGACCGGCTCGACATATACACCATGATTTGCATAGACACCAAACGCCGAGGCCATCTCAAGCGGGGAGACATCCCCGGCACCCAGGGCAAGCGAGGCATACGGCGGAAGGGGCGAGGAAATGCCCATGCGCTTGGCATATTCTATCACCCGGTTGATCGGGGCGATCTCTTCGATAGCGCGCACCGCAACCAGGTTGATCGATCTTTTGATGGCTTCACGCATCGTACTCTTGCCGCCGAAACTCATGTCAGAGTTCGAGGGCGTCCAGCGCTTCCCATCGGGCATCATGATCGTGACGGGCTGGTTCAATAACTCTGTGGTCGGGCCGTAGCCGTTGTCCACCGCGACTGTGTAGACGAACGGCTTGAACGCGGAACCAACCTGGCGCCGGATCTGAGTGACGTGATTCAGGCCGTACTTGAAGCTTCGGAAATTAGCGCCACCCACAAGCGCAAGCATTCCGCCCGACGTGGGATCGACCGCAACAAACCCCACTTCGATCTGCTGGGCGACACGCATCATGGAGTCCAGCCAGGGCCTGTCATTCTTCAATGCCTGGTAGATGCTGTCCCGTTCTCTTGCCGTCGGGGCCTTCCGGTACACCGGAGAGGTCCGTATGGATTGATCGATCACAAAACTCAGAGCCTCACGTTCCCGCGACCAGGACCACTGTTTGTCAAACAAGGCCTGGTACGGTATCAAGTGCTCCTCGACCGCCCGATTCGCATGCCGCTGCATGCGACTGTCGAGGGTTGTATACACTGCAATCCCGTCGCGGTAGACATCGAAGCCGTACTTTTCGGCTTTCTCAGAGAGCTGCTGACGAATGTACTCGACGAAATGGGGGGCTATCCCTGCGCGCGCGAATTCATCCGCCGAACGCAATTGAATCGGCTCTTCCTGCGATTTTTCCGCCAGCTCCTTGCTGATGTATCCATACTTGAGCATCTGGGAGAGGACGATATTTCTGCGCGCTATCGCCCTGTCAGGATGGTTGACAGGATCGTAGTACGCGGGTCCCTTGACAAGCGCGATCAGCGTCGCGGCTTCCGGGAGCGAGAGCTCCATGGGCGTCTTGCCGAAATACTGCTGCGCTGCTGAGGCGATCCCGTACGTACCCCGGCCGAAATAGACCACGTTCAGGTAGAATTCGAGAATCTCTTCCTTGGTGAAATTGCGCTCGAGCTGTATGGCGGTGATGAACTCACGGATCTTCCGCGTGACGGTGTCGAATGCATTCTTGTCATCATGGCCAAGATAGAGATTGCGGGAGAGTTGCTGCGTGATCGTGCTCGCTCCTTCCCGCCGCTTCCAGAGCGAGAGGGTGTTCTTAATCTGCGCCTTGATGAAGCGTACGGCATCGACACCCCAATGACTGTAGAAGCTCTTGTCTTCGGTGGCGATCAGTGCATGCTGAACGATGAGCGGGATTTCCTGGAGACTGGCGTGGGAGCGGTTCTTGATGAAGAAATTGTCGAGCACTTCTCCGTCGGCGGAGAACACGCGGGTGGCGAGTTCAGGGCTGGGGTTCTCAATCTTCTCTAATCCCGGGAGACCGGTGAACAGATAGTATCCGTATGCTGCAACGATGAGCAACAGCGGCACACCGATGATGAGCAGGAGGCGCAGGCCTTTGCTCATCTTTCGCGGCTCGCTCTTCTTGTTCTTACTGTGCTGCCGGCGGTACTCAGGGTCGTTGAAATACCGCTCCATCTCTTCCGCTGTATATGGCCCCGGCTTGTTCTGTGTCATGCTGTACTGTCCTCCGTCACCCGGTCCAGGTTTCCAGTTTCACCACACCGCCGTCCAGAACGGCATACGTGTG
>JAGDMK010000324.1 GCA_017860635.1 Bacteroidota bacterium
AGACCGTAGAGTTCCTGTTCAGGTTTGAGGTGGGAATAGTCAAAGTCCGGATTCCATTGGGGGGTGCGGTAGGAAAGGAAATTTACCATGTAGCCGCCGGCGAGGGAACTCACCGGGTCGACGTATGTCGGATGCATTTCCAGCAGGGCACGGTAGTTCTCCCCACATGCCCGTGCGCCGAACAAGCCGCCGCTCGGGTGATTGCTCGTCGGTGTGAATTCAGAGAACAGCACATCCTTCATCGGGACGCCGGACCCGCTGATCACCTCGACATAGCGTCGTGATCCGGGCGGAGGGAGGATGGATCCGCTGTCGTCCATGTCGATGATCCCGATATCCCGCCACTTCTCCTCCGTGTGCCGCATCTTCGTGGCGCGCAGGAGGTCGATTCGTTCCTGATACGTCAGTGTCTGTGTATTTTCGGTTTCCATCGGCTTCTTCCTTGGTTCAATCCTGAGCCAGCTCCATCCGGAGATGGCGCAATACCTATTTCAACGGATTCTGGCGTCGACTCCCGCAGTTCGGGCGATCGTCAGCAGGCTGTGCATCTGCTCTTTCGTGGGAGGCTCGAGGTGCGAAGCCCGGTAGTCCATGCCGAGACTCACGTACTTGTCGCTTCCAAGCTTATGGAATGCAAGCAGCTCGTACGTGATGGGCGCGGTGTTCCCGGCTACGCTGCGGAGCGCTATGAGCTCCCGTATGAATGCGACAATTCCTGAGAACTCTTCTACAGCATCATTGACTGTCGGAACAACCGGCGTCCTGAAGATGAGGGGCTTCCCGGTCGAGGCAAGCATGCGGGCATTGTCCAGAATACGCTCATTCGTGTTGCCTGTGGCGGCATCGTGCCGTTCCGGAGTGATAAGTTTCAGGTCCATCATAAACAGGTCGGTCACCGGAAGCAGGGAATTGAGCGCTTCTTTCGAGCAGTATCCGCATGTCTCGACGGCTGTTGCCACACCTGCGTCTTTGCAGCGTTGAAGGATTTCCCTGCTGAACCTGACGTTCAGCCCGGGTTCGCCTCCTGAAAGCGTCACCCCGCCGCCGGAGTTCTCATAGAATGGTTTGTCCTGCAGGACTTCAAACATCACCTCGTCGACCGACATGATCCGGCCGTTCATTTCCAGCGCACCCGAACAACAGACGTCCACGCATGCGCCGTGAGTCGTGCAGAGGTCCCGCAGGAACGTGTGTACTCCGTCGGTGAGCACATGGGCATGGGTCGGGCAGACCCGGACGCACTCGCCGCATGCTATGCAGCGCGTGGCGAAATACTGGAGTTCCTGATAAGGATGGCGGCCTTCGGGGTTGTGGCACCAGAAACACTCCATGGCGCACCCTTTCAGGAACACGGTTGTCCGTATCCCCGGGCCGTCATGGATAGAAAAGCGCTGGATATGAAAGACAAGATCTCTGCTCATAGCTGCTGTGACTCCGGTGAATCAGCGGACGCCGGCTGAGTCATTGCAGCCACGAGAGTGTTCGATCGGGACAGATGTGCTACGATAGTCCAATACACGGTATATCAATGTGAAGAAAAAAACCGAAAAAGCCAAGGACTTTGGGTTCCCCCGGTGGCACACCTGACATGAACCGGCGATGTTCGCCAGTTTTCCGGGGGCGAAATGGCTGTTATGATGCGGCGGGCTCTGCCGGGAGTCTGTTGTGTCATACCATTTCTCAGGTGGGCGGACCGGGATAGATGATGCGATACACACATTCCCCACACGTATGTCAAAATAGCGAAAAGCATTCAACAAAGGCAACATATAAGGGGCGAAGGATCCAGGTTGACAGACGGGAACGTGACAGACAGGAGTTGACTTGACGCTTGATTTTGAAGATTGGAATCCCTACTCTCCATCCGTAAGACCAACCTTCATTATTCATTGTCGCATTTGTCTCTCCATCCTGAGCCCATCTTCGGAGGATCATTATGCGCACAAAACCCTCTCTACTTTTCAAGCTGACAGCTGTTTTTGCTGTGTTCATTGCGGCCCTCGTGCTCACGTTGTCGGGGTGCGAAGGGAATCGGGATGAACCCGTCAGTCCGGTCTCCTCGACATTGGCGGTGACCTCCGGCGACCAGATAGCGTTGTCCAAGAGTGATTCCCGGATCATTGCAGCGATGCGTGTGCAGGAAAAGCACACAGCGCGTTTGATGGCATCGCGTGACGTTGTCGGGACGGCGGTGGGGCTTGATGAAGCGGGTGATGTGGTGGTGAAGATCTACACTGCCCGGGAAGGTGTGGCGGGGCTTCCAGCGACCCTTGACGGGATGAAAGTCGACGTGGAGGTTACGGGGATTATTCACGCGATGGGTAAGCCCGGTGGTGGCGGCGGCGTGAGCCACAAGGCCAAGCAGACACCACCGATACAACTCGGAACGTCAGGTGGTTGGGCTTATGACTTGGCGAACGGGTATTGCTGTGGAGGTACTTTGGGGTCTCTTGTCGTCATCAAAGGAAAGCAATATATCCTCAGCAACTATCATGTTTTTGAATCCGACATAGTGCCAGGGGGAAACAACAGAGTTGCAGGAGATGGAGACTATGTAATCCAGCCGGGTCTGATCGATGTAAGCTGCAACGCGACTACTGCCCAAAATGTTGCTACGTTGGTTAAGAGCAGCAGCCTCCCCAACTCCAATGTAGATGCCGCTATCGCGCAAGTAATCTCCGGGATGGTTCGTACAGACGGTTCCATTCTTGAAGTAGGCGTCCTCTCTGCCTCAACTGTTGCAGCATTTGTGAACCAGGCGGTGAAGAAAAGCGGCCGAACCACAGGGCTGACCCGCAGCAAGATCACCGGGTTAAACGGTACGGTTTCAGTAACGTATGACAACGAATGTGCAGGTGGTACGGCGTTCACGAAGACGTTCACCGGCCAGATCCTGGTTGCAAACAAGGCAAGCAAGTTCCTGGCTGGTGGAGATTCTGGATCATTGATGATCGAGGATATTACGACGAATCCCCGAGCTGTGGGACTCTTATTCGCAGGCAGCAGTTCAATTGCGGTGGCGAACCCAATTGGACAAGTGCTCGGGTTCTTCGGAGCAGCGATGGTGGGCAATTGAGATTCATCAAACCGATTGAGCTTTCGTAACACGAGGGATGGGTGCCCTCCAGTTAAGAGGGCAAAGTGTCCAAGGATTCTGGGGGGATGGTGAAAGTTATATGTAGGATTGTGACAATCATCGCGCCCACCCTGCCCGCCACGCAGGGTGGGTGTTTTTTGCGAGGGAAGTCGGGAGGTGAATGTGATGTCAGCGTTCAATTGTCTCGTGAAATGGATGATCGCTGGCGTATTCGTCGGCCTGACTCTGACCTCGATCGGATGCGAGCAGCAGGCCAAAGACGTGACGCAGACTCAGAAAGCTCAGCCGATGAAATCCATCGATGATGTCATCAAAGTGTACGCGGACAGCATGCTGGCCATCCCCGGAACAGATTGAAGGTTATCCCGTCGAGATTGACGAGACAGGTGAGATCAAGCCATTGAACTGAGTCAATTCCTTTTTGTCTGGTCGGTTTCCGCCCAATCCCTTCCCGCCCGGTTCCTGTCCCCTCATTCGCCCGCTTGATCGTGCATAGCCTTGCGTGCTGCGTAATTCAACTCTTCTGACCAGACGTCGATGGAGTTCCTGTCGTCAGTGACGATCTGTGTGCCAAACAGTTTCGGTGTGAA
>JAGDMK010000120.1 GCA_017860635.1 Bacteroidota bacterium
CCGTCTCCGGCCGACGCGTGCAGCAAAGGTCTCCGAGATCAGCGAAGCAACAGCCGCATCGTCGGTTGCCCCCGAAGACCGGGTGAACTTTCATATCGGCAACCCGGTGCAGGACCCCCGCCTTGCATCGGCCATGATGCGTGCTGTGCTGGGTCTTGACATCCGCGCCGCCGGTTTCACCGTCGACGATCCCGATGTGTTGCTGAAGGCGCTCGATTGGACCGAGCCAGACCGGGCGACGCTCGATTTCTACGCGGCCCTCGTCCGTCGCAGCGCCCCCTACCTCCCCCGGGGCGGATTTGCACGCACACAGCCATCACCGCTGGTCACGATGTTTTCTACCTGGCTGGAACGCCAGCAGGAATCGCTCTCCTACGACACGGGAAAGACCACAGGCCGACGTGAGATCATCCTCTGTTCCGGAGGAATAACTGAGAGCCTCAGGGTATTCTTTCACGCCGTCTCTTCCTTCCTTGCCGTGCTGCCGGCACGCGTCGTGCTGCATGATGTAAATCTTCCGCCGCACGTGAGGTCGTTTCGGGGACTGCAGTTTGAAACGCTTCCGCACGATGAGCATGCAGCCATGGAGGCGCTCAGCGCCGTATTCCGGGAGAGTCCAGCGGAACCGACATTCGTCGTGCTTGGTTCTGTCAGCACCGAGGCCACACGCCGCCGGCTGCGCATTATGAGTCAGGAACATCCGCTCCTCTTCCTGGAGGCAAACGATGCACCAAACCATCTGTCGCTCGCACGCGAGGCCAAACTCGTCGATCGCGTCATCCGGTTTCTGACACCCGGAATATTCGCTCCACGACTCGCCTTCCACTCAATCGTATTCGTTGCCGGCAATGCGGAGTATCTTTCGCTCCTCGAGACGCTGCATTTTCAGCTGAAAGGAAATCCTTCGGCGTCGGAAGTAGAACTGCTCGCGTTTCTGCTCCAGCCCGAGATGCTGGCACTTGGCAACCACACATCGCCGGATCCGGTGCAGGTGGGCCCTCCGCTTGAGTCGCCTGGCTGGCATTACGCAGCGGAGACCGCCCTCGTGCAGCTTGCATCCCGCACCGAACGCCGTCTGTCCGACGCCCTTCTTCCCCGGCTAACATCTCTTGGAGCAACAGCGGAGAAATTGGAGAACCGCCTGTCGACGGTCATAGCGGGTGCATCCGCCCGGACAGTGCTGCAGGCGCCCGACCGCTGTGCCGGAGGCACCCCCTTAACACTCCTTCACGAACTCGCCACAGCATCCGCGCCGGACTCCATTGCCGAGGAGATCAGTGAGAGCTTTCTCCATGAGTTTGTGAGGCATCATCCCGAGTACAGCCGTGACCAATGCACCGTCGTCAGCGGCTCGTCACGGACTGCACTCGGCCTGCTCGGCTTCCACTGCGGTGTGCGCGACGTGATCTGCCCGGACCTCAGCTGGACGTATGAGCACTGCTTCCCGTCTGTCACCGCGGTGCCGCTTACGACGGCTTTTGATATTGACTCCCATGCCATGCTGGCGGAGGTCGACCGGAAGCTGCTCGAGGATCCCGCCTGGAAGACATACGGCGCTGTCGTGCTGAACAACCCCCATAATGCCACCGGCAGAATATTCTCATCACCGGCCGTGCGCGCGCTCGTCGAGGGGCTCTTGACACGGGGCATCATGGTTATCGATGACCTCTCGTATCACAATGTCGTCCCGCACGATGACCTTCCGGAGATACCGACAGTGCGGCAGGTTGCGGAAGATCTTGCCGGCACAGGCCGGCTTTCGTCCGCCCAGCAGGCCCGTGTTGTAACAGTACACTCTCTCTCCAAGACCGACTGCCTGGCTGGGGCACGTATCGCTGTCGTCGAGATCCGGGACACTGCTCTCCGTGACCGGTTCCGGAGCCTCATGACATCGATTCTGCCAAATACTGGTGCACTCCTTCTGGGCTATTTGTTCTACCGGAATTCACGCGAGGTGCTGCGGGCATACTGGCGGCTCCGGAACGCGATCTTCGCCGAGCGTATGGAGGCCATCACCACAGCATTCCACAACCTGCCGGCCGACCGCAATCCCTTTGCTATCGAAGTGGTTCCGCCTCAAGGGAGCATGTATCCGCTCCTGCATATCCACAATCTTCCGTCCGGGCTTTCCCTGGATTGGGTCGCGTCGGGGTTAGCACGCCAGGGGATTGGCATGATCCCGCTCTCAGCGTTCGCACGGACAGAGGCCGGGTTCGAAACCGGCCGGAAGGCGTTCCGGCTGACACTCGGAGGAACTGACGGCGCGCCTGTCCTGCTCGGCAAGACGCGCCGGGTGCTCATTGATTTGAACCGCCTGATCGCCGAGGAATCTGCCCGTTACAGTAGAAACACGTTCCCGGTGAACCGGCAGACGGTACCCTCTGACGACATTCGCACGCACTGGACGTCTCTTGAAGCACGCATACGCACTGTCCTGCCTCAGGTGTTCCGGAACGCGAGCGCTTCTGACCACAACGTGCTGCCGAACACCGACGCGGAACGGGCGTTTATGCAGACATTCGTTCCCGAGCGGATGCAGGTCTACCGTCAACGCTACTTTGACAGAGAGACAGTCGCCCGGGAACTGGTGAGGGCAGCGCAGGCCGACAACGGGAAAGAACTTGCCGCGGGCCTCGACCGCGAGTTGTACCGGGACACCATCGGGCGCCGGTCATCAGTTTTCCGATCCAGGCTCTTCGACCGCACGGTGCATCCTACGCAGATGTACTCCATCCGTACTGAAGCGGCGCTTGACGCGCTTGCCAGGGCAACACAGTCGCCTAATGAGTTGCCGCACGACCTGGTCCATTCCGTCGCGCGGGAACTGGTTGCGGAGTTCTTCGGCACGAACGTTGCGATAACCTCGAGCGAAGAAGCGGAAGAGATCTGCCTCGACCTTGATGCGCACGTTGCCGCCGAGCAATACGCAAGCCTGCAGAACGCAGTGTTGCCACCCACGCTGCTCTCCTTCTGGGGGGATTGGGATGGCAGCAACAGGCCGTCAGGCCAGGGACACCGGCTGGTTGCATCGGTGCTCCTGCAGAATGTGCGCCGTTTGTCGCGCATCCTCCAGCTGTATGCACAGCGGAATCCGGGGGCGCAGATTCCTTCTGATCTCCTTGCGGAGATCGCGCGATTGCCCGGTAACGCTGCGCGCTTTGTCCATCTCCAGAACGAAATTACGACACTCACGCATCAGCTCGAACGCCGCTATCGCGGCATACTCCCGTTCCACGCCCGGCCGGGAAGGCTGCGACAGCTTGGCATGGCTCTCCACCTGGCGCGTGATCCTGTCACGTCCCTCTGGTACCACAACGACCGGCTTGAACGCCGGATGCTGGAGCTCAGGAACAGGCGGCGCGAAGGTCTCGAGTACTACTTCGCGCTGAACAAACGGCTCCGGAAAGAGCTGCACAGTCATATTCCGGGACTCCTGCAGTATCTCAACGACCCCGAACTTGGGCGGGAAGTCGTCCTGTACCGGGACCTCCTGCAGCGGTTTGTCCTCACACCGCGCATCCATCAGAACATGGTCACCGCGCAGGATCCCTTCGCCATCGACACGACCGTATTCAACATTCTCGAGATCAATGAGATCGGGGCACGGTACGGAAACCCCGGCATGGTTCTCGAGCTGCAGGTCAGCATGGCGACAAAACCGGAAGCGTTGATCGATCTCGACCGCAAGGTCCGCGCACGCCGCGAGCACATTCTCCGTGACACACCGGAGGCGGCTCTGCCACCGGTCTGGCTGGTTCCGCTCTTTGAGGATCCGTCTGCCACCGGGGCGATCGTGCCGTACCTCAATAAGGTTTGGGAGTATTCTCTGCAGAGCCGCCGGCTCAACCAGGAAACACAGGATCGGTTCGAGGAAATCATCACGGAGATTTTCATTGCAGGGTCAGACCTGAGCCAGCAAGTCGGGCAGGCAGCCGGCGCATGGAACTACCGTCATGCGAAGAACGAAATCCTCGAATGGGTGGCAACGCATGCCCTCACGGGCCGTGTCAGGCTCAAACTGGGAAGCGGTGAGCCGATGCAGAGGCAAGGGGGATACTACGGAGAGCAGAGTGGTCTGCCGGCATTCATGCACACGGAACGCGCTGCGCGACTCTACGCCACACATCTCCGGGCTTCTGCACGGAGAAGCACACTCTACGCCACCACCCCCATGATGGGCGTCTTTGCCGGAGGAGACCTGCGCACATATCAGAGCGCTCTTTCCGAGCGTCTGCGCTATCTCCCTGTTGCAGAGGTCGCCCAGCTCCTTCATCACGTCAGGCGTGCACAGGAGATCTCCCAACGGGACATCATCCGGGCAAGTGAAGAACTTGCAGACAGCCGCCTGCGCAGCTCAACGCGTGGGAAGCAGGCCCTTCAGCGCCTGACAGTAGGCGCCGCCGATCCGGCCCTTGAAGCATTCCTCACGATTCTCACGGAGAACTTCCGGAGGATCCTGTACGGCCGGGAGGAAGATGTGGTCGGGATCCACGTCCTCTCCTACTTTATTGCCAGAGCGACACCCTCACTGCGTGACAGGCCAACCGTCAGGCCTGTGGCCGGAGGGAAGGACCAGGGGAACCGGATTCTCGAGCGGATTGCCAGCACGATTCCGTTTGCCCGCTACGGAAGTTTGCTGCGGGCCATTGCCCACAACCAGGCACAGACGGTAGTACTGGGGATTCCCCAGCTGTCGACAGGCCTGTTCCGGGCCCTCGACATGTTTGCCCGGCACGAAGCGGTCGACGGGGACCCCGAGACGTTCATCGCCGACCGGATCCTGCCACATCTTCCCGTCCACGAGATTCTTCAGGACCTCCGCGTTTATCTGGATGTAGATGGACGATACCTTCGCGCGGTAGAAAGAGCCTTTCCCGCCGGGAATTCTGCGCTTCTGGCACTTCGCGAAGACCGCGACGCCATGGCCCGTTTCATCCCACTTTTTCAGCAGGAACTCCTGCGCCGGCATGGTGTCGACATCAGCGACTTTGTTGAAGGCGCACGGTTTATCCCCGCCCTTTTACCAACCGTGCGGCCGGATATTGCTGTTCTCCTGCAGCCGGATCTCTTCAACACCGATCCGGAGAAACTGGCGGGCGAATCCACTGCGAATGTGGACCCGCAATGGTATGAGTCTGTGAGCCGCTTGCTCCACTGCCCCCAGGAGATCGGCGAATGGCGCGGTCTGATCTGGGAACTGATCGAGCGTCCCGTCTTCCAGCGAGCCGAAGCATTTGTGGAGCTTGCTGTTTCGCTGTGGGGAATATCTTCGAAGAACCTCGCTCCCGAGGTTCCTGCCGCTGCGGGCCGGACCCTGCGGTTGCCTGCGAGTCTGGACAATTTCTTCCGCATGTCCCGATCCGATGACGAGATGCACCGTTTTCTCGCGGGCGCCATCGAATACCTCGCTATCGCGTCGGAGGGGCTGGTGGAGGTTCCGGCCAATGTGATACGGGCGATGAAAGATGTCGAACGCATTGCCCGGATTGAGGAGCAGGCCCTTACGGGCCGTGAACAGGAAAGTCTGCGTTTCTACCTTCTGCAAATCGCCCGACTCACCGGCGAAAATGGTTGAACGAGGAGGAGCATGAACTTCAGACACGGTATTCTCTTAGGCATCCTGACAATCACAGGACTGTCGCTGCACGCACAAGTGTCGACCGACTACCCGATCACCATGAGCGATCGCATTATTCTGAATGCGACGCTTGTCACGCCATCCACTGCTCCCCCGCAGAACGGCTTTCCTGCCGTGGTGTTCATACATGGTCTGGGAGGAAACAAAGCGGACCTCACGCTGGTCAGCACGCTGATTTCAGGGCGAGGGTTTGCATGTCTGCTGTATGATGTGCGCGGCCAGGGAACGTCCGGAGGACTTTCCACCATCATGGGCGAGCGGGAGACCCAGGACCTCCGAGAGATCCTTGCGTTTCTGCAGTCTGTTCCGGGCATCAACCCGCAACTCCTTGGCGTTGCAGGAGGATCCCAGGGAGGCGTTCACGCCTGGCTGGCGGCTATGCATCACATGGCGGGCGTGCAGACGATCGCAACCCTCGTCGCCCCGCCATCCTATTCTCTCGACCTCTTCCCTGCGGAGTGCATCAAACAACAGCTCCGGTTCGAGCTCTCATTGTCATCGGTGCGATACGATCCGTTGCGCGACCGGCTGCGCGCATTCGTTATCCAGGAGCAGTACGACAGCGTCCGCACGTTCATCCTCAGCCGTGATATCACTCCCCTGGTCGACAGCGTGCGCATCCCGGTCATTCAGAGCCTGGGGTGGGGAGACGTGCTCTTTCACGCGAACAGTGCACTTCGGGCCGTGCAGAACCTCTCGGCTCGTTCGGTGCCCGTCTGGTCGTACTTTGGCACAAACGGACACGGGGAGTCGATCCATGTTCCCGAATACCTCTTTGTGGTTGAGACGATGCTGGGGTGGTTCGACTACTGGCTGCAGGGGGTGCCCCTCGACAACGCACAGTCACTGCGGATCATCCTCGCCGACGACCGCCCGTCCTGGCCTCACACCGAGCTCACGACATGGCCGCCGCAGGATGCGGGCACGGTCCGCCTCTATTTCACGGGCGGCTCGCTCCAGACGTCGCCCCCGGCCGCCGAAGCACAGTATGGCTTCTCGATCCGGTATGACTCCACCTACCTGCCGCTGTATGGGTGGGACCAGAGCTATGCAGGCACCGCCTTCCGAAATGCATTTCAGGCCACGCCCGTCCGTTTTGTGTCACCTCCACTCCTGGATTCGATGAATGTCGCAGGTATCCCTGAGGCACGACTGTTCCTGCGGGGAAATGCGGCAAGGTTTCAGGCACATCTCCGTTTGTTTGACGTCACAGACGTGGATTCCGGATCGACATGGTCGCTGGTGACACGCTGCACAAATGGCGTACGCGGGGTTGGAGCAGGCACAGTAGTGGAGAAACAGATCGAGGGGCAGGCATTCGCACATCATTTTCCTGCCGGACACAGAATCGGGATCGAGGTATCGCCGCTGGACATGTATGATACAAACCGCGCTCATATCATCCCCTACTTCCAGTCGGCCAGCGCGGAGCTTTTGAGTTCGCCCCTGTATCCCTCATGCATCGATCTTCCGTTGATCGGTGCAGCGCGCTTCACAGCGGTTGCGACATCCCCTGCAGAGTCCCCGACATCGTTCACGCTGTCACAGAACTATCCTAACCCCTTCAATCCTTCCACAACACTCGCATTCACGTTGCACCAGGAGCAGCACATCACGCTGCAGGTGTACTCTATCACCGGCCAGCGCATTGCCACGCTGCTCGACGGCGTGATGCCGCGGGGTGAACATCGCGTGGCATTCCATGCCCGGGGTCTTGCCAGCGGAATGTACGTGGCACGTCTGACATCCGGCGCTATGTCACGTGCCGTATCCATGCTGCTTGTCAGGTAACGTGTGGTTGTTGCGTAGTACAGTCCCAGCACGTCCCGTAGCAGAAGAGGAGCGGCGCAATCGCGCAGCGGGGTCGCATCGCACCGGCGCAGTGCAGTCGCGGCACACCGGCACGATCCGGTCGCGGGGCACTCGCGCAGCGTGGTCGCAGCACACCGGCGCAGTGCAGTCGCGGCACACCGGCACGATCCGGTCGTGGGGCACTCGCGCAGCGTAGTCGCAGCGCACCGGCGCAGTCCAGTCGCATCGCACCGGCGCCTTTCAGAGCCACCGCAAGAGGCGCCCAGGCACTTCTTCCCCGGAAAGACCACGAACCCCTAACGCAAGCCCAGCTTCTTTTCGGCCTCTGCACCCGCTTCTTCTATGCTGCGGTGCTCCCGGTCCAGTCTCGCAAACCGCTGCTCTGGCACAACTCCCCGGGGATTGTAGCGGTACTCATCTGTTCCGCGGCAGAGATACGTGGTAAAATGAGGATTGATGGAGAGATCACACTTCACATTCGTCCGTGAATAGCGGATGGTCAGACCGGCTCGGCGTCTGTCCGACGGATTGGCAGGTGAACCATGGACCAATTTGTCGTCGTGTATGGAGATCTCGCCGGCACGCAGCGTGACTGGTACGACTGAGTCTTCACGGAACTGACCCCGCTCACACTCGAGCATCAGCACGGAATCTGTCTCCTTGGCACGGGCATGTTTTAGCAGCCCAGCGGTGTGCGACCCCGGGATCACGGTCATGGCGCCGTTTTCAGTCGTGCTGTCATCGAACGCAAGCCACACGGTCAGTGATTCGTGGGGACTGAGCGGCCAATAGTAGGCGTCCTGATGCCAGCCCACTGTGGAGAGACTTCGCGGAGACTTGATGAAGAAATTCGAACCCCAGAGGAAGAAGTTTGGCCCGAGCACATCTTCCACGTAATCCAGGATGATGGGGTTCATACAGATCTCGTAGAGAAACCTGCTGCTTTCGTGCCATTCGCGGATTTCTTTCGACGTTTCACCCGGACGAAGAAGTGCAAGCAACCGCTCCAGCCCGCTGTTTAATTCCGCGATTTCGGTCCTTGAGTAAACAGGTTGAAGGTTGTGAAGAAAACCATTGATCCTGAAGAACTCTTTCTGGGACGCAGAAAGCCGTCCGGGTCCAGCGCTCATCGTATTCTCCTGAAGGGGGGAAGTGAGATTCCTGATATTCACTACCAACAGCAGAGAGAGTCAGGTTGTTCCAGTGGAATGCAAATGGTTTGCCAGAGGAGGGGACCCGGCGAGTCAGGACTTTGAGGAAAGCAGGCATCTGGAGACAGGGCCGGCCGGATTTCCATTGAGCGAAGGGGAAGGATTCCCGGCATAACGGGGACGAGCCTGTTCAAAGGAATGTAGGGACAGCATGCCGGGATGGATGATGACCCGGACCGTCAGACCCTAATAGCAAGGGTGGCCAGAACAAGTCTCTTCTGGCCACCCCTGGTATATTCCGGAGGACGCCTGCTTTGCCCTGCCTGGCCCTTAATCCAGCACCACCACCAGGTAGTTGTCCTTCCAGAATTTCTCCGGTTCGAGAATCTTGAGCTCCGTATCGTTCTCTCCCACCTCCGTTGTGGCAAAGAAGTCTTGGTTCCTCAATGGAAGGATCTGAGAGATTCTTCCCGGGATATGGATTGTCTGCTCACGGGTCTTGTCCAGCGACGCAAAGACCGCAGGGTCCCAGGTGCCTGCCACGACTGTTGTCGATCCAAGAAGCCCCCAGAGGAACCCACCCTCTTCAGTGATGATTCCCTTCTCCTCAAGTTCCTCTCGGGGG
>JAGDMK010000325.1 GCA_017860635.1 Bacteroidota bacterium
TGACGGCCGTGTGACTGCCGGGTGCGTTCCACCACGCTGCCGTATCTGGCGTTCAAGGTCGGCCTGCTCTTCGAGCATCCGCTCGATCCGGTCATCCAGCTCGGCGGCCTTCCTGACCTGTTCCTCGAGATAGTGGCGGAGACCATCACCCGTCACAGCTTCGATCCGCCGCACGCCGCTGGCAATTCCGGTCTCCGAGATAATCTTAAACAGTCCGATGTCGCCCGTGGATGTGACGTGCGTGCCTCCGCAGAACTCGACGCTGAACTTCTCATCCATGGTCACAACGCGGACCACGTCGCCATACTTGTCGCCGAAGAACATCTTGACGCTCGGGACCTTGCGGGCTTGCTCGATGGGCATGTCAACGTCGGTGTGCACGGCGATGTTCTCGGCGATCTTCCCGTTGACCATTTCTTCAATCGCACGGATTTCCGGCGGCGTGATCTTGCCAAAATGAGGGAAGTCAAACCGCAACCGGTCAGGTGCAACGAGTGATCCCTGCTGGTGCACGTGCGGACCGAGCACGCGGCGGAGGGCCTCATGGACCAGGTGAGTCGCCGAGTGGTTGCGCATGATTGCCCGGCGCCGTCCGGTATCGACGCGAGCAGTGACAGTGCCTTCACGAACCTGTTCCGGTGATCCGCGGAGGAACCGGACCTCGTGCACAATCCGTTTGTCGAGTTTGATGGAATCCACAACCTCTGCAGTAAACTGATCACCCTCAATAACACCGATGTCATCCACCTGCCCGCCGGCTTCCACATAGAACGGCGTGCGGTCGAGATAGAGGTATTTTCCCTCGATGATGCGGCCGACGTGAGCCCTTGTTTCGGTCGTGGTATGTCCGACAAATTCAGACGGCGGAAGATCACTCAACTCCTTCACAAGTGTGCTGGCAGCCTCACTGACATCCATCTTTCCCGCTTCGCGCGCACGCGTGCGCTGCTCTTCCATCCGCTCCGTGAATTCCCCCACATCCACCTTCAGTCCCCGTTCCTCGGCCATCAACTGTGTCAGGTCGAGAGGGAAGCCGTAGGTGTCATACAGCTTGAACGCATCGTCTCCAGGGAACACCGTCGAATGACCGATCCGCTCCAGCACCGATTCGAAGATCTCGATTCCGCGGTCGAGTGTGGCATTGAAGCTTTCCTCCTCCGCACGGATTGTCCGTTTGATGTGTGACTGCTTCTCACGGAGTTCCGGAAAGACATGTCCCATGGTGTCGACCACGGCATCGGCGATCGAATAGATGAACGGCTCGCGCATCCCGAGATTGCGTCCGAACCTGGCCGCACGGCGGAGAATGCGGCGCAGGACATAGCCGCGCCCGTCATTTCCCGGGATCGCGCCATCAGCGATGGCAAAGCTGAGCATCCGGATATGGTCCGCGATGACGCGCATCGCCACCTGCTCCGCTTCCGAACCATACGGACGCCCGGTGGCCTGGCTTATGGCCGCAATGATCGGTGTGAAGACGTCGGTATCGTAATTGGACTTCTTACCCTGGAGCACCGCGCAAATACGCTCGAAGCCCATCCCGGTATCCACGTGAGTCGCCGGTAAGTTCTCCAGGACTCCGGATGCTGTGCGGTTATTCTGGATGAACACCAGGTTCCAGATTTCCATCACCCGCGGGTTGCCGGCGTTGACCAGGCCGCCGCCCGAACGGTCGGGAGTAAGATCGATGTGGATCTCTGAGCAGGGACCGCACGGACCGGTATCGCCCATCTCCCAGAAGTTGTCTTTCTTTCCGAAGGGGAGGACATGGGACGGATTGATATCCGTTTCCGATTTCCAGAGTGCCGCCGCCTCGTCGTCGGTCTCAAACACCGTCGCGTACAGGCGGGTCTTGTCCAGCTTCCACACATCAGTCAGCAGTTCCCAGGCCCAGGCGATGGCTTCCTTCTTGTAGTAGTTGCCGAACGACCAGTTCCCGAGCATCTCGAAGAAGGTGTGGTGGTACGTATCCCGGCCGACCTCCTCGAGGTCGTTGTGTTTTCCGCTGACCCGGATGCATTTCTGCGTATCCGCCGCGCGCACATAGTCACGCGTGCCTGTGCCGAGGAAGACGTCCTTGAACTGGTTCATCCCGGCATTGGTGAAAAGCAGCGTCGGATCGCCGTGGGGGATCACCGGGGCACTGGGGACAATACGGTGTTCGTGCCGTGCAAAAAAGTCCAGAAAACTCTGTCGGATTTCGTCCGCTGTCATCAGACCTCTATCTGGGTCATCAATTGGATTTCTTCAAGAATACTGCTCACTTCCACGCACCGGATCATCTCGCCGGAAAACACGATTGCCCTGCCCTGGGTATGGACCTCCCACGCCAGCGCCTCGGCCTTTTCTTTCGCACAGCGGGTGGCCTTGATGAGCTGACGGATTACCTCATCAAACGTATGGATTTCATCGTTGAAGAGGATGACCTTCCCCGGCTCCTGGGTCTGGACATCTTCTTCAACATGTTCAAGTTCCTGCGGGTCTGTCGTCATGGTGCGATGGCAGAATGTCTGTAAATAGTAGCAAAAAATGGGACTTATTGCAATCCTTCACTTGCGCGGGGCATGCTCACTCCGTATATTATGCCACGCATTTCTGACTCACCGCCAACAAACCAAGGACACTTCGCATGATCCACGATCTCGATCTCATCGAGCGGGTCTATTCCCGCACCCCTGGAAGGATTCGCGTGGCGAAGAAAATTGTCGGCCGGCCCCTCACGCTCACGGAGAAGGTTCTTTATGCACACTACTGGCGGCCGGTAAAAAATCCGGGGGAACGGGGAACATCGTACGTGGAGTTTGCCCCCGACCGCGTTGCAATGCAGGATGCAACAGCACAGATGGCGCTTCTGCAATTCATGTCGGCGGGGATCCCCCGGGTTGCAGTTCCCTCCACAGTGCACTGCGATCATCTCATCCAGGCGCAGGTGGGAGCAGAGGCGGACCTTAAGCAGGCCAACCAGGACAACCGGGAAGTCTATGCGTTCCTTGCCGGTGTTTCGGCCAAACACGGCATCGGCTTCTGGAAGCCCGGATCGGGCATCATCCATCAGGTCGTTCTGGAGAATTATGCATTTCCCGGCGGGATGATGATTGGGACAGATTCCCATACTCCTAATGCCGGCGGACTGGGCATGGTGGCAATCGGTGTGGGCGGTGCTGACGCGGTGGACGTGATGGCGGGAATGCCCTGGGAGTTGAAATTTCCGAAAGTGATCGGCGTCCGCCTCACAGGCGAGTTTCACGGATGGGCAAGCGCGAAGGATGTTATCCTCAAACTGGCGGGCATTCTGACCGTCAAGGGTGGTACGGGCGCGATTGTTGAGTATTTTGGCGAAGGCACACGCTCTATCTCCGCCACGGGGAAGGGGACGATCTGCAACATGGGTGCCGAGATCGGTGCGACCACCTCCATATTTCCGTACGACGAACGG
>JAGDMK010000326.1 GCA_017860635.1 Bacteroidota bacterium
CTGGTACGTCGGCGCCATGACCAACGAGAATGGCCGGACGCTTTCCACCGACCTGTCGTTCCTCGGTGCGGGGACATTTACTGCAGACATCTGGCAGGATGGCCCGAATGCACACCGCCACGGCAACGACTACCGGCGGTCAACGCTCACCGTCACAAAGGACTCCAGGCTGGACATTCCTCTTGCTCCCGGAGGCGGCTGGGTCGCCCGCATCCATCCGTAACGGCAGAGTTCGGAAGGGCGGGAACCTTCGCACATGTTCTTCCGTTGCTATAGACTCACAACATCGGAAAGCATGAACGAGGGGTCTATGCACCGTCGTACTGTTCCCGCCTTCTGGCTTGTACCCCCAAATAATGGCTTCGGTGCGGAATAATCGGTATATTGCACAGGAGAAACGCATCGCAAACACCACGTCGGAACTTGATGAACCAGCAGTCACCAGCGATCCCGGCAAACGCACGTGATGTGAGCATGTCCATGGCGCGGGTGAACTTGCTGGCCATCCCTGTTGCGATCGTGCCGGTGCTGCTGCTCGGCTCCTTGTTTGTGCTGGTGAACGGCTGGAGTGCGGTGTCGCAGACTGTTGCACTCTTCCGGAAGCCCGTGCTTCTTCTGGCCGTGCTGGCCGGCGGCGTTGCTCTGCACGAACTTCTGCATGCTGCGGCGTGGGCTGCGTACGGACAGAAGCCTCTGACATCTATAACGTTCGGGATTCACTGGCCAACACTGACGCCCTATGCACATTGCACCGTGCCGCTGCAGGCTGACGTGTATCGGCTGGGTGCTCTGACTCCTGCGCTACTGCTTGGCATCATCCCGTCTCTTCTGGCCATTTTCGCCGGTATCTATTGGCTTTTCTTCCCCGGTCTCATTTTTACCATCGCTGCAGCGGGCGACTTCCTGGTCGTCTGGATGCTCCGGGGTGTTCGCTCAACTCAAATGGTTCAGGACCATCCTGACAGGGCCGGGTGTCTCGTCTTCGATAACACTACAAGCAAAGGTTCTCCCACATGAGCGTTTCCATTGAGTTCTGGGGGGCTGCACGTACCGTCACAGGATCCATGCATCTGCTTCAGGTCGGCAACAAACGCGTCCTTCTCGACTGCGGATTGTACCAGGGTCACCGTGATGAAGCCTTTCAGCGGAACAGCATGTTCCCCTTTGACCCGCGCACGATCGATGCGGTAATCCTGTCCCATGCCCACATTGACCACAGCGGCAACCTCCCCGGTCTGGTGCATCAGGGTTTTTCAGGTCCGATCTATTCCACCGCTGCAACGGAAAGTTTGTGTGCGGTGATGCTCAAGGACAGCGCGCATATCCAGGAAAAGGATACCGAGTATGTCAACAAGCGGCACATGAAAAAGGGGCTTCCTCCTGTGAAGGCTCTCTATTCGCAGAAGGATGTTGATGACACTGTCTCGCTGCTGACGCCATGCGACTACAGCACACCGTTCCATGTCATTGACGGCGTCGAATGCCGTTTTGAGGATGCCGGGCATATTCTCGGATCAGCCTCGGTCTCCCTCTCCATCCGTTCCAACGGAGTCAGGACCACCCTTGCCTTCTCCGGGGACCTCGGCCGTCCGAATCTTCCGATTCTGCGGGACCCCGTTGTCATCGGCGACGATCAGACGGAATATCTGATTTGCGAGAGCACATACGGCGGACGCTTCCACAAGCCCGTCAGGGACATGGAAGACCAGCTGTTCGAGCCGATCAGTCGCGCCATCGAACGCAAAGCAAAGGTGGTCATTCCCGCCTTCAGCGTCGGCCGCACGCAGGAGATCGTGTACATTCTCCACCAACTCAGCGCCAGCGGCCGCCTCGGCCACATTCCTGTCTTTGTGGACAGTCCGCTTTCAGTCAACGTTACAGAGGTGTTCCGCAAACACCCTGAATGCTTTGATGCGGAGACACTGTCGATTCTGAACGCTGACGATCACAATGACCCGTTCGGTTTTGATCGGCTCACGTACATCCATACACTCGAGGAATCGAAGGCGTTGAATGATCGCTCCGGACCATTCATCGTCATCTCTGCCTCGGGCATGTGCGAAGCGGGCCGCGTTCTCCATCATCTTGCCAACACGGTGGACGACCCCAGGAACATGGTTCTGATCGTGGGCTATCAAGCCGAAAATACGCTCGGCAAGCGGTTGGTCATGCGCGAACCCGTGGTCAATATTTTCGGTGAACCGCATGCCGTGAAGGCGGAAGTGGTCGTGCTGAACTCGTTCAGCGCGCACGCCGACCACAACGAACTTCTGGAGTATCTCCGGCGCTTCCCACGGCGTCCGCTGCGCCGCATTTTCGTTGTCCACGGAGATCCCGACCAGTGCGAAAAGTTTGGCGCAACGCTGACCGAAGAACGATTCGGCGACGTGGTTGTTCCGGCACGCAGCAACCGGATTGCTCTTGTCTGAGCAACCGTATGGCCAGTGCCCGATGGGTGATTGTGCTTGTGCTTCTCGCCGTGTTCCTCTCACCTCCGGCACGCACCCAGGAAAGCACGCGTGACGCCGAACTGCAGGGCGTTCCGGCCGACTCGCTGCAGCGGATCAATGCAGCGAGCATCATATTCGACAAAAACCTCAACACGTTTAACTGGATCGGACGCTTGCTGATCGACACGGTCATGTCGCGGACACACATTGCGTTGTCCACGGCCTATCTCTCCAACATCATCCAGACCGAAGGCACGCCGGCAGGCTCTCCGCGATCTTCCGAGAGCACCCAGCAAACGCTCCGTCTCTCTCTCTCCCATCCTCTTTCGGACCCTGTCGGGATACATACCCAGTGGTCCTCTCTGGTATACTCGGACAACCGCGGCATAGGTCTCAGCAACGCATCCAACCACACATTGCTTGCCGGCGCGGACGTGTCACCGTGGTCATTCCTGACGCTGACACCGCTCGCCGGCTACCGGTGGGACGGGCAGGGAAGTATTCACGACCGTGGTCTCGCACTTGACTTCGGAGCAGCGGTGCGCGGTCTCGATGTGGATGGCTACCGCGTAACGGGTGACGGGCATTTCAAGCGTGATCTGATCACCCCGCGCGTGCTGGAAAACCACACCGCGCGTGCGGACATCCAGAAGTCCTTCAGCCCCGATTCACGCGACAGTCTGGCAGTCGGCTTCTTCCAGTCACGGCGTGAATTCTACCTGTACGGCGACAGCGCCATCGAGAGCCGGACGGATCGGGTCTTCACGCTGGCGAATCTCCTCTCCTACGACATTTCCCGCCGGCAGTCCGTGGCGTTCAATACACGCATTGAGGAATTCCGTCTCGATGCGTATCTGCAGACCTGGTACCGGTCGCCGGATGCATCCACATCCGCACATCTCCGCTTCGGATACAGCGAGCGGAGCGAGACGCACCGCGCGAAATCCCCCGAGGTCCTCCCGCCCAATGTCGCCGTGCTCTTTGCAGAGCGTAACCGGCAGGAGCAGACTAAGGACAATACTGCCCGCAGGGTGACTCTTTCGGGCGGCGTTCTCTTTCCCGTGAGTTCTTCGGATCGTCTGCTCTTTTCCGGCTCCGCCACAATGTTGCGCTATGACACGCCCAGCGAGACGAACCTGGAGGACCGTGACGAGTTGCTGGTGGCATTGACGGCCGGATCGCTCCACCGGGTGAGCCGTTCCCTGGATATCGGTATCACCGTGGATGCAACGCTCAGCCATCTTGTCTACCTGCTGGAAGAGCGCAGCGCCAACAACAACATCAACCGTGTGATCCGCCTGACGCCCCGGACGCTGATCCGCCCCGCATCGTGGTGTTCCAGCCAGAATGCCTTCGAGGTGCTGGCAAACTACACCGTGTACGACTACGAACAGCAGGTCGCCCTGGCAAAAAGCTTCTCCTACCGCCAGTTTTCATGGATCGATTCCACGCGCATTGACCTGACGCACAGCGTCGGACTTGATTTTTATGCGTATTTGAAGTTGTATGAGCGGGGGATGTTGCGGTGGGACGAATTCGTCGAGCGGACCGAGAATTCCACGGCAGACCGGACATTTGCGGGACAGATCCGGTTTTCTCCTACGGCGGTCACGGTATTTGCAGTCGGTGTTCGCTATTTCAGTCAGTCACGCTACCTCTTTGAAAACACGGTCAGGAAGCTGGACACGTTCTTCAGCAGTGTGGGCCCGACATGCTCGATCCTCTGGGAGCCGGGGTTGCACAGCCGTCTGGCATTCCAGGGATGGTACGAACGGCGCAAGCATTCCGACGGCACAACCAGATCCATAGCCAGCATGACAATGAACGTGTTCCTTCACTTCTGATCGGGACGGCGCAGTGAACGCAACGCAAACGATCTATCGACTCACCCTCCGCAGCACGCCCAAAAGCATCAAGCGTGTGGAGTCGTTCCTTGCAAAAATCAGCAAGGCCGTTGAGCTGGATGAAATCCAGATGCACAAGGTGATGGTCTCACTCACGGAGGCCGTCAACAATGCAATCGTGCATGGCAACCGGTCGGTGCCGGAAAAGCGCGTTGCTGTGCGATGCGAGGTGTTGCCCGGCTGGCTCCTCTTCCAGGTCACCGATCACGGGAAAGGCTTCCGTCCCGATCATATCCGGAACCCGCTTAAGGAGGAGAATCTGTACAGGGAAAACGGGAGGGGGATTTTCCTGATGAGAACGCTGATGGACAAGGTTGAGTTTGAGCACCTGCCGGAGGGCATGCAGGTGCGGCTCTGGCTCAATACAAACAAGTAGTGTACGTCACGATGCTCAGCGTATGTCGCTGAGCGTCAGTTCTGCTCCGCCAACCGTCATATTGGGTTCCAGCCTGAACAGCAAGAACGCCGCAGGCGCATCAGCAACCCAGAAGCTGTAATCGAACTCCACGCCGCTCAGGTCCACACGGTACGCCGGAAACACCGTTAGCTGCCCCTTCACACTCACGGTAAACATGTCCGTGACTCCGGCGATCCGGCCATAGACCGGCTGCGACCGACCGTAGTCCTGATATCCCACGACCCACGAGCTTCCTGATCCGGACGAGAAAGCGGCTATGCACTCCCATCGATCCTCCGGGACAGGCTGCTTGCGGATGCGCGCAATAGTTGCCATCAATCCAAACCGGTACAGGTCTCCTGACGGTGTTGAGGCAACCATCACCGTATCGTAGACTCCGGTCGTGTCACGAAGGATGCTGGCACTATCCAGAATTGTCGTGACCGAACTGAAGCCCGGAAGTGTTGTCCCCGTGCTGAGGACCTTCCAGGAAGCGCGCGAACGCGTCGATGGGATCATGTACCCGAATTCGTCGAGTGCCACAGCGTCATACACGTAGGTTTCTCCCGCGACAAACTTCGGGGAAAACGGAATGGGTTGCGGATCCACCGTGGTATCACCGTCCTCGCGGCAGGAGAGAGACAGTGCGCACAGGCAAAAAAGGGCAACCCACCGGGTTGCCCTTGTCACATTGACCACGTTGCCTCGTTCCCTACAGTTTCAGCTTTGCGATATTTCCCTGGACATCGCCGGCAGACTTCGCCAGCGCGGCCTGCTCATCGGCATTGAGTTTGACCTCGATGATCTTCTCCATCCCGCTCTTTCCAAGTTTGACGGGAACTCCGACGAACATGCCATTCAGACCGTACTCACCCTGGAGATAGACCGAGCAGGGCAGGATCCGTTTCTTGTCTTTCACGATGGACTCGACCATCACCACGGTGGCGGAAGAAGGGGCGTAGTACGCACTGCCGGTTTTGAGGTAGTTGACGATTTCTATGCCGCCGTCGCGTGTCCGCTTGATGAGCCGCTCCACGGTCGCGCTGTCCATTAACTCGGTGATCGGAATACCTGCAACGGTGGAATAGCGGGCAAGCGGCACCATGGTGTCGCCATGCCCTCCCAGCACAAAGGCGTTCACATCTTCCACCGACACGTTCAGTTCCAGGGCGATGAACGAACGGAACCGCGCCGTGTCGAGGATTCCCGCCATCCCGATGATTCTGTGCCGGGGAAGGCCTGCCACCTTCATGGCAACATAGGCCATGACATCGAGCGGATTGGACACAACGATGAAGATCGCATTGGGGGATTTCGCCACAGCACTCTCGGCGCAGCTCTTGACGATTGCGCTGTTCGTATTCATCAGGTCGTCACGGCTCATGCCCGGCTTGCGCGCGATGCCCGCCGTGATGATGACGATGTCGGAGTTGGCCGTTTCGTCGTAGCTGTTGGTCCCTAAAACCCGTGTATCAACTTTTTCAACGGGTGTCGCTTCGTACATATCGAGAGCTTTGCCCTGGGGTATGCCCTCAAGCACATCAACCAGCACGATCTCATTCGCCAGGGCTTTGTCTGCCAGGCGCTGTGCCGTTGTAGCCCCCACATTCCCCGCACCGATCACAGTGATCTTCATGGATGCCTCCGAAGCTGATGGTGGGATGTTACGCCTTAGGGAGAACGCTCACAATGCTTCTTGCTTTGCTGATCTTCTTGAACGCCACGACACCGTTCGCCGTGGCGAAAAGCCGCTTCACGCCAAGACGCTGCGCATTGCTGTCCCGGCCGTTGCGGGAACTGCCGACACCTTTTTTGTGTGCCATAGGTTGCCTCTATTTGCCAATACTGAGAATTTCGATCTGTGTGAATTTCTGGCGGTGTCCGCGTTTGACACGATAGCCCTTGCGGCGCTTCTTCTTGAAGACGATCACTTTGTCCCGCTTTCCGTGCTCAAGAATCGTTCCCTCTACGTGCGCTCCGGCCACAACCGGATTCCCGACAACGACCTTGTCTTCATCTCCGATAAGGAGAACCCGGTCAAGGGTGATCTTGGTGCCGGCTTTTTCATTCAGCGTGGGGACGGCGATACGGTCTTTGGGGGAAACCTTGTACTGCTTTCCTGCAACTTCCACGACGGCGAACATCAGCGTATTCCCTTCTCAAGTGGGATTATAAATGTAGCAAATCCCTCGAAAAAAGTCAATGCTGACGGGTGTGTTTCATGCCATTTGGCGTGAATTCGTTCTTTTCTGTGCAATTCTAGCGGTCTTTGGGCGTCCAGGGATGCAGCCGGTCCCTGGTCTGGACATTGTCATGGAGATACTTATAGAGGCGTGGCGCCGTGTACACGCAGACTATGGCAAACAGCGCCCCGGCAAAGAGATCCACAACATAGTGATACCGCTGGTACACAGTGGCTACAATCAGCAAGATGCCGGTGACAAGAACGAAATGCCGCGAGGCAAGCCGGTATCGCTCGCCCAGCGCCATGAGGACCAGCGTCATCATCGTATGACCGCTTGGAAAGACATCCCTCTGGGCCCCCGACATCGCCGCGGCGCTGCTCACCCCCATGGGAACAGACTCCCCCGCATTCACGAACCACCGGAGATACGGCGTGAGCAGAATGCCGGGAAGATCCTGATCAAGGCCGTTAAAATCGTGCAGGGTGAAGCGTGGCCCTACGGCAGGCAGCGTGAAATATCCCAGGTACGACAGATAGAAGCCGTACACACAGGTAAACATGAAGAAATGAAAGACCCCTTTCGAGTGTTTCCGGTACAGTTCATAACCGATGACCAGGAAAAGCACGTAGAAGAGCGTGTAAGCGATCTGCAGAACCTCCGTCACCCATGGAGAGCTGAACTGCATCAGCCATTCCGTCGGGTTCACTCCGAAGAGCCACTGGTCCGCCGCGATCAGCCAATCATCATAATCGTTCCCCCGATGAATGGGCTTGATCATGTAGTAGAGTTCCTTGAACGTGAAGAACACCAGCGGCGCGACATACCAGTCGTGGAGATAGGCCAGCAGCTTCGTGTGGCTGGCCGCACGCGCGAGCGCGAGGAAACAGATCCCTGCGATGAGCACAATGTCGATGAGAATCATGACCCACCAGCCGGGGATGCGGCCAGCGAAGATGCCATTGAGCAGGCTCAATAGCCCGAAGAAGGCAATGATCACCACATCGGCGGAGTGGAGGGCGTTGAAGAGCTTGCGGAAATTCATGCAGGCGTCCTTTCAACGCGGCGTGCTTCGAACAGGCTGTTGCTCAGGCGGGCAAGGTCTTCAACGGCAAGTTCTTCAGGTCTCTGTTCCAGGAACTCCTCAAGACCCGCAGGGGGCGGTTCGCCGAGGAAGTACCGCAGGGAATTGCGCAGCGTCTTGCGCCTTTTCCCGAATACCGCCCGCACCATGGAACGGAAGAATGCCTCATCGGCCACGGCTGCGCGCGGTGTTGCTCTCATGGTGAGACGCACAAGCGTGGAGGTCACGTTGGGCCGGGGGTAGAATACATTTGGCGAGACATCAAAAAGCATTGCCACATCCGCAGAGAATTGACTGGCCACAGAGAGTATTCCATAATCCTTGGAACCGGGTATCGCCGAAAGGCGCCGGGCGACTTCGCGCTGCATCATGAGCACCGCATCCCGTATGACTGATCGGTGGTCCAGCAGATGGAACAGAATCGGCGTGGTGATGTTGTATGGAATGTTCCCGACCACGCGAAGGTTGCCGACCCGTGCTGCAAGAGCCGCGAGATCAACGTTCAGA
>JAGDMK010000327.1 GCA_017860635.1 Bacteroidota bacterium
TACCCGACTCCGACCATCACCGTCGGGTAGTAGTAGTCATAGTAGTCGTTGTAGAAGCGATCCCTCGACTGTTCGTAGTCTTCCGTTGAGACGGTGTCTTCCGGGACATAGGCTTCTTCGACATCTTGCGCGTAGCTTTTCTCTTCCCCTACGGTTCCGAGCTGGGTGTAGCACCCTGCGCTCCAGAATCCCAGGAAGAGAACCCCCACGGGCAATGCGAATCTGTTGAGCAATGTTTTCATGGATGAATCCTCCTCATCTCTAGCTCAATAGTACAAGATTAATGCCATCTGTTCAATGTCTGATTTTTGACGAATTTGGCGGGAATTAGGGGAAAGGGAGGGGTTTCTCTGGACTATGCAGAAAACACCGTCCACAAAAGGGTACATCGGCGGGAGCAAATGCCGGCTGGGTCAGAATGCCCTGGCGTACTCGAGCTGGACCGTGCGGTTGGCAACGGTGATATCCCGTCCGTTCTTGATGAAGTCCTTCAGATTTACGCCGAGCGTCAGTCCGCTGCCCAGGGAGATCTTCAAGCCGGCGTTGAGGTATCCGCGCCCTTTCCCGATCGCGTTGCCGCTGTTATCATTCATGCCGATGTTATATTCTGCGACAACCGATACGAACGGACCGATCGTCTTTTCCGCTCCGGCAAAGAGGTTGATATCTTTGTCATCATCCGCCCGTTCGAGACTGTAGTTGATCCCTCCGTGAAGGCTGAAAAAACCGAGGAGCGCGTAGTTCTTGCTGGCGACGGCAAAGAAGCCCAGAGACTTGATCCGATACCGGTCTTCATCCTTCATGTATCCGTCTTTGCCCTGCGAGTCGAACCCAAGTGAGATAGCCGGGAACGCCATACTTTCTTCGATGATTCTTATGCGGACATTGATCCCGGGGATTTCATTCATTTCAGGTTTGGAAGAACCGATCAGCTTTGATCCGCCGTAGGAAATGCCGAAGCTGAGGCGGTCGAGGATTCCTGCGGAGATGCCGACCAGCACTCCCCCTTCCTGATAGAACGCCACATCCAGCGCCACATTGCCCTTATCCAGCATGCCCGCTGTTGGCACATCGACAAGATAGCGGGGCTCGAGCCCACCGCCGGTCCCCGCCGTCCCCTGTCCCCATGCCCGGCTTGCGAGCATGAGCAGCAGCACGACTGCCGCCTGGTATCTCATGCCTGTGGTGTGCGCTTCCACGTTGTGCCCTCTTTGCCGTCTTCGAGTGTGACCCCGAGTTGTGTGAGACCGTCGCGGATCTTGTCGGACAGTCCCCAGAGTTTTTCCTTGCGCATATCGGCGCGCAATGCGATAACGAGCGACATGAGCCCCCGCTCCAGTTCTTCATCACGGGCAGCATGCGTTTCCCCCGCCGCGGTCATGCCCAACACGGTTCCTGAATACGTATTGAAGAACGAGTCGATGGCCTGCAGTTCCTCCACGGCAATACCCGTACCACGCTGCAGCGCCGTGTTCACTTCGCGTGCCAGATCGAACAGAACGGCGATTGCCTGCGGGGCGTTGAAGTCTTCATCCATTGCTGCGCGGAACTTCGCCG
Source organism: Bacteroidota bacterium (assembly GCA_017860635.1). Classification (GTDB taxonomy): domain Bacteria; phylum Bacteroidota; class Ignavibacteria; order UBA10030; family UBA6906; genus JAGDMK01. The sequence goes on from JAGDMK010000327.1 coordinate 1,558, forward strand.
CATGTGTTTCGAGATTGATGCCGGTCGGTTCTCCCTGGGACGGCGCCTTGGCGACACGATCCCGGACATGCCGGATCGTGCTGTTGAGTTTCTCAAGACCACGCGCTGCGCCCGTCACTGCCGCCTCGCTGAAATCCAGCGTGCTTCGATAGTGACTCTGCAGAACAAAGAAGCGCACAACAGAGGGCGACCATCGTGCAAATGCGTCTTTGAGGGTAATGAAGTTGCCGAGCGACTTCCCCATCTTCCGCCCGTCGACCGTCACCATATTATTGTGGAGCCAGTACTTCACAAACGGTTTTCCGGTCACGCCCTCGCTCTGGGCGATCTCGCACTCATGGTGCGGGAATTGGTTTTCCAGTCCGCCCCCGTGAATGTCAAAACTCTGCCCCAGGTACTTCATGGACATGGCCGAGCATTCCAGGTGCCAGCCCGGGAACCCTTCTCCCCACGGGCTGGGCCATCGCATGATGTGGTCGGGATCGGCTTTCTTCCAGAGGGCAAAGTCCGCCGGATGCCGTTTCTCGGCCTTCACCCCCACCCGCACCCCCGCATTCATGTCATCAAGCGTGCGATGGGAGAGCTTTCCATAGTCGGCAAATCCCCGGACGTCGAAATAGACGGAGCCGTTCGCTTCATAGGCAAGCCCGCGAGCCAGCAGTTTCTGCACCAGTTCGATTTGTTCTGTGATATGCCCTGAGGCGCGGGGCGAGATATCGGGACGAAGCACCTGCAGCGCATCCATGTCCTCGAAATAACTCCGGGTGTAGCGCTCGGCCAGTTGCATGGGATGGATGCGGTCGATGCGTGCCTGCCTGAGGATCTTGTCCTCTCCCTCGTCGGCGTCGTCGGTCAGATGGCCGACATCCGTGACGTTCTGCACATACAGGACAGTATACCCCAGAAACCGGAGATATCGCACGATGACATCGAATGCGATGTAGCTCTTGGCATGCCCGAGATGGGAGTCTCCATACACAGTCGGCCCGCAAACGTACATGCGCACAAACTTGTCGTCGAGCGGCCGGAACGGCTCCAGGGAACGGGTAAGGGTATTGTAGACCGAGAGTGCCATTAACGGAGTCCCATAAGTTCGCGTGCGCCTGCAAGCCCCGCATCGGTGACCTCTGCACCGCTCATCAGCCGGGCCACCTCCTGGACCTGTTCGTCGAGCGTGAGGCGACGGAGCGTTGTCGTTGCGCGGCCGCGGTGTTCGTGCTTGGTGACAACGCAGTGTGTATCCGCAAAACCTGCGATCTGTGGAAGATGCGTGATCGCGATAACCTGATGGAAGCTGGCCAGGTTCTTCATGCTTGCACCCACCGTCTGCGCAATGCGCCCGCTGATGCCGACATCGATTTCATCGAAGATCAGCACCGGCAGGCGGTCACTCTTGGCCAGGATGCTTTTGAGTGCGAGCATGATGCGGGAGATCTCTCCGCCGGAGGCAACCTTGCTCAACGGTTTCTCCTCCTCGCCGGCATTTGTCGTAATGTAGAATTCCACATCGTCATAGCCGCGGGTGTTCAGCCGCACTGCGGTTTTACCCCGCAGCACTGCATCGGGCGGCAGTGCGCCGTCGCCTTTGCTGCGCACAGGGATCGTTTCCTGTCCGATCCGCGTGCTGAACCGGGCATTGGGAATGCCGAGCTTTGCCAGTTCCTGCACGATCGCCTTGTCAATCTTCCTGGCAACTTCGTGCCGCTTCACCGACAGGCGTTCCGCCTGCTCGGCACACGCGGCGCGGTGTGCCTCCACCTCCGCATGGAGTTTGCCGATGACGCCGTCGAAGTTGTCGGCCAGCTCCAGTTCGCGCCCGATCGTCTCACGATGGGCCAGGATGCTCTCCACGGTGCCGCCG
>JAGDMK010000328.1 GCA_017860635.1 Bacteroidota bacterium
GTATCGGGTTGTCATTCGCTGTGCGCGGTGCACTCTCTCCCATTGTTGCAGCCATCCTGATGCCGGTGAGTTCCATTACGGTCGTGGCGTTTGCTTCCCTTACCCTGCGGGCACTGGCACGGAAGAGGGGACTGTTATGAGTGTCATCGTCATACTGCTGGGTTTCAGCATGCTTGTCGCCGGCGGCTTTCTGGCAGCCTTCCTCTGGGCAGTCCGCTCAGGCCAATACACCGACCGCCATACGCCGTCGATACGCATGCTGTTTGATGACGATCTGAAGGATCGTCGGGACACATCAGATCATCAGTCATAGGAATCACGAGGAACCATGGAGCTCGAAACGTTCTCGTACGACAATCGGATCGTTCGCAAGTTCACGATCGCCACCATCGTATGGGGTTTTGTAGGAATGCTGGTGGGATTGCTGGTGGCGTTTGATCTGGTGTTTCCCTCCTGGAGCCTGGGGCTGCCATTCACGACGTTCGGCCGGATACGTCCGCTGCACACCAACGCAGTCATCTTTGCGTTCGTGGGGAATGCGATCTTCATGGGGATCTACTACTCCCTGCCGCGGCTGTGCAAGGCGCCGATGTTCAGCCCTCTGCTCAGCGCGATCCACTTCTGGGGGTGGCAGAGCATTATCCTCGCGGCCGCGATTACGTTGCCACTGGGGTTCACCACGAGCAAAGAGTATGCAGAGCTGGAGTGGCCGATCGACATTGCGATCACGGCGATCTGGGTCGTGCTCATCATCAATATGTTCGGGACAATCATCAAACGGCGGGAGCGGCACATGTATGTAGCGATATGGTTCTACATCGCTACGGTGGTCACCGTCGCCGTGCTGCATATTGTGAACTCCATTGAAGTGCCCGCGTCGTTCCTGAAAAGCTACCCGCTCTATGCCGGCGTGCAGGATGCACTCGTGCAGTGGTGGTACGGCCACAACGCTGTTGCGTTCTTTCTGACCACGCCGTATCTGGGCCTCATGTACTACTTTCTTCCGAAAGCGGCCAACAGGCCCGTCTATTCGTACCGGCTGTCGATTGTCCATTTCTGGTCGCTGATCTTCATTTACATATGGGCCGGTCCGCACCATCTCCTGTACACCGCACTGCCCGACTGGGCGCAATCGCTCGGCACGGCGTTTTCGATCATGCTGTTGGCGCCGTCATGGGGCGGGATGATCAACGGCCTGCTGACACTGCGCGGTGCGTGGGACAAGGTGCGGGAAGATGCCGTGCTGAAGTTTATGGTCGTGGCCGTTACTGCTTACGGCATGGCGACCTTCGAAGGACCCATGCTCTCCCTCAAAAGCGTCAATGCGATTATGCACTACACCGACTGGATCGTCTCTCATGTCCATGTCGGCGCGCTGGGGTGGAATGGCTTCCTGACATTCGGCATCCTGTACTGGCTCGTTCCCCGTCTATGGAACACCACGCTCTATTCGCGAAAACTGGCCAACGTCCATTTCTGGATTGCCACACTCGGTATCGTGTTCTATGCCGTCAGCATGTACACGGCGGGACTCACACAGTCCCTCCTTTGGAAACAGTTCACGGGCATGGGCACACTGCAGTATCCAAATTTCCTGGAGACGGTGCTGCGCATTTATCCGCTGTACATCGTCCGCGCTGTAGGGGGAATCCTGTACTTGACCGGCGTCTGTCTGATGATCTACAATCTGATGAAGACCGCCCGTCAGGGGAAGTTCGTTGCGGAAGAGCAGCACCAGGCGCCGCCGCTTCTGCCGGAAGGTCCGCACGGCAGGGAAAAACGGCACCGGTGGCTGGAAAGGAAACCGGTTCAGTTCGGAGTTCTCGCGCTTGTTGTCATCCTGATCGGTGGAGTGGTAGAGGTCATTCCGACATATGTGGTGAAGTCGAACATCCCGACGCTGGCGAGTGTGAAGCCCTACACGCCGCTTGAGCTGGAGGGACGCGATCTGTACATCCGGGAGGGATGCAATACCTGCCACTCCCAGATGGTGCGCCCGTTCCGGTCCGAGACGGAACGGTACGGCGAATATTCGAAAGCCGGCGAGTTCGTCTATGATCATCCATTTCTGTGGGGTTCGAAACGCACGGGCCTTGATTTGCACAGAGTCGGCGGCAAGTATCCGCATTTCTGGCACTATCTCCACATGCAGGAACCAACTTCCATGTCTCCCGGTTCGCTCATGCCGACATACCCATGGTTGCTGACGGATGACCTGAATACGGATCACCTCAGCTCAAAGCTTACCGCTCTTCGAACACTCGGTGTTCCATATCCCGCAGGGTACGAACAACGAGCACTGGAAGAACTCCGTATGCAGGCCGAGCAGATCGCAGCGGAGCTGCAGAAGGGCGGAGCCCCGGCCGAGCCGCAGAAGGAGATCATCGCCCTGATCGCGTACCTGCAACGGCTGGGTACAGATATCAAAGTGGCTCCACAACCGTAAGGATGATGCCATGATTGCCGAATACCTCAAGTCGCTGGATGGCATCGTTCCGCTGGGGATCGTTTCGCTGGTTGTTTCGATCCTGCTATTCGCCGCTGTCATCTGGCGCACGCTGCGACTGTCTCCGGCTTCGCTTCGTGAACTCGGACAGCTTCCGCTGGATGCTGAGGATCATTCTACGGAACATTCTGACGGGGGTACTCCATGACGACCAACGGTATGCTTCTGCTCGCTTCAGCGTCGGGCATGGACAGTGCACTGTTGATCACCGGACTGCTGACCATCCTTGCCGTGCTCGTTGTGCTGATCTCGCTCATCCTCCCGGCGGAAGACCGTCTCGCAATGGCAGCATCCTTCGCCCGTGTACGGCGGTATCTCCTGACCGGAAGCACGGAACGGGCTTCCGAATTCGATCACGACTTTGACGGCATCCGCGAACTGGACAACCGGATTCCACCCTGGTTCACCACGCTCTTTCTGGCAACGGTCCTCTTTGCCGCTGTGTACCTGCTCAACTATCACGTCTTCAAATCCTCCAAACTGAGTGTCGCTGAGTATGAGGAGGAAGTCGCCGCCGCAGAAGTGCAGCGCCGCATTGCTATTGCGGCAGAAGGCACCATCGACGAGAATGCGCTGATCCCGCTCACCGATGCTGCAGCCTTGAAACGCGGCGGTGAAGAATACAAGAAGTACTGCGTGTCATGCCATGGCAACAGCGGCGAAGGGATTGTCGGTCCGAATCTCACCGATCAGTACTGGATTCACGGCGGAGGCATCAAGAATATCTATGCCACGATCAAGAACGGCGTTCCGGCCAAGGGGATGATCAGCTGGAACGGCCCCGGTCAACGGGAAGAAGCCGGAAGGAACGCTGTATGTCCCCTCTGACAGCACAGCAGTGCCGTCGTGACCGCTCGTCAGGCAACACAGCGGCAGGACGGAGAGGAGACCTTTCGCGATTCGCTGGGCATTGTCAGCGAAGAAGGCAAACGGCGATGGCTCTTCCCGAAGGCACCGTCAGGTAGATTCCACCGCGCCCGTATAGCCGTCAGTGCTCTTCTGCTTGTTGTGCTGTTTGGCACACCCTTCGTGACAGTCGACGGCCACCCCTACATGGTGTTCAATATTCTCGACCGAAAACTGATCCTGTTCGGGAATCTGTTCGGCCCCCACGATTTCTATCTTGTTGGACTAGCGGTGATCACGCTGATTGTGTTCATCATCCTTTTTACCGTGCTCTTTGGCCGCCTCTTCTGTGGATGGGTCTGTCCGCAGACCGTCTTTATGGAAATGGTCTTCCGGAAGATCGACTACTGGGTTGAAGGCGACTACCGACAGCAGCAGCGATTGTGGCAGAGCCCGTGGAACGGGAAGAAAATCCTCCGGAAAGGGCTAAAGTACGTCATCTATGCCGCTATTTCATTCGTCATTGCCAACACCCTGCTCGCGTACATCATCGGACTCGACAAACTCCGTATCCTCGTCAGCGAACCTCCGGGACAGCATCCCGGTCTGTTCGGTGCCGTGATCGGTTTCTCCGCGCTGTTCTACTGGATCTTCTCCTGGTTCCGTGAACAGGCATGCATCCTGGTCTGCCCGTACGGGCGGCTTCAGGGGGTGTTGCTCGACGACAACTCCATCGTCATCGCCTACGATCATGTGCGCGGTGAGCCGCGCGGGAAGCTCCGGCGAGACCGGGAGCGAGTGGAAGGCGATTGCATTGAGTGCCGACAGTGCGTGGAGGTCTGCCCGACAGGGATCGATATCCGGAACGGCACACAGCTGGAATGCATCAACTGCACGGCCTGTATCGATGCGTGTGACACAATCATGGACGGGATCAACAAACCCCGGGGGCTGATCCGTTATGCTTCGACCGCCTCGATTGCAGAAAAGAGGGGTTTCCGGTGGACGGGGAGGGTGATAGCCTATATGGTTGTGCTCGCTGCGTTGGTGCTCCTGCTAACATTTCTTCTCGTTCAAAGGGCACCGCTGGACGTAACGGTCCTCCGAACCCCCGGGATGCTCTTTCAGGAGCAGCCCGAAGAGCGGATAAGCAATGTGTATGACCTGAAGGTGATCAACAAAACATTCGACGGTGTCCCGGTCGGTGTACGCCTTCTTTCACCTGCGGGCGAATTGCGGATCGTCGGCGACGCGATGCGTGTGCCTTCTCAGGGTGTCGCGGAATCGAAGTTCCTGGTCATCCTCCGGCAATCAGACCTCCGGGCTATGTCCACCCCGCTCGTGCTGGGTATCTATGCCGACACCACGCTGGTGCAGCAAGTATCCACGTCGTTTCTCGGACCAGTGCGGAAAACACAATGACGGCCCGTTCAAAAAGTCGCTGGGGGTCAGGACTCGTCCTTGTGTTTGTGCTCTTTGTCGTTGCGATGCTCGGGATCACCGGATTTCTCATGACGCAGGACGTGAACCTGGTCACCGACCGCTACTATGACAACGAACTGCAGTACCAGGCCCGCATACAGGCGATGGAGAGAACGCGCGCTCTGGGGACATCGGCCGGCTTGGAGAGAACATCCGGCGGGATACTTGTCCAGTTCCCTCCTGGAGTCCCCCGTATGGAAATAGCCGGAACGGTTACGCTGTACCGGCCTGCAGACCATTTTGCGGACCGGACCCTGCCGGTTGCACCCGACAGTCTCTGGCAGCAGTTCGTCCCGACGACCTCTCTGGAGTCCGGTCTCTGGCGGTGTCAGGTGCAATGGACGATGCGTCAGGAAGAGTATTATCTCGAACAACCCTTTATGGTACCCTGATGGAGTTCATCTCCGGATTCATCATAGGCATTGTCGGGAGCGTACACTGCGCCGGAATGTGCGGGCCGCTGGCGCTTGCCCTCCCCGTGCCGCAGGGCGGCCGCGCGCAGTTTGTGGCTGGGCGGCTGCTGTACAATGCAGGGCGTGTTGTTACGTATGCGCTGCTCGGGGCAGTTGCGGGACTTCTCGGGAAGCGGCTGTTCATGGCGGGGGCGCAGCAGACAGTATCGATTGTACTCGGCGTGGTGCTGCTCGTCGCTGCCCTTGCTCCGACGGTGCTGAAGCGTCTGCCTGTCGGAAGCACCGTGATCGGGCACATCACAAATTCGGTGCAGCGCGTAATCGGATCGCTGCTTCAGCGCTCATCGCTTCTGGCGCTGTTTCTCCTCGGACTCGTCAACGGTATTCTTCCGTGCGGGTTGGTCTACATGGCACTTGCAGCAGCGATCACGACCGGCGGGGTGTTGCAGGGCGTACTCTTCATGACCGGGTTCGGTATCGGCACCGCGCCGATGATGTTTGTCATTGCCCTTGCGGGGAAGCAGATTCAGGGAGAGCTCCGGAAGCGGTTGACTGCGCTGATGCCGATGTTTACTGCGGTTATTGCGGTGCTGATCATCCTGCGCGGAATGAATCTCGGCATTCCATACGTCAGTCCGAAGGTGATGGACGAGCCGGCTCCGCAACACCAGATGGAGCATCACCGCTGAACACTCGGACGCAGGCTAAGGAAGACACATGCCGTCAGCGTCGGGATGGCTGCACCTCGTACGGGCAGGCAGGAATGTGCTCAGTTTAACTTCTTCAGCAGATCTTCCAGAAACTGCTTCACTTCCAGAACGTCCGCGCGCAGCTGCTCGTCTTTGATCTTCGGGCGGGGTTTTGGCGGATCGATAAGTTCCAGCTGCTCCCCGGTATCCACTTCAGGCGTAAATGTCTTGAGAACCTGTTTCGCGCCTTCGATGGTGTACCGCTCGTCCCGCAGGAGCTTTTTGATGTAGAGGATAAGCTTGATGTCGCGGTTGGTGTAGATCCGGTTTCCGGCGCGGTTCTTCGCCGGTCTGAGCTGGTCAAACTCCGATTCCCAGTACCGGAGGACGTACTGCTCCAGGTCAGTGATCTTGCTGACTTCGCTGATGGAGTAGTAGAGCTTCTTGATGCCGAGAGATTTCATGGTGGATACCGTCCGTCGAGAGTATACTGATTCCAGTTCAGAGATGCAATCGGTCGCGTCAGCGGATCTGGCGTGATCGTGAAAGCGTGACGTCGACCTCCTTGAGCCGTTTCAATTCCGTCTGTGCT
>JAGDMK010000329.1 GCA_017860635.1 Bacteroidota bacterium
CGTGGCGTATTTGACGTCCAGGCGGATCGTCGAATCCAGCGTCATCAGCTCCACCAATGTGCGGGCCGCGGCGGTATCACGACGCACCTGCGCGGTGAGTTCGGAAGTAAGCGCCGCCGACAGCACCACGACAGCGACGAGGCACCGCACGATTCTTTCTGTCCTCCGGACACAGCTCAGAGGTAGGCTGTTCACATATGGTGTGCTCATGTGTGTGGTGTTCACATAGACACTTCTCGCATGCGCGCTGTTCTCGTGTGCACCGCTCATATCTGCTGTTTGCTCCATTTCATCTGTGCCACTTCGCACTGCACATAGAATTCCTTCGTATCCGAGGGATGAATGCTCAGCATGCGGCTATGCATCGGCGTATTGAGCCACGGGAAGAACAACCGGCCGATGGTGGCCCCGCTGTTGAGCCGGATGTGGATTTCCGCCTTTCCGCTCCCCACGCCGAAGGAATACGGGGGGAGAAGATTCCCCAGCACCTCCCTGACCCACAGGCGGAAGGTAAGCGGCTCGGTGCCATCGAGTCTGCCGAACGGATCTGCCACGCGGTAGAGGAGAGGGCGGAGCGCATTGGTTTTTCCATCCCAGAGCCGCAGACGCTCGATTTCGGAGAAGTGTATCGCGATATTCGTCCCGTCCTTGAAGATGACCCGGATACGGTCTTCCATCAGATCATACAGTTTTGGGCGGCCGCGCAGGAATGGGATGACGCCAAGGTACCAGAGCGACAGGGCATACCAGACGAGCAGGAGGCTCACCACGGCAGCGATGACCAGCTGCTGTATCCATGCAACGTTCGCAGACGTTCCCACAAGACGCACGAATACGAAGATGGGGATGATGGGAACGAGCATGGCCGCCAGCGGCGGCATGATTGCCTTGAGCGTGGGGAGGAAACCGGCGCGCGCACTTCCCGACTCATACAGCTTTTTCACCGCGATCTCGCGGCGTTCGAAGAAACTCTCCGATTCCTCCTTCGAATACATCTGGTGGACCTTGTGTCCGGAGCGGCTGAGGTAGTCAGCCGCTTTGTCCCAGAGCTCCGCTTTTTCATAGTGGAAGGCCAGAAGCTCGTAGTACTCGACCAGCCTGTCCGGATAGAGCTTTTCGATCGCCCTGGCGATCGATGCATGCAGCTCCCGCCGCTTGTTTCCCAGCATCGTGTTGTACGCAACTTCCTGGATCAGGAAGTGTTTGAACAGATATTCATAATCCTTCGCTTCCTCGTTTTCCAGGATGAGCTCCAGGGAGCGGAGTTCATGCAGGCTCGGCACGATGTCACGGTTTTTGTCGATCACCTGTTCCAGAAGTGGCCGTGAGAATTCCCGCCCGATCGCCGACGCGCCAAAGAGAACCTCCTTGATGCTGTCCTGCAGCCGGTCGATCCGGGCCATGATGATGCCTTGAATCGTTCCGGGCACGCCGGCCTCGATGTTCTCCGCCAGCAGTTCCGCCTTCCGCCTGCGCACCGCCACAATCTTCTTGTCGAGAAGGGTCTTGATGATCTCCTGGATGAAAAAGGGATTTCCTTCCGACCTATTGAGGACAAAATCTTCCACGGCCTGCGGACAACTGTCGGCATCCAGCCGGTACCGGATCAATTGACGGGCATCCTCATAGACCAGGCGGTTGAGGTCAACAAGCTGTGTCTCGACACCGAGAGTGTCAGCGCCGGTGTACTCATCGCGGTACGTTAGCACGAAGAGAGTGCGCACCCTGTCCTCGCCCGGCGCCACCACAAACTCGAGGAGCTCCTGCGAAAAGCGGTCGATCCAATGCAGATCTTCCACCACAAAGACGGATGGCTGTTGTGCCGCCGTTGTGCGGAGGAGCACTCGCACCGCCTCGAAGATCTTTTGCTTTCGCACCCGCTCATTGAGCAGGACGATCTCTTCATAGCGGATGGACAACAGTGTTGCCAGGTACGGCTCATATTCCGCGAGATGCAGCTGCTCGAGCGTTGCATGCAGGCGTTCTTTGATGAGTGCTGATGACGCGTCGCTGCGGAGATGGAGCAGATTCCGCAACAGGACGGACCAGGCGTAGTACGGTGTCGTCGTCTCGAAGCTCGAACAGGCTCCCTCGACGGTCGTCAGTCCTTTCTGAACGGCACGTCGGACCAGTTCGGCTTTCAGCCGCGTCTTTCCGACGCCCGGCTCGCCGCGGATGCACAGGACAACCTGTTCCTTCGTCAGCGCGTACTCCAGCGTCCGGTCGATCAATTCAAGTTCCAGCTGCCGGCCGACAAACTGGTCTCTGCCCATGACGCTTGGCCTGCGGTCGGACTCTGTCTTGAGCGTGCGGAGTTTGTAGACATTGATGCCGCCGCTCTTCCCGCGCAGGTTCATGGCAAACGGGCCCTCGGCAACCACCACATCTGCCACGAGTCTGTGCGTCTCGGCGGAGAGATAGATCTCGCCCCGCGGAGCTATTTCAACCAGGCGGGAGGCAAGGTTGACCGTATCGCCGACCACTGAATAGTTCATCCGGAGGTCGCTTCCCACATTGCCGGCAATGACCATCCCGGAATGCAGGCCGATGTGGAGGCCAAGAGGCGTCGGGAGGTCCGTCCCGCGGCGCTCGTTAAAACGTGCGATCTCCGCAACCATATCCAGGGCACACCGGACTGCACGCTCGGGATCGTTTTCATGGGCCAGCGGGGCACCAAAGATGGCCATGATCCCGTCACCGATGAACTTGTCGATCGTCCCTTCGTACTGGACGACCACAGAAACCAGACCGGAGAAACAATCGTTGAGCACGGCTGACACCTCCTCGGGGTCAAGCCGTTCAGACATGGCCGTAAAACCGGTGACATCGGCAAAGAGGATGGTAACGAGACGCCGTTCGCTCTCGATCTGCTTGCCGGCCGTCAGGATGCGTTCGGCAAGGTCGCGGGGAATATAGTTGCGGATGAGCGCCAGCCCGTCAAGCGATGGCCTGCGGACAAGCGCGGTTGATACAAGTGTCGCCCCGCAGTACAGGCAGAAGCGGGATTGCTGGGGGATGTCCTCTGCACAGACCGGACATTGCATACAGATCCTATGTGAAGCTCTTTATCGCCTCCGCGCGGGTATCATACACATCAAACACGAGGGTCAACTTGGTGATCACAAAAATGTTTTGAATGCTCTTGTTCAGACCGCAGAGCTTGATCATCCAGCCGTGACGTGAGTATGTTGTTTGCCCGGAGACCAGTACCCCAATCGCCGTGCTGTTGAGATACGTCACGTTGCTCAAATCGATGAGCAGTTTGGAGTATTCCCGCTCCACGAAGCCGGCAATGGCCTGACGCAGTTCTACGGTCTCATCCCCCCCGACCAGGGACCCGCTCACTTCAATAAGGCCGATGCCGCCGTCTGACAGGGTTGAAGTTTTGATGGACATGACGTCTCCCCGGGCGTTGATCCGGCGGTACCATCGGCAACCCCGCAACCACGCTCCGGTCAGGACGAGAAGGGAGACCGGCCACCGGCCGATTCCGGGGAGAAGACTAACCCGGCGAAAGCCAAACGTAAGAAGCGTCCCCGCTTCAGCAACCGCCCCTCCAGCTCCCACCCCTCCTCACTGGATCCCAGCCTGTACATCAACAGGGAGCTCAGCTGGCTTGAGTTTAACCAGCGGGTGCTGGATGAAGCGCGCGACGAGCGCCATCCTCTCCTCGAACGCGCGAAATTCCTGTCAATTGTCAGCTCGAACCTGGACGAGTTCTTCATGATCCGCGTTGCCGCAATCAAGGATC
>JAGDMK010000014.1 GCA_017860635.1 Bacteroidota bacterium
CAGCAGTCGATAGTGACATGGTGTGCTGCCCTTTACAAGGAGGATAGAGAGAACACTGTGACAGACCCTGGCGTCTGCTTGCCATACGGTGCCGCTGCACTCAGGATCATGTCCGGGCACTCAGGGGCATGTGCGCCCACTCAAGATCATGCCAGGGCACTAAGGGTCATGTCTGCACATTCAAAGACATGCCTGCGGACTCAGGCTCAATGGATCCGGTATATGGGATACCGTCCCTTCTGCAACAGCCAGGAGTACGGCTCGTACTTTGTCAATCCCCACATCGATACGGGCTCCAGCACGGTTGGAAGGAAGAGCCCGACGGGCTCCAGCACGGTTGGAAGGAAGAGCCCGTGCCACTGTGATGTAGGAACGATGAGGTCGCCGGGCCGAAGCGTCACAACAGACCGCCCCATCGTTGTGAACGGCCGGGGGAGGGAATCTTCTTCGAGCACGTCAAAGCCGACGCTATCGATCCTGATGGTCTCCACTTCGACCGTGCGTTCCGCGAGCACAGGTTCCGTCTTCACGCCATGTATCGTGAGGAGATCGATGACTGACCGCAGACCTGCCGGCACGACATAGGCAGACGGCACTGTGGTTTCTGCTGTGACCTGAACGACGTCATGGTACGGTGTGACCTCCCGCGTGGTATCCACTCCCGAAGGGACCAGTCTCACCGGTATCCGCAGCATACCTGTGCGGTGCACATGTTCCATGCGCAGAGCGAATGACTTCCCGGCCGCCCTTTCACACTCCTGTCGCTCGGCCTGCACAAGGTCCCGGATCTCCGCCGAATGGCTGTCGCAATAGCGCAGGAGCGCTTCGATCGAGAGAAGCTGTGACCTCACCCGTCTCTCCAGATTTTCCTCAGGTGTCCTTCCCTTCCAGCCTTCCTGTATGAAGGAAAGCGTGTTCAGGATGCCGAAGCTCTGGCGTCCGTCGTTGATCTCCGTCGTGCTGTGCCGGACTCTGTCCTGGGGAGTACCCACGATGTATTCGTGAAACGCATACCCGGCCTGCGACATCGCGGAGGCAATGGAGGGATACACCGATGCGTGTTGATAGTCGCGCAAGCGTCCGGAGGAATTGAGGTTTGAGAGCATGCCCAGCTGCACGTCTCCTCTCTTGATGAATCCCGAATCGCTCCAGGACCGGCTGTACGCGCCGTACTCGTGGACATCCAGCGTCACCTCAGGCTGCCAGCGGAGAAAGAGTTCGTGCAGTGCTGCAACTTCCGGAGAATTCAGCAGGACATGACTGCGGTTCAGATCGATCCCATCTGATGTCCGGCGCTGCCCCAGTTCGCTCCCATCGGGATTCATCTGAGGAACGATGCACAGGTCGACGTTCTGCAGAGTCGCGGCGTAGTATCCGGAAGCCCACCGGGCCAGGAACATGGTCATGGCCTCTTTACCGGAAGCCTCATCGCCATGCTGCTGAGCAAACATGAGGATTTTCAGCTTCTGCTTTCCGGAAGCCGCATCCGGCGGATTCAACAAGGCAAGGGAGACCGTGCGCCCCCCCCGGCTCCTGGCAAGCACATCGACGTGGATCCTTGAATCCGCGGCGATTTCGTCGAGGAAGGTCTGCAGTGAATCGTAGGGTGTCAGTCGTACGAAGCCACTTCGCTCCACAGGAGCAACCAGGCTGCGCTGGTTATCTCCGGCAACTGCGCCGGCTGCCGCCAGCAGCAGGAAAAGACTGGCGAGACTGCAGAGGCCTCGCCTCGAACCGCGGAATGCGCACGATGCAAGCACTGTCTGGATCCTTTTAAAACGCGATATTCAGCGAGAACCTGCTCACATTCGGCAGCAGATCGTAGAGCGCATAGGCATAGTTGAATGACACACTCCAGTCGCCGAGAGGCAGCATGGCGCCGGCTCCGAACGTTGCCCCCTCCAGGTCGTAACCAAACCGGTACCCTCCGCGCACGAAGAAGTTTTCCAGGATAGCGAACTCACCACCTACGTGCACCCGTTCGACATTGTCATTCGGATGGACCACATCGGCAGCCACCAGCATGGAGACTTCATCCGTGCGGAAGGCAGTCATCGACAGGCCAAGCTGGAAGCTGAGCGGCAGCGGATAGGTCTCCGGCGCAAGGCGGGCCGGCGAGAGCCGGTTCTCGGGAGCATTCGCATTTGCATCATACTTCACATCCAGGTCTGTGCCGTCGTACGACATGTCGGGCCCGAAGTTCATCATGCTCATGGCCAGCGTGAGATCCTCAAATCCGATCCGGTATTGTGTGCCAATGTCGACTGCCCAGCCATTTGCTGATTCGTTCCAGATGCGCTGGTTTACGTACTTCGCGGTGATGCCGACAGAGAAGTCTTCAGTGAGGCGACGGGCATAGGTAACACCTATCATCATGTCACCTGCATCGAACATCTGTCCGGTCCCTTCGGGTTTGAGCTCCGTGGTCACTTCCATCTTGTCCATGGAGAGGATGGAGAACGACACGCCGATCGACCCGATATCCTCGAACGATGTGGCAAGCGCGGCGCTGCTCATTTTGGTGGTCGCCCACCAGGGGGTATGAGAGAAGAACACACCTGCAGAGCGCACGCCGACGATGCCGGCCGGATTCCAGAAAAGTGCGGAGGGATCATCGATACACGCCACAACTGCCCCGCCCAGTGCGGCTGCGCGCGCGCCGACGGGAATCCGCAGGAACTTGGCCCCGGCCGTCCCGATGTTCGGATTCTGCCCCACGGTCTCGTTCGTCCAGGCAAGTACCAGAAGGCTCACAATAAGGGTTGTGTGCAATGCTCGGGATTTCATGGTGGCATGCTCCTACTTAATGACCGCAAATCGGTCGAGTCGTTCAGCGGTATCGGTCTTCACAAGATAGAGATACACACCGGCCGCGATTTCTCTCCCGCCGGCAGCGCGCATGTCCCACGTCGCGACACCGTCGCTGCTGTTGTGCTCGATCGTCTGCACCTGATCACCATCGAGGGTGAAGATATAGATGGTGCAGACCGGCGGCAGGTTGGTGAACTTCAGTTGGCGGATCGGCTCCCGGCGGAGAACGCCGAATTCCTGCTCATACTGGGAGGCGACAAGGTAGGGATTCGGAACAACCCGCACTCTGCTCAGTCCGCCGGCAACGGCATTCTGATCCACCGTCGCCACCTTCGTGGTGAAGGAGAATTTGTCGTTGTACGTGATAGCGTGACTGGCGACTGTGTCCGACTTCGTCAGTGCAACGATGACATCGGTCGAAGTCACATACCGTGTACCGTAGGAGAAAGGCTGAAGCGGCAGGGCCGTCGCGCCGTCAGAGGTGATCCGGATCCCTGTGACGAACAGGATTGAGTCCCCCTCCGCCGGCCTGTCGGCGGCATTCGAGGAGGTGTCCGTGAGTGTGAAGCGAAGCCCGTTGGCCAGAATCGGCTGTCCGGAAATGTAGACGCCGGCCGAATCGAGCACGAGATCCCGTGTCACATCGCGAAGCCGGTACCCCGTCGGTGAGGTGAAGGCCATCGCGAGCGGATTGTTTGTGTATGCGCCGACAGATTCGATACCCACGTCGATCAGTGATTGCAGATACCCCTTCTCAATGACTGCGATGGGAGCGAAGCTGATCTGATACGTGCGATCAGCCGCCTGGGGGACGTCCGCGGGTGAGAGGAGGAACTTGACCTGCGCACTGCCGCTGCCCGTCTGCGTGAGTGCGCCGGCGGTTCCGGGGACCCGTCCGAGCGCATCCCATCGCGGCACCACAACGCCGATGTTTCCTTCCGCGGCGGTATTCCCGCGTGCGCTCTCGAGGATCTGTCCCGACGACGTCACGGCATACGCAGTGACCGAATACCAGTACTCGAAGCCATTCGTGAGGGTTGAGTCCGTATAGGAATACTGCAGGCCGGAATCCTTTCCGACACCGTCGATCCTGTCATAGCTCGCGAAGGGAACCGGATCAGCTCCTGCCGCCGGGAATACGTTGCGGTCGATCTGATCCCAGTGGAGTCCCTTGTCTATACTCTTGTAGAGCCGGTATCCCTGAAAGAATTTCTTCCCGGTCAGAGGGTCCCGGCCCTCCTCCGATGTGTTGTCCCACAGGATGGTGGCACGTCCATTGCCCGGCACCACCGTAACCTTCGGCGACGGCGGCGGCTGCGTAATAACAAAGTTGTTGAGATAGAGCTCCCTGCAATGGGTGTAGGCGCTGTCAAAGTCCTCTGTCGTCAGGCCGGCGACCCATGCTGTGACGAACTTCAGCGTGTCGCCCGGTTTGAAGCTGTTGTACGGCCCGGATCCTATCCAGGCCAGGACGTCGCAACCACCAGCCGGGATAGTGTTGGGATCGTCAAAATGGATATCGGGAAGATTGGCACCGGGATGGAAGTACCAGGATGAGAACGATGAGGCATAGAGCGACGGGGAGCTGGAGAGAATGCCGTACAGCACAGAATCGATATCCTGATCGTCATCAGCTCCGTTCGTGTTGTAGTGGAAATCGGTGATGCCGAGTTGCTTGCCGTTGACTTCGGGAGTCTCCAGCAGTGTCATGCCCATGTAGCCGGTCGTCGAGTAGCCGCCGCTCGGGGTCAGCCACTCCTGGGAATAGCCCTTGACATCGTAGAAGCTCACAAGCTGACGGTTCCGGTCGATCAAGCACTTGTCGTCGGACCACTCTGCAATCCCGCCGGAGAGGTTGCCGATGTCGAGATCCATATAGAGCCCGAAATACACACCGTCGTATGTCCGGGGTGACTTGTTGATTACCAGAAACGTGAAGAAGATCATGTCACGGACTTGCTTCTGGCTGAACGCATACCCGATCTGGTCGACCTGGATGCCCAGGATCCCCTTCGTGTTCGTAGAGTCGTTGTATGAGCAGTAGCTGTCCTGATTTGACACGATCAGCGGTTTGCCGGCTGCGTCTTTTGCCAGCCAGGACCCGTTCGGCCACGTTTGGGGGTTGTCGCTGAATGCGATCTTCGCGCTGTCCCGCACGACGTACCCCGATACTGCTTCCCATTCCTCGTTGGTCGTGAACCGGCCCTGGATGACGTTGCCCGGAATACCGATGAAGGGATTGACCCTGTAGATGTATTCATGTCCGCTCCCGATGGGCCATTCCCCGCCCCATCCCTGCGATGCACGCCGCGGATAGAGTTTTCCCCGGTTCTCAAAGAACCAGCTGAACGCGCTCTTGTTGTGCGTACCCCCGGCGCGATCTGTTATGCCCGCGGTTTTGTCCAGCGGGAGGCCGCGTTCCGCTTCTTCGATTGCCTTGCGGCTTTGCGCCCACGCAAGGGAACTGAGCAGCACACCGATGAGGAGGGTACCAATCAGCCGAGTCTTCATGGACTGTTCCTTTTCCTATTAGAATCTGATTCCCATCCCCAACCGTATCCGGCGAGGCGCACCATAGTTGCTGGGATCGTGCATGTATTCCTGCGAGTGCGTGCCAATCGTTGTCTGGTCCGGTTCACCGGTATCGGTGAACACGGACACGACATTCCTTGCATCGGTGAGATTGAGGACCTCGGCAAAGACCGTGAACGTCAGCGGATCAATCGTGAATTCCTTCATGATCTCAATGTCCATGGAGTATGTCCAGGGCATGCGGGCGGAGTTCTTCGGGACGAATCCAATATCCCTCCCTGAGGGAGTGTACGGATACCCGCTGCTGGCGCGGAGGAACATATTCCAGGAAGTCTTCTCGAAGATCGCCGCATCAAGGACCTTCGGCCCGAATCCCGCGGGAAAGGCCAGACTGACATTCGCATTGATGACGTGAGTCTTGTCCCAGTTCAGAGGATAGAGAATCGTCGAAGTCGTTGTCCCCGGGTAGTCTTCCGTTTGCGACGACGCACTCCCCTTTGCATCGGAGTAGGTATAGTTCAATGTGCCCGCAATGTACTTGGTGCGACGCAGGTCCAGGCGGATCTCGATCCCCTTGATGTTGGCATAGGCCTCGTTCACGTAGTTTGTGTATCCCACGTACCGGCCTTCTACATACGGGGCCAGATACTGCGTGCCGACCAGTCCGAGCACGTCTTTGTAGGATGCGACGAATGAAGCAGCAAGCGTTGGTGCGAACTGGTGCGTAACGCCCACTTCATAGGAGGTGGTGCGCTCGGCGTCCAGATTCGGCTGGCCGAAGAGCGGCTCCCGGACGGAGATGTCGTACTGCGCGTTCTCGTAGAAACGGTTGTAGTCGGGGACCTGGAAAAAGCGTCCGTATGCAAAATGGAGTGAGGTGAGGTCGGAGATGGGATGTGCGACGCCAAGCCTCGGGCTCCATTGTAGCTTGGATGACGCCTCGGTAACGGTGCCGGGATCGAGGGGATTGGTCCGGTAGGGCGCCTTCTGATTGAGATAGTCAAACCGGAGGCCGATATTCACCACGAGCGCATTGAGTTCGATCTTGTCGAGGATATACGCAGCGGCCTCAACCGGATTCTTGGTGAAGTCGGTGATATACGGAGCGTTCCGTTTGGGATCGTAGATGTTCAGATATGACAGGGTGAACTTGCGTACATCGAAACCCGCTTTCACTTCGTTCCTCTTATCGATCGCCCAGACCACGTCCCCCTTCACGTTGAACGTCTCGCTCCTGTTGTCAAACATTTCCACCGGATCGGCCGTCCTGTAGAATTCGATCCCCGTGCCGACCGGAAGGTATATCCAGTTCGAGCTCTGAAGGTATTGCGAGGTGTCCTTGTCGATGCCGCTGTAGTACGACATGTTCAGATACGAGAACCGGATGTCGTAGAACAGTTCGGGCGCCACGGTATGGGTGAGCGTGAGCATTCCCTGCCGGCTGTACTCGCGGGTCCGGAGGTACTGTTCCGGAATGTACCGCCATGCATGATTATAGGATTGTCTGGCCTCCTGGGAGTACCGCCAGGATGCGACGGCTTTCAATGGGGGGAGGATGCGGGCGTTGAGCTTTCCGATAGCCGAGACGATCTTCTGATACCCGAACGGAAGCCAGCTCCCGCGTGCATCGCGTTCACCGCTGATGAAGAATCCGACATCGTTGCCGGCCACCGGGCCGCTCGCAGTGGCATTGACGCGATTCTCATTGATATCGGAATATCGGGCGATACCGAAATTGCTCGTCCGGCCTTCCACGCTCCCGTGGAAATCCCGGCCGCCCTCTTTCGTCACGATATTCACGACCCCGCTCATCGCGTTGCCGTACTCCGCGCTGAACGTGCCGCTGAGCAGGTTCAACTCGGAGATCGCATCGGTGTTGACCGTCGTGTTGAGCCTTCCCAGGACGGGGTCTCTCACCGACATCCCGTCGATGAGGTAGGCCACTTCGCCTCCCCTTCCACCGCGCACATGGATGTTGTTGCCATCGCCGACGACACCCGCCTGAATGGAGACGACATCGAGGAAGCTGCTCACCGGAAGCATCTTGATCTGCTCGTCGGACACGGCAGACATAGTCGCCGTCAGGTCCTTCTGCACCATCGGCCGCTCGGCCTGGATGACCATGTCCTGCATCTCGATGGGCGAGGATGTCAGGGACGCATTCACGAGTGTCGTCCGGTCGGCGGTGACCAACACCTGACGGACGATCAGGGGCGAGAAGCCCACCAGCGTGACCTTCAGCTCATGCGTGCCGGGCGGGACATTGATGATGACGAACTCTCCTTCCGGATTGCTGACAGCCCCGAGCGGGGTGCCGGCAACCGTGACATTAGCTCCGGGGAGCGGTCCGCCATCCTTCTCTGTGATCCGTCCTGAGATTTTCCCCGTTGTTCCCGCATAGAGCAGTGAGACGGCGACGGAGAAGATGACAAGGAACACCATAAATGAACGCATAGAGACTCCTGCGACAGGGGAACTTCCATACACACTGAAGTCAAGGTTGACTATCGAAACATATGTACTACTCGGGCACGTAGTGACCGGTTTCATGGAGCAACCGCTCCGTCACCTTCAGAGCCTTCACCGCCTTCGGCCGGTTCTGCAAAGCAACCTCGGTCGCGAGGGCGTTGATCAACACCGAGATCGCAGAGAACGAATTCGTAAACAGCCTGTTCTGGCTCTGGATCGGGAGCACATGGATGCAATGGAAGCTGATGGGCGAAGTGAGCTTGTCCGTAATGCCTATAACGCGGATATGCCTCGCCGCAGCAGCCTTCGCCAGATCCACTGTTTCACGCGAGTACGGGGGGAAAGAAAACGCAATCACCAGATCGGATTGTCTGACGAAAGGGAGCTGACCGACGAACGTCTCGGAATCATGGACGAAGGGCGTTGCCTTGACTGCCACCTGGTTCAGCGAATACGCAAGCGTCCGGGCCATGAGCGAAGAGATGCCCAGCCCCACCGTGTAGACGTGCGGCGCATCGACGATCATGCCGGCGACTTTGGTGAACACGCCCCGGTCCAGATGGCTGACGGTCTGGCTGATGTTCCGGATGTCCTGATGCGCCACAAGCGTGAGGGTTTCCTCTCCGCGTTTGGCTGGAGGCGCGGGAAAAATGTCTATCTGCCGGATCTGGGACTGTACCCGCTTGAGGAGGCGGGAGCGCAGTTCCAGGAAGCCGGAAAAACCGAGGCTTTGCGCCAGGCGCACGACGGTCGCCTTGCTGGCTCCGCTCTGTTTCTCGATCTCGAGGACGGAGAGAAACGGCGCTTCCCGCATGTGCTGCAGGAGAAAATCTGCCACCTTGCGCTGGTTCTCCGGCAGTTCCGGGTACTTCACATGAATCAGCGCCTTGAGGTCAGTCGGCCCGCGCCGTTTCTCCGTTCCGTTGCGCCCTGTTTTGGCCATACTACTTGACCAGCATCATCCGCTTCGTTTCAGTGTACGAGCCGGCCACCAACCGGTAGTAATACGTGCCGCTGGCAAATGGTTGTCCGTCGAATGTGACGCGATATGTGCCGGGAGTCAGGCCTTCGTTCACCAGGACTGCGACTTCACGGCCGAGGAGATCGTACACGCTGAGCTTCGCCTGTGCCGCCTGGCTTATCTGGAAATCGATCACGGTCGCCGGATTGAAGGGATTCGGATAATTCTGTTGGAGCTGGAATGTTTCCGGAATGGAGGATGTCACCGGTTGCACGCTTGTGAATGTCCGATTGAAGCGCGCCACCGCGGAATCCACAGACGCCACCATCTCGGGAAGCGTCGTTCCATAGACAAATGCATAGTAGAATGTTGAAGAATCCCCCGCCGCAATCGTCACCTGCCCGCCGTTCAACTGCATGACACTGCCGTCGGGTGACGCCAGGCTGAGACTGTCCCAGCCTCCCACGGTCGTGAACGCGTACCGCAGGGAATCCGAAGTGATCTCCGAGTTCGGGTCCGTGGACCAGGAATTCCAGTCAAGCGCCCTGAACGACGTTGGAGTCTTTCCGAGCAGCCGCAGCCCCCAGTACTTGGCTCCCTTATAATAGTAGCCCGTAGAGGATGCCGCGTCGTATTTGATCGTCTCCCCGCCATATGCTGACCCCGCGTACGGAAGCGCTAATGCGCCTACGGAGAGAGGCATGCTGATGGTTGTGTCGTTGATGACCCGGTACCGTGCGATGAGGTACCGGGTGTTCTTCCAGGTCATCACCGCAATGCGCACCTTGATTTTCGGGGGTGTGTTGGAATATCCGTTGTCCGTGAGTGCCTCGAATGCGGTATCCGCTCCCGCCACGATGATTCTTCCTGCGAGCTGAAGTCCCGAGGAATCCTGGTCGTTGTTGTAGTCAAACACCATCGTGGGTGACTGTGCCACGACGATCGTGAGCCGATCCAATTCCCGCGTTCCGCTCGTGTACGGCGTGAGTCCGGTCCGAATACGCCCGGCGTTTGTAAGGTTGAAGCCCAGCACTCCGTTGCTCCATGTTACCTGGGCGGGGGCAGTTTCCCCGAGGGCAAGACAGAGCAGCAGCACAGCAGAGAGAACCCGAATGATCTGCATAGCACCTCCTTGTGATGTACGTGGAACCCGATTCCTCCGGCGGCAACGGCCGCAGAGGGATTACCGATAATTCAATAGCACGGCAGGAATCATCAGCAGCAATGCCAGGATGAAGAAGTACACCTGCGCAGGGATCATCCACCGGAACCACCTCTCCCACGGGATTCCCGCCAGGCCCAGGACGCCCATGGTGACGCCCGATGTGGGAAGGATCGGGTTGATCCATCCTTCGCCGAACTGAAATGCCAGCACGGCCGTCTGCCGGGAAATCCCGATCACGTCGGCAAGCGGAGCCATGACCGGCATCGTGAGGGCAGCCTGTCCCGACCCGGAATGCACAAAGAAGTTGATGATCCCCTGCGCGACGAACATCAGTTGCGCAGCGACGATCGGGTGGAGCCCGGAAATGAGGCTGGCGAGGGCGTAGAGCAATGTGTCAATCACTTTCCCGTCGCCCGCAACAACGAGCAGGGCGCGCGCGAAGCCGATAATGAGTGCCACTCCCATCATATCCTTCGCGCCGCCGACAAAACTTTCCGAAATCTCATGGGCTTTCAGTCCGCCGAGAATCCCGCTCACAATCCCCAGGGCGAGGAACAATCCGGCTATCTCCGTGATGAACCACTTGAACTCCAGAATGCCGTAGACAAGCGCGACGAGCGTCAATGCGAAGAACGCCAGCACCAGTTTGTGCCTGAGCGTGAACAGGGATTCTTCTGCATTGTCAAGATGGAAAGCGTGCTTGCGCTCCCGGTCAATGTCCGCGACCGGGCTGATCGAGGGGTTCTTCCGGAGCCTGGCGGCATAGAGCGACACGAACACGATCATGGACGCCGTGCTGATCACCCAGATGATGATCCGGTATTCCAGACCGGAATAGAGCGGCAGCTCGGCAATGCCCTGGGCGACGCCGATCGTGAATGGATTGAGTGTCGCGCCCGCGAATCCTGCTGCAGCCCCCAGGAACGGAATGGCGGTCCCCACGAGTGAATCATATCCCAGCGAGATCGCGAGCGGGATGAAGATCAGCACGAAGGGCATGGTCTCTTCTGACATGCCGAATACCGTGCCTCCGATCGAAAAGATGGTCATCATCACGGGGATGAAGAACTTCTGGAGGTGCGGCTTCCTGGCGAACGTGCCGGCCATTCTCCTGACGGACACCGCAATGGCTCCTGTCTTCTGGACCACCGAGAATGCCCCGCCGATGATGAAGACAAAGACAATAATATGCGCGGCCTGGATGAAGCCCTTGATCGGAGAAGTGAAGATCGCGCCCAGTCCCTGCGGCTCGTTTTGCACATAGGCGAAGGAACCCGGCACCACAAGTGTCCGGCCATCCTTCGTTTCCCTTTGGTATTCGCCACCCGGCACGATCCATGTCGCCACGGCCACAAGGACCACGACGGCGTAGATCATCACGAGCGTGTTAAATGTGAATTTCTTTTTCATCGGTTACCGGGCACCGCTGCTGGTCCCAACGACGTGAGGGCGAACGTTTCGCCGGAGCGGATGACATGCATCGTTACGTTTCGAGCACCGAGATTCCCATGGGTATCCGACTGAATTCCCGACGCACCTCTCGCATCGAACACCACGACGGTTCCTTCGCCCATCACCTCGAATACTCCGTTCGGATTCGCCACAAGCGCGGTAGATTCATCGATGCCGATGCCGGGCAGTTCAGGGTGTTCGAGCACGACGCTGATGAGCCGGTTCAGCCGTTTTCTCTTGACGAAATGCTGGTCCACGATGACGTCGTCGAGAAAGCCCAGCCCCTCCACCGTCTGCACGTTCCCTCTCATGATCGAGGTGAAGATAGTGTTTGTGTCTTTGTTGATCAGCTCATCGCCGGTAATCATGACCTTGCTCATGATCGCCGCGCCAGCACTGGTTCCCCCGATCACGGCCCCATCCCGATAGCGTTGCAGCAGAGCCTGATGGACGGGGGTACCGACGATGATTCTGGTGATACGAACCTGATCCCCGCCGGTGAAATAGATCCCGGTCGCGCTGCTCAGCTTGCCGGCGACATTCCCTCCGGCAGCCTCCTCCCGGGAAAACAGGAGCCAGCTGACGGTGTTCACACCGAGGGCGGTGAACTCGGCCACGGCGCTCTCGCCCGCCTCTCGTGCATTGCCGCTGGCCAGCGGGATGACGATGATCCGTGCCTTCTCTGGCCCTCCCGCCAGGTCCACAAAACGCTTCATGATTTCTTCTGTGCGCTCCCCCCCGCCGATGATGACCAGGTGGCCTCTTGTTTCTCCGGCAGCCGTGGGAGGAGCGCACTGCCCGGCGAGGAGAGCGAGAACAACGACGATGGGGAACACCGTACGTGACAGGTTCATGCGAAGTTTGCACTCCTGGTGATAATCTGTTCCGCGATCTCTGCGGTCTTCATGAGGTCTTCGATGAGGATGAACTCGTCATCGCCATGCGGGTTCTGTGCGCCAATCCCGAGATTGACAGAGGGGATTCCTTTTGCATTCAGCATGTTCGCGTCGCTGCCGCCGAGGTAGTCGATGGGATGCGGCGTAAGGCCGACAGCCTGCAGCACCTGCTTGGTGAGTCTCACGACCCCGTTTGTTTCGTCCAGCCGGAAGGGGGGAAAGTCCTCCCGCGATACAAATTCCACCGTTCCACCAAATTCGCCCGCCACGGAACGGAGGGTTTCGTGGAGGCTGTGCAGGTACTGGCTGATCGGCCCGGGATCGAACTCCCTCACCTCTCCCTCAATCACACACTGCGGGGGGACGACGTTCGTTGCGGAGCCGCCATGGATTGTCCCGACGTTTGCTGTCATCGTCGGACTGAGGCGTCCCTGCGGAATTGTACGGATCGCGTCTGCGGTCATCCGGATCGCACTGATCCCCTTTTCGGGGGCGACCGCTGCGTGCGAGGGCTTACCCCGGAATGTCGCCGTATAGGACGAGCACCCGACCGCGGCCTGGATGAACGCCCCGGGTCGTTTCGAACAATCGAACACGAAGCACGTCCTGATATTGTAGGGAGCCAGGTCGGCGTATTTCGATCCGTACAGTCCGGTCTCCTCGCCGACTGTGAAGACCACAATGAAGTTGGCGTTCCTGCCGCTCTCGCTGTGCCGGCGGAGAGCATTCAACAGGACCGCGTTCCCGGCACGGTTGTCGACGCCGAGCGCTGTGGTTCCGTCGCTCTGGATGCGTGTGTCTGTCACGAGCGGCCGGACGTTGACTGTGGGGCGCGGTGTGTCCATGTGGGCGAGCAACGCGATTGCCGGACGTGCTGCATCGAACCCTTTCGGGATGCAGATCAGGTTGCCGCACTCACCGCCAAACAGATGTGCGCAGTTATCTTCACGGATCTCAACCGGAAGTCCCGCGAGGGTGTTCTTGACAAACTCCGCCATCGGCCGTTCATGATGCGACTGGGCCTCGACCGCAACAGCCTTGAGAAAGAGTGCAACAAGTTCCTGGGTCATGGTGTGAAGGTTTTCCCAGAAAAGAGGGTGGGTGAAACTTTCGTTTCAGCTGAATATAGCGTGCTTTGATCCCGTTGTCAAGCAAAGAATGCGGTCTCCGCCTTGTTGCTTTAGTGGCAACGGTTGGTTATGTTCACCCGAAGGCAGGTGACTTGCCGGCTCACTGAGCCGGACAGCCCCCGGTCTCTCCATTCCCCCAGTCGCCAGACCCGGCCGGAATCGCCGGACTGGCGTACTGTTCTGACGACTATCCCCGGCCGGAGGTACGACCATGGCAGCCTCCACAATGACCCAACAGTCTGTTCATTCGAACTCCTTCCATCTCCAGACTCGTTCACTTCAGCCCTTCAGATCTTTTCCCGTCAGAGCCCTCTCCTTCCGAGCCCCGTCCTTCAGAGCCCTGTCCTTCAGAGCCCTGTCCCTCAGAGCCCAGTTCTTTCCAACACTCTTGTTAGCCTTCATGATTTTCCTCGCGCTCCCTTTCCAGGGATGCAGCAAGCAGGACAAGGCCGAAGGGTCGTCGCGTGAGGCATGGGAAGCGGCAGGAAGAGAGGGAGCCGATGAAGAGTCCCGCAAGCCGCCAATGCGGTTCCGGACCGAGGTGTGCATTGACAGGACCGGCACGGGGAAAGAGGCATTTCGCATGCTCGTTCCGGCTGACTGGAAGTTCGCGGCCGGGATTACGTGGATCCTCGACAACCCCGGCATGCCCGCTACCGGATGGCTTCGGGCAACGAATCCCGCGCTCCCCGAGGAGCTTGAGGTCTTTCCGAATCAGGCCTTCTTTTACACGGATAACCCGCTGGGGCAACAGCTGAATCCGCCAGGGTCAAAGTACTTTGGGGCCGAGGTCCGGACTCCCGTCGGTCCGGTGCAGGCTCTGAAGTCCATCGTGCTCAAACGGTTCCGGCGCTCGGTGAAAAACTTGTCCGTCGTCCACGAGGAACGGCTACCTGAACTGGCCGCCGCTCTTGGAGTCTCATCAAGAGAACCCGGTGTCAGTGCGGACGGCGGCAAAATCCGCGTGAAGTACACGAAGGACGGCACACCCATGGAAGAAGAGTTGTATGGACTGATTGAAACGCTGGCGGTCCCCATTCAGGGCATGTATGGAACAACCACAAACACCTTCTGGACTGTCAGCTACATCTTTTCCGTCAAAGCCCCGCAGGGCACTCTCGATTCGCTCGGTCCCCTCTTCCGTACCATGGGCTCCTCGTTCCGCATGAACCCGCAATGGCTCAATACGTACGTGCAAGTTGTCAACTTCCTGATTCAGAACCAGATTCGCCACATCCGGAATACCGGGGAGCTGAGCAGGATCATCAGCCAGACGCACCGGGAAATCTCGGATGATATGCAGCGCTCCTGGGAGCAGCGTCAGGGCGTATACGACCGGCTGTCGGAGCGATTCAGCCAGAACATACGGAGCGTGGACGAGTACTACGATCCGGTTTCAGAACGCTCCGTCGAGCTCCCCGCCGGGTACAGGAATGCCTGGGTGAACGGACTCGGGGAATATGTGATCACGGAGCAGGAGGACTACAATCCGAACGTAAGTTCGAATCAGAACTGGCAGAGGATGGAGAGGAGGGACAGATAGGAGCTGCAGGATCCCACAGGGTCCCACGCCTGATGGCTGGCTGCAGTTCTGCAGCAGCCTTGAGAGAGGTACAGACATGCTTCGTCTGGCTCTCATGCACCCGCGGGCGTTCGGTAGCCCCGGGGAGAAGTCTGGCTCTCGTGCGCCCAGAGGGAGTCGAACCCCCAACCGTCAGATCCGAAGTCTGATGCTCTATCCAGTTGAGCTATGGGCGCAGCGGGGAATGCCCCGTTTCCGCTATTTTCTCAGCTCGCATAACCTGACCAGGGACAATCCATGACGTGCAGTAGTTGACACTCTGGGACACCTCTACTGCACCTCTGACCTGGTACTTTTCGCTGATCGGAAGCCCGTTCTGCCCTGAAAGCAGAGGTGCTAAACGTGCGTTCATCGCAGCTCAAAGATACCGGGAAAGTGACTGAAAGGCAATGTCGGGATTCATGGATGGGTCCCCAGAAGTGGGGTCGATGATGGAGTATTATGCGAGGCCATTCATCGAACGACCTAACACACAACGGGGAGCCACGATGGGCTCCCCGCTTCCTCCAGCAATGCATCCGAGCTTCAGCGGACAAGCAGCATCTTCATCGTGGAAACGAAGTCACCTGATTGCAGCCGGTAGAGATACATGCCACTCGAAAAGTGCGAGGCGTCGAATGTGGCCTCGTGGTAGCCTGCGTCCATTTCGTCATTGACCAGCACAGCAACTTCGCGTCCAAGCACGTCGAACACACTAAGTGTCACATGTGACGATCGTGACAGCACATATGCAATGGTTGTGCTTGGATTGAATGGATTGGGGTAGTTATGAAGCAGCTTATAGATGTTTCCAGGATTCAGATCGGCCGATTCCCCGACATGACTGACGAGCCGGGCATCACCTTTCATTGCCCCGTGATTGCGAGCTGCGGACAAATCCCGAACATCCCGACCCTCACCTCCGATCCCCAGGCTCTCCAATTGGTCAAAGCGCAGGTACAACACGAGACCACTATCAGCAGTCGACAAGTATTCTGACCCCAGAGTGTCATGCATTGTCGCCTGAATCTGTGCTTTGCTCCTCGCGGTGTTCCACACACGCACTTCATCAACCTCCCCGTCGAACCAATCAGCGGAGGCTGGGGTATTAGGCCGGCCGCCCACAGCGAGGCACATGCCGTCTGCATTGACATTATAATCCGCAGAGGGCCAACTCCTGAATCCGTACTCATAGTGTGCTTGATCCTCTCTATCGACGTAGACATCCGTACTGTCCAAACTGCGATTCACAACTATGGCCATGTGGCACCATGTGTCCTTGTAGATCCCGAAGCTGTTCTGAATGAGCGCTAACCCGGCGCCGAACTGCGTGTGAATGGCCCACAAGTAGATAGTCTGACTTGACGTTTGATTGTATCCCAGATCGAGCATCCAACCCACCCCCTGCGCTTCCTTGTTCACCAAATTGAAAACCCAGTCTCTCTTCTTTTTGAACCACAATTCCACAGTGAAGCTTGTGTCTTTGCCAAAACGTAACGTGGGAGCGTCAGGGACTTCAACGCGATCGCCACTGCCGTCAAGACTGCACACGCCGGAAAACGAAGGGGAGATATGCACTGGAGTGTGCATTTCTGAAAATTCTCGCCTCCACACGGTTTTTGTCGAGGCGCCAGCATAGAGATTCGAGTCATCGAGAGCCAGAGCATACACGTTTGTACCGGACAGACCGGCATTCGCCGGTGTCCAGCTGACTCCGCCATCAGAAGAGAGAAACACGCCGCCAGCCCATGTCCCTGCGAAGAGATCGATGCCGCTGACCGCAAGGCACTGGACATACAATTCCCAGAGACCGGAATTCGCGGAGGTCCAATTCATACCGCCATCGGTCGAACGAAACACTCCGCCGCCGAATGTCCCTGCGAAGACGTTTGTACCAATGAGCGCGAGTGACCTGACGTCCTTCTTTGAGAGTCCCACACTTCTTTCTGTCCAGCTTGCGCCGTTATCGGTCGAGAGAAACACGCCTCCGCCTGCTGTCCCAGCGTGAAGATCCGTGCCGCTGAGCACAAGAGCTCGGACATCAGTGCTCGTCAGCCCGCCATTCACGGCAAGCCACGTAGTGCCCGTATCGGTCGACA
Organism: Bacteroidota bacterium; assembly: GCA_017860635.1. Taxonomy (GTDB): domain Bacteria; phylum Bacteroidota; class Ignavibacteria; order UBA10030; family UBA6906; genus JAGDMK01. The sequence continues at coordinate 17,077 of JAGDMK010000014.1, forward strand.
GAAACACCCCCCGAGAAGTCCCCACAAAGAGATTCGTGTCCCTCGCTACGAAGGCATATACCCTCGCGGTTGTCAGTCCTGCATTCGCCGCTTTCCAGTTTGTGCCGTCATTCGTCGACAGGTAGACACCGCTGTTTGTCCCTGCGAAAAGATCCGATCCGTTGGCAAAAAGAGAATAGACAGTCGTCGAGGGCAGACCAGTCTTGACTGCGGTCCAATTCGTGCCTTTGTTGGTCGAGAGAAACACTCCCCCTGATGATCCTGCAAAGAGCTTTGCGCCGCTTGTTGCCAAGCACATAACGGTGCCACTGGAGGGCCCATTTGTTTCGACCCATTGTGCGGAGGTCCCGACGGAAATCAGAAGGAGCAAGCCAGCGAGACATGTGGATTGAGTTTTCATCTACTCGTCCTTTCAATGGAGCCAGTGCTGGAATAACTTCGACTGGAAGCAGGACTCGATGAGTCGTTGGGTAAGACGATAGGCCACATACAGTCGGCAACAGGCGGACTGTATCATCAAACCATGAGACAAATACCGCGCTGGGGACTGATGTGCTTAGGGAGACCGTACGAGAGGTGGGAGTTTAAGAGCAGAGCGAGAATCGGACTTGCGCCCTCAGGTCTCGTGCGGCACCCACACTATGCACCGCATGAAACCTATGTACACTTCACTGGTAATATACTTCAGTGTGCTGGGTCTGTCAAGCACAAATGGGCGATTCTCTCTAGCGATTCTCTCCAGCAATCACCCTCCCTGGACACCGAATCTTTTCACCACTCGTCGCCACTATCGGCGAAATATCGCTTGACTTTTCTTCGTGGAATGCTTCTCATTTCGTCCTGGGCAGTCGCGATGCCTCGTCGAGGTCCACAATTACGTAGTCGTCGGTCATTGTAACTATCCCGACAATCACAGCTCCAAAGACACTCCCGAGAAGCGCGTCCCCGATACCTCCACTTATACGATCACTGAATCTCCCCCCGTTCCTCTTGGGCGATGAGCCATAGACTCCCCCCATCACACCTCCAGCCACGGAGGCAAGGACCACCCACGCAGCATTTGAGTAGCTCTCGATAGCCACGACACTATCCAGTGGGCAGGTACAGGGTGGTGCCTTTCGCACGAATCACACCGAGAGGGGGACAAATGTTTCGCTACGCGGTCATCGCGCTACTGTTCATGCTTTCCGGGTCCGGAGCGTTCATGTCTGCAACAGGGCAGTATTCGCGATGACGTGAATGGTGAAGTGGCAGCTTCCTTAGCGTCCCGAAGTCTGATGCTCCATCCAGTTGAGCTATGGGCGCAGCGGGGAATCCGTCATGCGGACGTCCGCCCGAACTTCCTGGCCATGAAGGCGTTGACCTTCTTGCCGGACTGTTCTGTAACGATGTAGATAACCGGAACAACGAGCAAAGTCAAGACAGTCCCGACCGTCATCCCACCCATGACGGACCGCGCCATCGGGGCCCAGCTCTCCCCGCTTTCGCCAATCCCAAGGGCAAGCGGTAGCAGGCCCAGAATCGTGGTCAACGCCGTCATCAGCACAGGCCGTAGCCGGACCGATCCCGCCTTTTCCACAGCAGCAAACAGCTCCATCCCCCGATGACGCAGCTGGTTCATGTAATCCACGAGCACGATGCCGTTGTTCACAATGATGCCGACGAGCATCACAATGCCGATCAGGGACATCACGTTCAGGTTTGTACCGGTCAAGACCAGACCCAGCATCACACCGATGATGGACAGTGGGACCGTGAAGATGATAATAAACGGATCGACAAGTGATTCGAACTGCGATGCCATGACCATGTAGACCAGCAGGATCGCCGCGAGGGCAGCCAGCCCGAGATACATGAACGACTCCTGCTGTTCCTTTGCGGCGCCGCTGATTTCAAGACGTGAGTCGACGGGGACGCTGACCGCGCGCAGTACGGACTCCACATCCTTTGTGGCACCGCTCAGGTCCCTCCCCGAGACATCGAGGGCGAGCGTGGCGACCCGCTCCTGGTCCTCCCTGTTGATCTCCCGCGGGGCAGTGGAATAGATGATGGTGGCCAGGGAGCCGAGAGGGACCTGTTTGCCGGCGGGGGTCATGATCAGGATGTTCTCCAGATCTTCCTTGCTGACGCGAGCCTCCTCTGCGAGCTGGACGCGGATATTGTACTCATCGCCGCCTTCGCGGAATACTGTCGCGACAGTCCCCAGAATGCTCGTGCTGATCGTATTCCCCACCTGGGTGGTTGTCAGTCCGAGGTCCGCAATGCGCCGCCGGTCGGGCGTGATCTTGAGCTCGGGACGGGTGGCTTTGATACTGGCCACCACATCCGCGATACCGTCAACCTTCTTCAGGCTCTCCGCAAGTCTCGTGCTGAGTGCTTCGGCGACGGTGAAGTCATGGCCGAAGATCTGAACGACGATATCTCCGCCGGTGCCGAACATTGCCTCTGCTCCCCGGTCCTCGAAGCGGACGGTCAGATCCGTCAGCGGCTTCACACGTTCCCTCAGATCGTCCTGGATATCAAACATGCTCCGGTCACGGTCAGCCAGCTTCTTCAGGCGAATGGTCATGTCCCCCTCACTTGAAGATTGGGAGGAGAACATCGCCATGATTCCTTCGCCCTGACCGAAGTTGATGTAGATCATCTCTGCTTCCGGAACCGCCTTTGCCACCAGGTCGTTGAGTTCCTTCGCGCTCTTCTCCATTGACGTCAGGCTTGTGCCAGGGGAGCGATCGAGTGTCATGCTCATGAAGCCCATGTCGCTCTGAGGCATGAAATCGCCGCCCAGGTTTGCCAGAATCACGACGGAAAGCACAAACGCTCCTATCGCATACAGGAGCACTTTCTTGCGATGGTGAATGCACCAGTGAAGGGCGACAGCGTACACTCGATGGAGGTCGTCAAGCCACTTCCCCACGACCTGTGCCATCCGTTCGAGGACGAACGGCAGGCGCCTGATTCTGTGCCGGCCGAGGAAGCGGGAGGCCAGGAGCGGCACCAGAGTCAGGGCAACAATCAGCGAGAGCGTGAGTGAGAAGCAGATCGTCACCACCATCTCGTTGAACAGCTCGCCAGCGAGTCCGGGTACGAAGAGCACGGGAACGAAAACAGCCAGCGTGGTGAGCGTGGACGCTGTGATGGCCATGGCCACTTCACTGGTCCCGACGTCTGATGCTTCCGGCGGGGCTTCGCCCCCCTCGCTGTGACGGAAGATGCTCTCGAGCACGACGATGGAATTGTCGACAAGCATTCCAACGGCGAGCGCGAGGCCTGCCATGGAGACGATGTTCAGCGTCAACCCCGCCGTATCCATGACGGCAAATGTCACAATGATGGACACGGGGATGGATACCGCCACAATGAGCGAGCTACGCATGTTCCGCAAGAAGAACAGCAACACCAAGAACGTGAGTCCCACCGCCTGAAGTGCCGTCGAACCCAGATTGGACATCGATGAAGTGATAAACATGGACGTGTCGTAGAAGATGCCCAGCTTCACGCCGCGGGGAAGCTCCGATTCGATGGTCGACATGCGGTCCACAACCTCCCGGCAGACCTCCACGGTGTTGGCGTCAGACTGTTTCTGAACCGCCAGCATCACTGACGGCTTGCCGTTGGCCCACACCTTCTGACGCTGCTCCGCGAACCCGTCGATCACCCGGGCGACATCTTTTATGCGGATGAGCGTCGAGCCGCGCACAGCCACGGTTGTGTTTTCGATTTCCTCGAGGCTGGCATATTCTCCCGACGTCTGCAGGGTAAATTCCTGATATTCGTTTTCGATCCAGCCCGATGGGGATTGAATATTGTTCATCCGCAGTGCGAGGACCAGCTGATCGAGGGTGACGTTGCGGGCTCTCATCCTGCCCGGATCAGCCAGCACCTTGATTTCCCTTCGCATACCGCCATAGGTGAACGCCGAGGCCACCCCCGCGATGCGCTCGAGGCGCGGCTCCACGTCATTCTCGGAGATCCGTCGCAGTTCTGCCTGCCCGTACACATCCGATTCTACCGTCAGGTAGATGATCGGCTGGGCCGAGATGTCAAACGCAAACAGCAGCGGATCGGTCATATCCTGAGGGAATGTGCTGCGAATAATGTCCAGCGCCTCCCGCATTTCTATCTTTGACTGGTCCAGGTCCGTCCCCCAGTCGAACTCGAGCATCACCAGGGAGACTCCCTGCGCCGACGTGGAGGTGAGTTTCTTGACGTTCTTCACCGACGCGAGCGCTTTTTCAATCGGGCGGGTGACCACTGTCTCCATGTCCTCAGGCCCCACGCCCGTGTACTGCGTGATAACCGCGATCATCGGAAATTCAAGTTTCGGGTAGAGGTCAAGCTTCAGGCGTGCCAGCGAGAAAAGTCCAAACCCAATCGCGATGAGATAGATCATCGACGTAGTCACAGCACGCTTGATGGACCCCTGGGTGATCTTCATTGCGGAGTTCCTTTTCGCCCGCTCACTGATACCCGGGCGCTGTCGCGCAGACCATACTGACCGACGATGACAACCTGTTCTCCCTCGGAGACCCCGGAAACCACTGCGGCAACCTCGTGGTTGAGGTATGCCACATCCAGCGTGCGCTCTTCGGCGCGGTCCCCCTTGACGACATAGGCGACGTAGTTCTTGACCACGACTTCGGTTGTCCCCTGTTGATTGAGGGACGTATGTTCAATCGTCGCATATCGGGGGAGGACAATAACATTCGGGATAGTGCCGATGCGAATCTCCACGCGCGCGAACATGCCGGGCTTCAGGACATGCCCCGGATTGTCGAGCATCACTTCTACCGGGGCCATGCGCGTCATTCGATCGAGCACCGGACTGATCTCCGAGACTCGTCCTTTGAAGATCCGCTCAGGATAGCTCTTGACGCGGACTTCTGCATCCTGGCCGACCTTGAGGGATCCGATATCCGACTCTGCCACATCGAACGACACGCGCACCCGGTTCATCTGAACGATAGCACAGAGGGGCTGTGCGGGGGATGCCATGTCTCCCTCTTCATAGTTCCGTGTCGCCACGATTCCGGTGATCGGCGCTGTGATCTGCGCGTCGGTCACCTGGCTCATGGCCGACTTCAGCACGGCCTCAGCCTGCTCACGCTGCGCTGCAACTGCCTCGAACTGGGTCTTGATCGCGTCCAGCTGCTGCTGGCTCAGGGCTCTCTCGGCGAAGAGCCGCTGCGACCGTTCGTATTCGAGTCGCACATTTGCCTCCTGCGCCCGCGCTGCAACAAGTCCGGCCTCAGCCTGCCGCACCACCTGTTCAATCGCTGTCGCCCGGATGCGGGCAATCAGTTGCCCCTGCTTCACGCGGTCGCCGACATTCACGAACAGCTTTTCGATGCGGTCCGGAACCCTCGAGAAGACCTGAATCTCGAGTTCTCCCTGGACATCCCCGTCGTACGAGAGCGACCGGTTCACGGACTGCCGGGTCGCGACCATCACCTCCACCGGAAGAGCGTCCCCTTCACCCTCCTTCCCGCTTTCAGAATCTGAACAGGCGGCCAGCAGAACCGCCAGCGATACCGCAACGGCTGAAAAGAGCAAGCCGTTCTTCAATCGCATCATGAGCGTTCCATATGAGATGAATGCATCCTGCAACACCCTACCATCAGAGCACACCGTCCAAGAGTCCGATAGCCTTCCGCAGCCGGTACCGGGCTACCTGGTATTCGAACATCGTATTGGCGTAATTGACCTGTGCCCGCGTCAGCGCAAGCTGAGAATTCAACACATCGAGTTGTGTATTCGCCCCCTCCCGGTACATCACGTTCGCAAGTCGAAGAGCTTCTGTCCCGAGCTTCACGGTCTGAAGGGCAGACCGATATTTCTGATCCGCTTCGTGGACGCCATTCAGTGCCACCTCTACTTCGGCGCTGATGCCGTTCACCAGCCGGCGGTCATCCTCGAGCACGCTTCTGTACTCCAGCTCGGCTTTTTCCGACTCTTTCATCGTCTTGAAGCCCGCAAAAATCGGGAGTTGGAGCGTGAGCGACGAAGTGATGCCCTTGCTGAGATCGGGACGGGAAAAACGGTAGTCGTCACGCATAGCCAGGTAGGACAGATCCGTCTGGAAGATCAACGTCGGCCAGTGTCCGCTCCGCGCGATCGTGATGGAGTTGTCGGCAATGGTCTTCCGCTCTTCCATGATCTTCGACTCGCCGCGCCGGGCAAGCGCCATTGCCTGGAGCTCACTGAGTGGTTGCAGCGCGTATTCTTCCGGAGCGTACGCGAATTCGCCCCGGACATCGATGCGCGTCGAGGGTTCGAGACCGAGAACGGTACGGAGTGTCGAGAGCGAGGATTGGAGCCTGTTGCGGGCGGCAATCACGTCCGGCTC
>JAGDMK010000330.1 GCA_017860635.1 Bacteroidota bacterium
GAGATTGTGGTGTCAATTGCCCGTCGTGCGGACGGCTCCCGGCTTGCGGGAACGGCCGCAGGAACATCTTCAGAAGCGGGATGGGTCGAGATCACGGTTGCTGACACCGGCGTAGGGATCCCTCAGGACAAACTGGAGAAGATCTTCGACCGCTTCTATCAGGTGGACGGCACACTCACGCGTGAGCAAACCGGGACCGGTATCGGGCTCTCGCTGACCCGTGAGCTCATTGAGCTCCACCGCGGGTATATCCGCGTCACGAGTAACGAACGAAAGGGAAGCGCGTTTGTGGTCGGACTACCTCTCGGCAAACAGAAATTCACACCTGACGAGGTGGTAGAGCACGCGCCGGAAACTGTCGCAACTGGTCAGGGTGAAGAGTGGATAACAGTGGAGACCACAAGTGCTGACGCAGAGCAAGGTGGTGGCCCTGGGGAACGGGAGGAGACTATTGATGCTGGCACAGAGCCGGCCGGTCCGATCGTACTCATCGTGGAAGACAACAGGGAAGTGCGGCACTATGTCCGTGAGTATCTTGAGAAAGAGTACAAGGTCCTCGAGGCAGGTGACGGCGTCGAGGGACTGGAGAGCGCCCTTGCCTCGCTGCCCGATCTTGTTATCACCGATATCATGATGCCCCGGATGGATGGGATTGAACTCTGCAAGCGCCTGAAGAACGACGATAAGACTAGCCACATCCCCGTCATTCTCCTTACAGCGCGGGCTTCGGGTGAGGACAAGCTCGGAGGGCTGGAAACGGGGGCCGACGACTATATCATCAAGCCGTTCGAAGCGAAAGAGCTGCAGGTACGCGTGCACAATCTCATCGAGATCCGGCGCAAACTTCGTGAGAAGTTCAAGCAGAACATCACCCTCCAGCCCACAGAGCTCGCCGTAACCTCCAGTGATGAACGGTTCCTGAAGAAGTTGATGGAATCAGTGGAGAAGCACATGGCGGATCCGGATTGCGGTACGGAGACGCTGGCACAGGACGTCTGCATGAGCCGGATGCAGTTGAACAGGAAGCTCCAGGTCCTGACGGGCCATTCCACTCACGAATTCCTGCGCGCGCAGCGACTGAAGCGGGCGGCTCAGATTCTCCACCAGCATGCCGGCAATGTCTCGGAGGTCGCATATGAGGTCGGCTTTGCGAGTCCTTCTCACTTTGCCCGGGCATTCAAGGAACAATTTGGCTTGCCGCCGTCGGAGTACATAACACGGGACACCTCTGATCCATCCCCACCGCCGCACCGTCTGTAAGGCCCGCCTTTGCGTTGCAGTTGCTTATACCTATATTTGTATGCCATCGGCGGACTGAATCCTCACCCCGTTATTCTGGATCATGTGCGCCCACTGAACAGCGGGCAGGGGCAGAACACACGTCGAAGCGTCCATATCCCGGTGATTCGGGCATTTACCTGCGAGAGATCAATCATGACATCCTCAAAACGGCCGGCGGTCCACGCACTGCTCCTATTAGTCTTCTGCGTTTGCCTCAGTCTCTTCGACAAGACACCTATGCTCGCAGGGGGAACCGGTTCCCACAGGGTTGCTCTCAACCAGGCCTGGATGTTTGTCGATGACTCCTCCCCGGATCCGGAGGCGCTGAAGCGCAGTGCGAAGGGCTGGACACACGTCATCCTCCCGCACACGTGGAATGCGTACGATGCCGTGGATCTCGTCCCGGGGTACAAACGCGGGGCAGGCTGGTACCGCACGCTCGTCTCCATCCCCGCATCCCTATCGAGGATGAGGGTCCATCTCGCTTTCGAGGGAGTCAACATGAAGGCTGAGGTGTTCGTCAATGGTAAACGGGCGGGCGGGCATGTTGGAGGATATGTCGGTTTCGATGTCGACATCACGCCATTCTGCAGGTTCGGGAGAGAGAATGAAGTTCTCGTCCGTGCCGATAACTCAATGGACGAAGACCTGCTCCCTTCTCAAAAATCGGATTTTGTTCTCTTTGGGGGAATCACGCGTGATGTGTGGATGAAATATGTGCCCGCAGTCTCTATCGGCAGGATTCTCATTCGCACTCCTCATGTGGACAGCACGCGTGCAGAGACGGAAGCAGAGGTGCATCTCGTGAACACCTCGGGCGAACCCGTCAACGCTGACATCGTCGCGGTCATCAAAGAGAAGAGCGGATCCGCCGTATCGACAAAACGCCAGTACATAGATCTGCCGGTGGGGGAATCCGTTCATCGCCTTGCATTGCCGGTTGTGGCACATCCGGATCTTTGGTCTCCCGACTCCCCGGCACTCTGTTCGCTCGAGCTATCGTTGAGTCAGGGAGGGAGAGTTCTGGATGAAGCAACAGAGAGATTCGGGTATCGGTGGTTCGAGTTCAAGGAGAGGGGACCGTTCTATCTCAATGGACGACGACTGCTTCTGCGCGGAACACAGAGGCATGAGGATCATGCTGGAGTCGGAGGGGCGGTCCCGGACAGCATTACGCGGCAGGACTTCCTGCGCATCAAGGAAATGGGGGCAAATTTCGTGCGGCTCGGACACTACCCGCAAGATCCGGAAGTCTACCGTCTCTGCGACCAGCTGGGCTTGCTCGTGTGGGATGAGCTTCCCTGGTGCAGAGGCGGCGTGGGTGGCGAGCGGTGGAAGGCGCTTGCACGTGAAATGCTCAGGGAGATGATTCATCAGAACTTCAATCACCCCAGTATCATACTCTGGTCCATCGGAAACGAAGTGGAATCGGATCCGGAGACTCCGGCACAGGGGAATGTTGATTCAATCCGTGCGTTTCTCAGAGAATTGAACGATATCGCTCATGCGCTGGATCCGGGCAGGCTCACAGCCATGCGCCGGTTTCCTGAAGGAGCGGACATTCCGGACGTCTTTTCTCCTACGATCTGGATGGGCTGGTATCATCAGGTGTATGCCAACTACGAAAAGGCAATCGAAGAAGCCCGTGCTCAATTCCCGCGATTACTGCATGTGGAGTACGGGGGCGACAGCCACGTCGGCCGCCACACGGAGAGTCCAGTTGACGGCAACGGCTACACGACACCGGACGGATGGGATTCCAACTTCGTCCGCAAGCCCGTCGGCAAGATTCCCGATGCCGGTGACTGGAGCGAGACCTACATTGTGGACCTCTTCGACTGGCACCTTTGCGTCAGCGAACGGCTTCCATGGTTAGCCGGAAACGCCCAGTGGATCATGAAGGACTTTGCGACGCCGCTCCGGCCTGAGAACCCGATACCCTACGTGAATCAGAAAGGTTTGTTGGACCGCGCGGGAAATCCGAAGGACGCTTTCTATGTGTTCAAGAGCCGATGGACGACTTCCCCGCGCTTCTGCTACATCCAATCACACACCTGGACGGAGCGCGCGGGTCCGAAGGGGCTGCCGCGGCAAGTGCGCGTGTA
>JAGDMK010000331.1 GCA_017860635.1 Bacteroidota bacterium
TTCCACTACTACCAGCTCTGGATTGACGGGGCTGCAGTGCCGGATCCGGGAAGTCTGTACTTCTACGGTGCAGGCCGCTGGGGGAGCGGGGTTGAAGTCCCTGCCAGGGACCAGGACTTCTATTCTCTTAAGAACGTACCCCATGGTCAGATTCGGGAGCACCCCTATTTCTCCCAAAGCAACAACAGCATGCGCCGTTGTTTCGTCTACACGCCTCCCGAGTATGACAAGGAGCCCACAAAGCGCTACCCGGTGCTGTACCTGCAGCACGGAGGCGGCGAAGATGAGACCGGCTGGCCCAATCAGGGAAAGACCAATCTCATCATGGACAATTTGATTGCCGAGGGGAAGGCCAGGCCCTTCATCATTGTCATGGACAATGGCAGCTGGCGTATGCCGGAGGGAACTCGCCCACCGCGGCAAGGCGAGCGTCCCAGCGGCCCCTGGCCACCGGTGGGATGGGCAGATGGATTCAAGAAAACCCTTCTGGAAGACATCGTTCCCATGATCGATGCGAACTATCGCACACTTGCAGATCAACCCCATCGGGCCATGGCCGGACTCTCCATGGGCGGTATGCAAACCCGGGTCATCACTCTCGCCAGGCCCGATATGTTCTCCTCTGTCGGCATATTCAGCGGCGGCAGCATCAGTGTCGAAGATATTGCTCAATCGTCTGGTTTCAGGGAAAAGGTCAAGCTCGTGTTCGTCAGCTTTGGCAGCCGCGAATTGGAGCATCGCAGACCTGACGGTCTCTTCGGTGGAGACCACAGGGCGATCACGGATTCGCTCAAACAAGCCGGCATCAATGCTCATTTCTATATCTCTCCGCTCACAGCTCACGAGTGGCAGAGTTGGAGACGCAGCCTTCATGAATTTGCACAACTGGTATTCAAAGACTAAAGGAGAAGTATCATGAAACACAATATCATCGGCGTAGTGTTCCTCCTGGCTCTATCGTGTTCGTTTTCTCTGGCGCAAAGTGATCAGCCGACGATCAAAGAAGACTTCGTCCCCTCGAGCCTGAATCAGCCCGGTCAGCAGTACCCGCAGGTCAACTCCCAGGGCTATGTCCGGCTCCGCGTTGTGGCACCGCTGGCTCAGAGCGTCAGTGCGAGCCTCGGCGGAAGAGAAGGCACTAAGCTCACGAAGGCTTCAGACTCCACGTGGGTAGGCACGACGGCAAAACCGGAGGATAAAGGGTTTCACTACTACCACCTCACGATCGACGGGGGAGTGTTCAACGATCCGGGCACATTGAACTTCTATGGTTCAACTCGTTGGGAAAGCGGCGTGGAAGTCCCTGCCCCGGATCAGGACTTCTATGCCCTCAAGGATGTACCGCATGGGAGAGTCCAGCAGATTCTTTTTCCATCGAAAAGCACAAACACCTCGCGACGTGCATTTGTCTACACCCCGCCCGAGTACGACAGGGATCCGGCGAAGCGCTACCCGGTTCTGTACCTGCAGCACGGCTGGGGCGAGGACGAAACTGCCTGGAGCAACCAGGGCCATGCAAATCTGATCATGGACAATCTGCTCGCCGAAGGCAAGTGCAAACCCTTTCTCATTGTGATGACCTACGGCATGACGAACGACATTAAGTTCGGCGGACTCAGAAATTTCGATATCAAACCGTTCCAAACGGTCCTTGTCGATGAGCTGATACCGTACGTCGATAGCAACTTCCGTACGCTTTCTGATCAGTCCCATCGTGCAATGGCAGGTCTCTCCATGGGCGGGATGGAAACGAAGATGATCACGACTGCCAATCTCGACAAATTCTCCCATATCGGCCTGCTCAGCGGCGGGACTTTCTCGATGGACGATGTCGACAAAACACCCGGCTTCAAGGAGAATGTGAAACTGGTTTTTGTGAGCTTCGGCAGCCGCGAGCTCGAGGGCAACAGGCCACGCTTCTTTGGCGGCGACCCGAAGGCGAATGCCGGGGCGCTGAAACAAGCCGGCATCAACAGTGTCTTCTATGTCTCTCCGGAAACGGCTCACGAGTTCCTGTCATGGAGACGGAGCCTTCGTGAACTCGCGCCGCTTCTGTTTAACGATTGAACCATTCGGTAGGAAGACGCGATGAGAACCCCCGTCACATTGGCTGTCCTATTGCTTGCCTTGTCTGCGTGCGCTCTTGGCCAGAAACGCTGCAGCGACAACGGCGATGGAACCTTCACAAATCCTGTGATAGCCGCCGACTTCCCGGACCCAGATGTCATACTGGTGGATTCCACATACTACATGGTTACGACCACCATGTTCACGTTCCCCGGGGTGCCGATCCTGAAGTCCCATGATCTGGTCAACTGGGAATACTGCTGCAACGCCGTTCCGCGCTTTGATTTCAGTCCATGCTACGATCTGGCGGGCTGCTCCAGGTACGGCCACGGGCAGTGGGCGACAAGCCTGAAGTACCACAACGGGAAATTCTATCTGCTGTTTATCACACTGGATGAAGGAGGGTTCCTCTGTACTGCAGCGAAACCCGAGGGACCATGGCAAATCAGAGAACTGCCCAGGGGTTTTTATGATCCCGGTCTCTTTTTCGATGAGGATGGGAGGATGTATGTGGCGCATGGCTACAACAAGATCTACGTCACCGAGTTGGACGCGAATTTTGCAGCCAGAGGAAGCGATTCACTTGTGTATACAGGGGACATTCGCGGTGGACTTGAGGGGACGCACGTCTACAAGACCAACGGCTACTACTATCTCTACTGCACCTATGGTGGCCTTGACGGATTCCAGGTGGCGCTGCGCTCGAAGAGCATTTACGGTCCCTATGAACAAAAGGTGGTGATACGGGATACAACCCATGGCGTGAACTACGGAATACATCAGGGGGCACTCATAAAGACCCGGACAGGGGAATGGTGGACCATGCTCTTTGTCGACAATGGCCCCCTGGGGCGATTTCCCTCGCTGCAGCCGGTCACCTGGGAGAACGGATGGCCGATGGTCGGTGTGAACGGGAAAGCCATTGTCACATTCAGGAAACCGAATGTGGGAAAGGAGTACCCGATGACGACGTTGCCCACGTCCGACGAATTCGAGGGGGCTGAATTGGGCATGCAATGGAGTTGGAATCACAATCCCGATCCGGAGAAATGGTCGCTGACCGACCGCCCCGGGTATCTCAGACTCAAAACCGCGTCTGTCGTGGATAGTCTGCCGAAAGCTCGTAACACGTTGACACAGAGGATTCTCGCTTACTATTCCGATACGCTGGCCTCCGTTGGTGCCGCGAAAATGGACATCAGGTATCTCAAGGACGGCGACATTGCAGGTCTGGCCATCTTCCAGGACCCATATGCATTCATCGGAGTGAAAAGAATCAACGGCAAGAACTTTGTCGTCATGGTCAACAATGGCAATCTATTTGCGCGCAAGCGCGATCCACGGCTCCGGTGCCGCTCCGCTCTATCACGCGAAGACCGCGCCTGGTTCAGGCACTGCGTCTTTTTCCTATAGCCTGGACGATCGAGCGTTCAGGAAAATCGGAGATGAGCTTCACATGAGATTCAACCTCAGGATCTTCACCGGCAACAAGTTCTGCCTCTTTAACGTCGCAACGGCTGGCATTGGTGGATACGTGGATGTTGACTGGTTCCGGACGGAAGCGGGTTCGCTTCGGTGAGACAAGGGCCCAGCGCCGTTGTGCGTTTGGTCAATCAGCGAATAGTGCCTGACTTTCATTCAACACATACAATGGGGCAATGATCATGAAAAAGCTCCTTTTCTTCTTGCTTGCCTTTCCTCTCCCGCTGTTAGCACAGCCTGCGCACATCAAGATTGACATCGACAGGACGATCGGAGAGATCGATCCGAAGATTTACGGCGTGTTCATGGAGCCCATCCATTTTACAGGGAAATTCATGGGTTTGCCCGATACGGCCGACTTCAACACCATGTATGGAAATCTCTACGATCCATCGTCTCCGCTTGCAGATGAGAACGGCTTCCGGAAGGATTACATCGAAGCGGCAAAAGAGCTGAAGATCACCAACATGCGCTGGCCGGGCGGGAAT
>JAGDMK010000332.1 GCA_017860635.1 Bacteroidota bacterium
TCAGGAGGCGATGAGCGCTCTCTGCGACTGCGGGAGTTCTACAAAAATCAGCGTGACTCGTTTGCCTGGTATTTCCTCATCCTGTACTTCGTGAATATTGCCGATGCCTACGTGGATGCAAGTCTGTCAGGATTCGATGTCAGTCCTACACTGGGACACCGGGACTTCCCTGCCGCAGGGTTGGCTCTTCGTTTTACCTGGTAATGCTCGCAGTGCTGTTCTCTTCACTACGCCGGAGTACCCATGCTGAACTACATCTGGATAGGTCTGATTCTTGTGGGACTGTTTGTCGCTGTCGGCAACGACGTCACCGATGAGGTCCGTAATACATACCGCAATGGCGAAGTGCTGGAAGGAACGCTCCAGATTCAGAAAAGCCCTTCAGAGCTGCGGGGCTCGTGGGAAGGGGAGCTTCTCGTCCCGAAGGGAACGTTCAATGATTTCTACGGTGGAGCGCGCACCGATGCGGATGTGCGCCTGCATGCCAGCATTGCCGAAGGTATGGATAGTGCAAGAGCCATTCTCATTCCGGTCTCCGATGCGACACCCCGCTGGTGGCGTGAGATGGCCAAATCGGGAGCCAGCAAGGAACGGCTCACCGGCTCGGTGGTGGGTCTGCAATTCAACGAAGACCGCACGGCGGCCCGCGTTCGTTTCACGCTGGAACCCGTCCGTTTTGTCAAACTGAAGGCCATCACGCAGGCTGCGCTCGACTACGCGGGGACCGCGGTGACCATAGCGTTCGGCCTGATTGGCATCATGGCTCTCTGGCTGGGTGTAATGAAAGTGGCGGAGGAGGCGGGACTGCTGCTTGTCCTGACGCGCGCCCTGACACCGGTCACACGACGGCTGTTTCCTGATGTCCCGCCCGACCATCCTGCCGTCGGCGCCATGATCATGAACATCGCGGCCAATATGCTTGGGCTCAGCAACGCGGCAACACCGATGGGTCTGAAGGCGATGGAAGAACTGAACAAGCTGAATCCAAAGGTCGGAACCGCAACCAACGCGATGGTCACGTTCCTTGCGATCAATACCGGTGGACTGATTCTGATTCCCGCCACGGCAATTGCGGTCAGAGCCGCGGCCGGATCTTCGAATCCGGGCATCATCATCGGGACGTCAATTGTCGGAGCGGGATGCGCCACGATTGTCGGCGTGGTTGCATCAAAGGTGCTCCAGCGGCTTCCGGGATACAGGAAAGCGATGGAGGTGTCCCATGAGTGACTTCTTTCGTGCTCTGATCAACATCATCTCGGTCGTTGCGATCCCGCTGATGTTCCTGATCTTCCTGGGCTGGGGCCTGGTGAAGAAGGTCAAGGTGTACGAGGTATTTGTGGAGGGCGCCAAGGATGGCTTCAACGTCGCGATCCGGATTATTCCCTATCTGGTGGCCATGCTCGTCGCGATCGGGATCTTCCGTGCGAGCGGTGCGCTGGAACTGATGATCGCCGTGCTCGGTCCTGCCACGAATCTTATCGGCATGCCCCCGGAGACACTGGCGATGGCGCTCATGCGCCCCCTGTCGGGGAGCGGTTCGCTCGGAATCATGACGGAGCTCATGAAGGTGCACGGCCCCGATTCGCTGATCGGCATCATGGCGTCCACGATGTACGGGTCGTCGGAAACAACCTTTTACGTTCTGGCTGTCTATTTCGGCGCGGTAGGAGTGAAGAACACCCGTCATGCAGTGCCGACAGGGCTTCTCGCCGACCTGGCGGGAATGCTGGCGGCGGTGTGGATCTGCAACCTGCTGTTCTGAGGGCTGACGCCATAATGTCTGTTTCCTTGCTGCCTCGATGAAAAACCGAGTCCAAAGTTACGATTTCTTGCATTTTTGGGCCATGATGGGTATATTTTGGCGCCATTTGAGGCTTTTTCCCGCAGTGTCTCACCGGACCCTCAGGCCCAAGCCATAGACGTACGTGCTCCATTTATCTTCTGAGTACTCCACATGAATCTGCTGAACAAGCTGGTTGTGGCAGCCGTACCGCTCGTGCCCCGGCGAATCATCAGGTATTTTGCCGGACGGTACATTGCCGGAGAAACCCTTTCCATGGCAGTCGATTGCGTACGCGGACTGAACAAGGAGGGGGTGTGTGCTACCATGGATGTGCTCGGCGAGGACATCTCCACGCGCGCGGAGGCCGTTGCCGCCCGCGACGAGTGCATCACCGTTCTGCACACAATAGCAAAAGAACACCTGGATTCGAACCTTTCGATCAAGCTGACATCGCTCGGGCTGAAAATCGACAAGGCTTTCTGCATTGAGAATGTCCGCGAGATCCTCAAGGTTGCTGCGGGCTACAAAACGTTTGTGCGCATCGATATGGAAGACTCCACGTGCACAAGCGACACCATCGCCGTCTTCCGGGCAGTGCATCGTGAGTTTCCGAATACAGGGATCGTCGTGCAGGCCTATCTCTTCCGGACCGAGGAGGATGTGCGTTCGCTTGCGCAGGAACGGGTCAACTTCCGCCTCTGCAAAGGGATTTATAAAGAGCGCGCCGAAATCGCGTTTCAGGGGCGGGGAGAGGTGCAGCAGAATTTCATGAAACTCCTCGGCATCATGATTGATGCCGGGTGCTATGTCGGCATCGCGACGCATGATTCAGTTCTGGTGGACGGAGCGTATGATCTTCTTGCACGCAAGAACCTCCGCAAAGATCAGTACGAGTTCCAGATGCTGCTGGGGGTGCGTCCGGAACTCCGGAAGAAGCTCGTGCGCGATGGTCACAAGGTGAGGTCCTATGTACCCTACGGTGAACACTGGTACGGCTACTCCACGCGCCGGTTCAAGGAGAACCCGGAGATAGCCGGATACGTGTTCAAGGCATTGTTCAAGAGCAACACCTGATCGTTGTGCGTACATCAGATTCCTAGTCCTCGTTCTCTTACCTTACTTATAGAAGGAGCTCTCATGGCGGACACGCCTCACAAGTCGTACGTACCCGCGGACACCAGCATGAAGGAATTCACGCTCAAAGCCCTTCTGATTGGTCTCGTAATGTGCGTCGTGCTCGGTGCAGCGAATGCCTATCTGGGACTGAAGGCAGGCATGACGATCGCCGCAACGTACCCTGCCGCCGTCATCGGCATGGCCGTGCTGAAGCTGATGCGAGGAAACATCCTGGAGGAGAACTTCGCCCGAACAGTAGGTTCGATCGGCGAATCGGTCGCGGCCGGGGCCATCTTCACGCTCCCGGCGTTTCTCATCGCCGGGGTCTGGCAGGAGTTCTGGTCGACCCAGCACTATTTCGAAGCCACCGCCATCATGCTCGTCGGCGGCATCGTCGGGATTCTCTTTGTGACAATCCTCCGTCGTGTGATGGTGGAGGACAAGGATCTTCCGTTCCCCGAATCGGTTGC
>JAGDMK010000333.1 GCA_017860635.1 Bacteroidota bacterium
CACATGCCGCCGAGCAGCGGCACACAGGCTCCCACAGACAAGAGACACGATCACCATGGCTACGCTCCGCCCCTTCAAAGGATACCGCCCGCTCCCCCAATATGCCGCGCAGGTCGCCGCCAAACCGTACGATGTGCTGAACTCCGAAGAAGCCCGCATCGAGGTCAAAGGGAAACCTCTCTCCTTCCTCCATGTCGGCAAGCCGGAAGTGGATCTGCCACCCGACGTCCATCTGTACGACGAACGCGTGTATCGCAAGGGAAAGGAGAATCTCGAGAAGCTGATCCGTGACGGGATCCTTGCAGAGGAAGCGTCTCCGGCCTTGTATATCTATGCGCAGACGATGCATGGACACACGCAGTATGGCATCGTCGGATGTGCTTCGGTGCAGGAGTATCTGAACAACACGATCAAGAAACACGAATTGACAAGGAAGGACAAGGAAGACGACCGGACAAAGCACGTCAAGGTTACCAATGCCCATTCCGGCCCGATTTTTCTCACGTACCGTGCCCGGCCTGCAATTGACGCCATCGTGGTCAGAGTCATCGCCTCTACCCCGGAATACGATTTCGTTGCCGAAGACGAAATCCGCCATCAGTTGTGGGTCATCCGGGATCAGCCGACCATCATGGCCCTGCAAAAAGAGTTTCAGGCGGTGCCCTCACTCTACGTCGCAGATGGCCATCACCGCTCCGCGGCTGCAGCGCGCGTTGGCAAGGAGCTTGCCGACACTAATCCGCACCACCGTGGAGACGAAGAATACAATTTCTTCCTTGCGGTTTTGTTTCCCCACGCGCAGCTGCGGATCATGGACTACAATCGCGTTGTCAAAGACCTGAACGGCCGGACTTCGGAAGAATTCCTGAAGGAGGTCCGGAAAACATTTGACGTCAAATCTGTGACAAAACAGCACAGGCCGTTGCGCAAGGGCGAGTACGGCATGTACATGGACCACCAGTGGTATGCGCTGCTCGCGCCGGCGGAACTCACATCCATTTCCGATCCGGTGGAACGCCTGGACGTCTCCGTCCTACAAGCGTACGTGTTGAAACCTATCCTGGGGATTGATGACCCCCGGACAAGCAAACGCATCGATTTCGTCGGCGGTATCCGGGGGCTGGGAGAGCTGGAGAGGCGGGTGGATTCAGGCGAGATGAAGGTCGCATTCGCACTTCATCCAACCTCAATCGATGAGTTGCTGGCCATCGCCGATGCGGGCAAGACCATGCCTCCGAAATCGACATGGTTCGAGCCCAAACTACGGGATGGCGTGGTTGTACACATGGTGCAGTAAGCAGCCGGATGCGCGGTTTTTTTCACCCAACCAGTGGGCGGCCGGTGATGCGGGTTATGCAGGAGGAGAGGTTCTCAGTCCAGCCCGTGGGCGGCCGGTGATACCGGAGATTCAAGAGCTGCAGTGTCCGTATCCGGCCTGCACGCAACTGCTGACGCCGGGTCAAAGCTCCTTGATGAGTTTGACGACCTTCCAGACAAAATTAACTTCCCGCCGTTTCACCACCACCGGGTCGAACTCGGGATTGAAGGGAATGAGATGAATGTAGTTCCCTTCGAACTTCACCTTCTTGAGCGTATCCTCCCCGTTCACTCTCACCACACACACATCTCCTGACCGCGGTTCCTGCTGCGGACTGACGACGACAACATCGCCATCTTCAATGCGCGTGGCCATGCTGTTCCCTTTCACCTTCAGGGCGAAGGCTTGCGGGTCTTTGATGTCATCCACCGTCACGTAGTCTTCTGCATAGTCCGGATGAAACAGGGTCGCCACTTTCCCTGCGGGGACGGCGGAGATGAGAGGGAGATCGACCAACCGGTTCCGCCGCCGCGATGAACCCGGTAGGATGTACATGTTTTCAGGGCGCGACGGAACAGCGTACATATCGCCCTCGCCGGTCAGAAGCCAGCTGGCCTGTACGCCTGTGGCTTTTGCCAGACGGGTAATGGAAACGCCGTCGGGAACCTGCTCCCCTTTTTCCCAGCGCTGCAGTGTCCTGGCCACGACGCCTGCTTTGTCGGCAAGCGTGACCTGATCCATTTCCTTGTTTTCCCGCGCCTCCCGCAACCGCTCCCCGATTGAGTTCTTCATAGGATTTCCCGTGACATATTTGTCAACTTTTCTCTTGACAGGACGACATAAATGTCGTATCATGCTG
Source organism: Bacteroidota bacterium (assembly GCA_017860635.1). Classification (GTDB taxonomy): domain Bacteria; phylum Bacteroidota; class Ignavibacteria; order UBA10030; family UBA6906; genus JAGDMK01. The sequence goes on from JAGDMK010000333.1 coordinate 2,178, forward strand.
GGGCGAAATATACGGAAGCCAGGCGTCAGTGTCAAGATATTTCTTTGGAGGAACCATGAAGCCGAGCGGCAGGACCATCTATCTGGGACTAGGCGGGTGGGAGCACGATATTCTGGATCATTGCTTCTATCCCACTCAGGGCAGTTCGTCCGCCCGCAAACTGGAGTTCTATTCCCGGTATTTCAACAGCGCAGAGATCAGGCCGACGTTTTGGGACGCCTCTCTCGGCACGGACGATGCCCGGGAGTGGATGCGTGCCGTTGAGGGAAGAACGGACTTCCGGTTCATCATGAAGCTCCATTCATCTCTGACCCATGCCGGCACAATCACGACGCCGGTTATCCGATCGACGCACGATATCCTGACGGAGCTGCAGCGCGGAGACCATCTCGGGGCGGTGCTGGCGCAATTCCCCTACGCGTTCACCAACACAGGGGCGCATCGCTTCCACCTCGAGAAACTCGCCGCTGCCTTCCGCGGATTCCCGGTACACGTGGAACTGCGCCACGCATCATGGGACCAGGCCACGGTGACGAAGCTTCTTCAGGAGCTGGGTCTCCAGCCAGTACTGGCAGACCTCCCCCGGATCAAGCAGTTCCCTGTTGCGTATCCCCGGCCATCCGGTGAGCGGGCGTACTTCCGCCTGCATGGCCGCAATGAAAAGGGGTGGCTTCTCAACGGCTATGATGCACGGTACGACTACCTTTACAATGCGCGCGAACTCCGCGAAATCAAGCGCCGTCTCCTCTCCGTCCCCCAGACCTGCACGGAGCTGTTTGTGCTCTGGAACAACACCACAGGAGGGAAAGCGCTTGCCAATGCGTTCGAAATGAGCGCCGCCCTTCATGACGGCCGGATGCTTCCTCTCCCTCTGTCAACTCTGCATGCATTCCCCCACCTTGCGCGGGCCAGGAAACCGGATGAGCATACGGGATCACTGTTCGATGCGGAATACAGGGATGTAGTCTAGCGGTCATCTGCATCTGCTGAGATGTGCGTCCATGCAGCCGGCTTGTACATTGGTGGAAGTACCGGAGAGATGCGTTAGCTACAAACGGACTTCGGTGTTGGGGAGGATTGCGTGCCAGGGACAGGGTCGGATTTGCAGGGACGGCGCGGAGAGTCGGATTAGTAGGAACGGGGTGGAGAGTGGCGTCAGCAGGAAAGGCTCGGAGAGCGGCGTCAGC
>JAGDMK010000015.1 GCA_017860635.1 Bacteroidota bacterium
TTCCGCGTGCTTGCTGTGATATGCGAGGACCGTTCCCGGGCCGAGTGTGAACGACCCGCTGCCCGGAGTGACGGACAGCGGCTGGGGGACGATGTGCAGGGGCCCGGCACCTGTGGATGCCTGGAACGGCGCGGAAAGTCCAGCGAACGCGCACAGAATTCCTCCGAGCAACATCGCGATGAGGGCGGCAAAACGCAGCATGAGGATTTCCTCCAGAAGAGTGACTGCAACATGAAACGGTGTGTGTGCCATGATCAGGCGGCGACCAGGCTGGCGACATAACGGGCAATGGCAGGCGATGCTGTCAGGCCGGGCGATTCCATACCAACCAGATTGATGAACCCCGGAAGTCCCCGCTCCTTCTCGTGCACGATGACGAAATCACGGACAGGATCGCCCTTGGCCTGTGTCTTCGGACGGATGCCGCTCATATCGGGGGACAGGTCCTCGTCACGGACCATCGGGAGGATCCGTCTGACCGACTCCGCAAACGCAGCGCGTTTGGAAGGATCGACCATATAATTGAGTATGCGATCGGGCAGGTACTCGACATCGGGCCCGAACTTCAGCCGGCCGCCCAAATCGAGAACGGCATGGACTCCGAGTGAATGTTTGGTCGGCACGGGATACACCAGCCGCTGGACGAGCGACTGCATTGACCCGGGCAGTGCAAAGTACGATCCCTTGCAGTAGTGAATGCGGTATCCGGCACGGTCGATGTCGATGCCAGCCAGACCGGCAATCGTGTCAGCTTCCAGCCCTGCGGCGTTGATCACCCATTCGCTTGTGAACGTGCTGACCTGTTCCCCCTCCTGTATCGAGATCTGATATCCATCAGAGCTTTTTGCAATTCCGACCACAGTGCAGTGCATTTGCACTTCGCCGCCCTGTCCGCGGACAGCGTGATAGAAATAGTCCATCAATCCGTGTGCGCTGATAATGCCGGTCGACGAAGAAAGGAGTCCGCCCACGGTGGTGATATGCGGTTCCATGGCGAGCACTTCCGCGGCCGTGAGTCGTCTGAGCGGGGCACCGTTAGCCGTCCCGACCGCATACAGCCGTTCGAGCTCCGCCTCTTCTTCTTTCTTTGTCGCTGTGATGATTTTTGTAATACGGCGATGGGGAACGCCGTTCCGTTCACACAGGTTGTACAGCAGCTCGCGTCCCTCAACGCACAACTGTGCTTTCAGGGATCCTTCCGGATAGTAGATGCCGGCATGAATGACTTCGCTGTTGCGCGCCGACGTCTCCTGACCGTACCGCGGGTTGCGCTCCAGCACGAACAGCGGGGAATAGCGCGGAGCAAGTTCGGCGGCGATGGCGAGACCGATCACACCTCCGCCGACTATGGTTATGGCTGCATCAGGCATGCGGACTTCAATTTAATTGTGGGGAAGTAGTGTAGGCTCTTCGATGACGAGCCATTGGCTGTCGGGTTCGGTTCCGACTGCGGTGAAGAATTCCCGGGCGCTGCGTTTCCGCGAGTTTATCCATACCTTGACCCGGGAAGAGTACAGCAGAAGGGGAATGTCATTCCGTGAGTCGCTTGCAACCAGGACCGGCACTCGCGGATCACGTGCTTTCAGTGCGTCGACTTTCCCCTCTCTGATGGGGATTGGTTCGACGGCCGTGTCGGAGAGGGTGCCGTTAGTGCTTGTCAGGGAGATCCCGATGACCTGGTTTGCCGGGACACCCAGCGCCTGGAAGACGGGTTCCACGCTCCAGTTGCTGCTTCCGGAAACGGCCCAGATGTCGAAGCGGTGTTCCTGCAGCAGGCGGAGAAGCTCAACACCTTCGCGAATATACCGCACACCGCTGTGGACATCCCTCCCGCCGAGTTGCTTTCCCCCCAGGGGCACCTGCAATTCATGCTTCAACGTGTGGGCGGCAAATATCCGCACTTCAGACTCCGGGAACCCCGCAAACAGGCGCACGATGTCAGCACAGGCTTTTGCGACATTCCCTTCAGCAAGTTGCTCATAATACCAGGAGAGGAGATACCCCGCGAACGCTTCAAAGGCCGGGTGTACATTGCGCTTCTTCGGCTCAAGAGCTGCAAGCGTCCGATACGCCTTGTCGAGTTCCCGCCGGTGAGGGAAATCCAGCCAGATATCGGCAGGGGAGAAACGGAACATGAACTCCTCAATCTGCCTGAAGAACATAGCCTCCCCGATATCTCCTTTGATCACTGTTCCATCACAATCGAACACTGCGAGAGGGCGGGGATGAGGCGATCGTGAGGCTGGCTGCTCCAGGAGCGCCCGAAGAGAGGGGTGTCGGCCGATTGGCATGTAGCGGGAATAGCCTCCAGTGCTGGTTGATACACAAGATACAAACACGCCGCGGGAAGAGCAAGGCATTGCGCCTTCATCGACAAAGTGCTATATTAGAGGCGTTGTCGACCAGTTCCCCGGCAAGTCCGTCCCGTTCCGCGGGACGGATTTTGTGTTAATAGAGCAGGCTATGGAACACCTCCGCAATTTCTGCATCATTGCACATATTGATCACGGCAAATCGACCATAGCCGACCGGCTTCTGGAGCGCACCGGTACGATTACCGCACGCGAGATGAAGTTCAACCAGGTGCTGGACGACATGGAGCTCGAGCAGGAGCGCGGCATCACGATCAAGCTGCACGCGGTCCAGATGCACTACAAAGCCCAGGACGGACTGGCGTACACCCTCAACCTCATCGATACTCCCGGCCACGTCGACTTTTCCTACGAGGTCTCCCGCTCCCTTGCCGCATGCGAGGGGGCGCTTCTCGTGGTGGATGCGTCGCAGGGCGTCGAAGCGCAGACCATCAGCAACCTCTACCTCGCCATCGATGCCGGACTCGAAATCATTCCGGTCATCAACAAGATCGATCTTCCCAGTGCGATGATCGACACCGTGAAACACCAGATCAAAGACCTCATCGGATGCAAAGATGAGGACATCCTGATGGCCAGCGCAAAAGCGGATCTGGGTATTGCCGAAATTCTCGAGAGCATCGTGCACCGCATCCCCGCCCCTAAAGGGGATCCCGAGGCGCCGCTCCGTGCGCTCATCTTTGATTCCGTCTTCGACACCTATCGTGGTTCCATCGTTTACCTGCGCGTTTTTGACGGCAAGCTCCGTGAGGGCGACAAGGTGATGTTCTTTCATCACGGGAGGACGTACGAGGCGGAAGAGGTGGGGGCTCTGGAGATGAAGCGGACCCGTACCGGCTCCGTGACTGCAGGCAGCGTCGGCTATCTGATTGCCGGCGTCAAAGACGTTCACGATACGAAGGTCGGCGACACCATCACCTCGGCCGCCCATCCGGCGCAAAGCCCCCTGCCCGGGTACAAGGACGTGAAGCCGATGGTATTCAGCGGCATGTACCCGACCAACGCTGAAGAATTCGAAGACCTCCGCACTTCCATCGAAAAACTCCAGTTGAACGATTCCTCTCTGGTCTACGAACCAGAGACGTCGACAGCTCTCGGGTTCGGATTCCGCTGCGGCTTCCTCGGACTGCTGCACATGGAGATCGTGCAGGAGCGGCTGGAGCGCGAATACAACCAGAGCATCATCAACACCGTTCCGAACGTCGAGTACCGGGTCACGCGGACCGACGGCGAAGTGGTCCTCGTCGACAATCCCTCGTACATGCCTCTCCTCGGCCAGATCGAAAAGGTCGAGGAACCGTTCATCCGCGCACAGATCATCGTGCCGACCGAGTACGTGGGCAACATTATGAAGCTGTGCATGGAGCGCCGCGGGGTGTACAAGAACACCACGTATCTTGACCCGACGCGCGTCGATATACACTATGAGATGCCGCTCTCGGAGATCATCTTCGATTTCTATGACAAACTGAAATCCACGTCCCGGGGGTATGCCTCGTTCGACTATGAGTTCCTTGAATTCCGAGAATCGGATCTGGTGAAGCTGGAGATCCTGCTGAACGGGGAGGCGGTGGATGCCTTTTCCACAATTGTGCATCGTGACAAGGCACATGAGTGGGGGAAGAAGCTCTGCGTGAAACTCCGGAAGCTTATCCCGCGTCAGATGTTCGAAGTGGCCATCCAGGCGGCCATCGGGTCAAAAGTGGTGGCCCGCGAAACGATCTCCGCAATGCGTAAGAATGTGCTGGCAAAGTGCTATGGGGGCGATATCACAAGAAAAAGGAAGCTTCTGGAGAAACAGAAAGAGGGGAAACGTCGTATGAAACAGGTAGGCCGGGTGGAAATCCCCCAGGAGGCTTTCCTGGCGGTTTTGTCGATGGAAGACGAATAGGAGCAAGTATGGCAAAGGCATCATCTGCAACCAAGAAAGAGCCGTCGAAAGGAGAACCTGTCAAGAAGGAGCCTGTTAAGGACTTCTTCAAGGATGTGGTCTTTGTCCTTGTGGCGTTCTTCTTCCTGAACAGCTTTGTGCTGGCATCGTTTGAGGTGCCGACCGGATCCATGGAAAACGAGATCATGGCCGGTGATTTTCTGTTTGTGAACAAGTTCTTGTATGGCGGGACCACGCCGCGGAACATCCCCTTCACAAACGTCCGCCTCCCCTGGTTCCGCGTCCCTGCGATAAGGGATGTTGAGCGCGGCGACGTGATCGTTTTCGAGTTCCCGGGCCAGCGCGACGAAGTGGTCTCGCCGGAGTTCTGGTTCTATCTGAAAAGGGCGGTGGCCCTTTCGGGCGACACCATTGAAGTTGTGAACCGCGCCCTGTACGTGAACGGCAAAGCTTCTCCCATCCCCCGGAACATGAAATTCAATGACTTCACCATCAAGCCGCGCGGCCAGGGGGAGTATACGATCTTCCCTCCCGGAGCTCCCTACAATGAAGACAACTGGGGCCCGATGGTTGTGCCGAAGAAAGGGGATGTGATCCAGTTATCGGCGGGCAACTTCGAACAATGGCGCACGTTCATCGGACGCGAGGGCCACACCACCTTCGTGGATGCACTCGGCAGAGTGCTGATCGACGGCGCACCGTCGTTGTCGTACACGGTGGAACGCGACTACATCTTCGGCATGGGCGATAACAGGGACAACAGTCTGGACAGCCGCTTCTGGGGATTCATACCGGAAGACAATATCGTCGGGACGCCGATGATCGTCTACTGGTCCTGGTCTCCCGATATTCCGTTGTTCGACCTCTCCATGCTTCCCTCCAAGCTGGCATCAATACGGTTCAGCCGGATAGGGACGCTGATCAAATAGACGCTCATCCGTCATGGGCAGTGCCGATGAAGGTCGTGCGGGTGGAAGCGGCAGACAGCCGGTGAGGCGCTGGACGTGGTACTCTGCAGCGCTGCTCGGCTTCTGTCTTGCTGCCGCCGTCGGACTTGTCCTCCGGACGTTTGTCGTGAGCGCGGTCCGCGTGCCTTCCAGGTCCATGGAAGACACGATCCTGCCGGGCGACTATATTCTGGTGAACAGGCTTGTTGTGCCGCGGCGCCTGCTTCTGCAAATCCCATTTGTTGCTTCGCCTCCGCGTGTTGTGGAGATTCCCCCGATTCGTCCGATCCGGCTGGGCGACGTGCTTGTCATCCATCCTCCAGTGGGACTCGCGCAGCAGATCTTCCCCGCAAATGCATTTCTCCTGAAACGGTGTGTCGGCACGCCGGGCGACACGCTGATGTTTCGCGGGTCCACGCTCACGGTGAACGGCCGGATGGTCTTATTTCCCCCGACCGCCGTTCAATCAAAGACGCCGGCAGCGTTCACGGAATCGCATGATCCGGTGATCCTGGTCGTTCCTCCGGAGACATACTTCCTGATGGGAGACAACCCTGCCAACAGCGAAGACAGCAGGGTATGGGGTCCTGTGTCATATAGATCCATCATCGGGTCTGCGGCGATGGTCTACTGGTCTGTCACGCCTGGGTCACCGCGAGGTCGTTCCGGATCGGGCAGTTCATCAGTGCGATGGGATCGTCTCGGAGTACTCATCCGATGAATATGGGCAGGAGGGTGATGAATGTGGATAGAGGTAGTCGATAATCGTGAGCAGGGTTGATCGATGAGTGTTGATAGAGGCTATCGCTGAATGTGGGTAGCGGTGATCAGTGAATGGTAACGGGCCCATAGAGAGGAAGGCAGAAAGGGACGATCCACAGGTGCCGACAGCCGCAATTGACGGATGCGGACAGGGAGGATGAGTGAATGGGGAGAGAGGCGATCAGGGATTGATGACAAGATCAATCGGTGAATGGTGACAGGGACGATCGATGAATGTCGATAGCGGCGATCAATGTATGCCGATAGGGGCGGTCGATGAATACTGACAGAGCCATCTATGAATACGGATGGGGACTGTCGATAAATGCCGCCGGGCGATGAGTGCAATGAATGTGAAGAGGGGTACTGGATGAATACAGGCGGGGGCAATCGATGAATGCGGAGAAGGGCATGACCAGCCCCGAGTGGCACGGGGGGCTCTACGTCCATGTGCCGTTCTGTGAGCGGAAGTGCTCCTACTGCGACTTCTACTCCGTGGAGAACCGTTCTCTCGTTGAGGATTTCCTGTCGGCGATTGAGGAGGAGATCCGGACTTCTGCAGAACGGGGCCGGGGTATGCATGTCGACACCGTGTATATCGGGGGTGGCACCCCTTCGGTTCTTACGCTCCCGCAGATGCGACGCATCGTTGATGCGCTTCGGTGCTGGCATACGATCGACCCCCATGCAGAATTCACCATTGAGGTGAACCCCGGGACTGTCACGCGTGAGGCGCTTTCGGAGTTCCGGATGCTGGGATGCAACCGCCTGAGCATCGGCATCCAGTCGTTCGATGACGCCGAGCTTGCCTTCCTGGAACGCATCCACTCGGCCGACGAAGCGCGCGGGTGTGTCGCGGATGCGCGTGCGGCTGGTTTTGAAAATCTCAGTCTGGACCTCATCACGGCATTGCCCGGACAGACGGTGGAAGGCTGTGTCCGGTCACTGGAGGAGGCAGTAGCTCTCCAGCCGGAACATATTTCCGCGTACACGCTGATCATTGAAGAACACACGCCGCTCTTTGACCGTGTGAAGGAGGGCCGTGTCGTTCCTCTGGATGACGCCCGCGAAACGCAGTGCTATGAAACCACGATGGCAGTTCTGGAGCGAGCGGGCTTCGAGCACTACGAAGTGTCCAGCTTCGCACGGCCGGGGCGCCGGAGCAGGCACAACAGCGCCTACTGGAATCACACCTCGTACTTCGGCTTCGGCCCCTCAGCCCATTCCTTTCTCTGGAAAGGGGGGGACGCGCAAGCCCGGCGATGGGCCAATGTGCGGAGCATCGGTGCGTATTGCGAGCGGCTGCGCGTGGGACAGAGTCCCGCAGACCAGGAGGAGACGTTGACCCCCGATCAACTGTTCGATGAGGCCGTGTTTCTGGGATTGCGCAGCGACGGGCTGGACATGGGGGTCCTGGAGGGTTTGCGTGCGGAAGGGCTGACCCGCCGCCAGCGCGAAACGCTGCGGGAGATCTGCGAAGCAGGCCTTGCGTTCCGTGATGGCGAGCGCGTGCGGCTCACCCCGAAGGGGTATGTGCTGTGCGACGAGATTTGCGCACGGCTTCTGGTTTCTTGAAAGTAAAGGATGATTGGGGTATATTATATATCTAGCAGACGGTTGGACCTTTCGCAAGCACACCACGGGGATGTCTGAGGACCTCATGACCAACGCCACGATAAACCGAATCATCGCTGCCCTCGTCTTCGTTCTGACGTTCGCTGTGTATCTTATTACTCTGGCCCCGACGGTCGTCTTTTGGGACGTCGGTGAGTTTATTGCCGCAGCCAAGATGATGCAGGTCCCGCACCCTCCGGGGTCGCCCCTGTTCCTCCTGGTGACCCGCGTGGCGATGATGATCCCCGTTGCCGCGGACATGGCTGTGCGGGCGCACATGCTCTCCGCGCTCTTCAGTGCTATCGCGATAGTGTTCCTGTATCTGATCGCCGTCCGGGTGATCGTGAGCTTCCGGGGGAGACCCGAATCACTGCTCGACCGCGTTACGGTGTACGGCGCTGCAGCGATCGGCGCGCTTGCGCTGGCCTTCAGCACTTCCTATTGGGCGAACTCCATCGAAGCGGAGGTCTATGGCGCCAGCATGTTCTTCCTGAGCGCAATCCTCTGGCTGGCCACCCGGTGGCTGGACCATTCCGACGTTCCCGGGAATGAGAAGTATATGCTTCTGATTGCCTATCTGATAGGGCTTTCGCTCGGCGTGCACCTCCTTGCCCTCCTGGCAATCTTCCCCGTGCTTATGATTGTCTATTTCAAGAAGTACGAGTTCACCCTTGCAAGTTTTGTGAAATTCTGGCTGATCGCGGTCGCCGTGTTCTTCGTCGTCTATCCGGGCATCGTGAAGTTTCTGCCCGGGATGATGGACGGGGATTTCATGGGCCGCAGGAGCAATCTCATCGCCTACGTTCCCTGGGTGATCATCGCGGCTGTGTGCTACGGAGTGTACACGTCCTACAAGAAGAAACAGAAACTGCTGCATTTCAGCCTTCTGGCGATGCTGCTCATATTGATCGGCTATACTACGTATGTGCAGGTGATTATTCGCTCCAATGCGAACCCGCCCATGAACGAGAATGATCCGAGCAATCTGGCCCGGCTCACCGCGTACCTCGGCCGGGAGCAGTACGGTGATGCGCCGCTCTTCATGCCCCGCCGGTACAGCCAGGAACCACACCAGCAGGGGATCTACACAAACTACTCCAGTGAATGGGACTTCCTGTTCCGCTATCAGCTGAACCACATGTTTGTCCGGTATCTCTCCTGGAACTTCATCGGAGCGGCGGGCGATGAGCAGGATTCCGGTGTCGACTGGAACGTCACGTTCGGGATCCCGTTCTTCCTCGGGTTGTTCGGCTTGTATTCGCACTTCAAGCGTGACTGGAAGATGGGCCTGGTTTTGCTGGTCACCTTCATCATACTGGGGCCTGTACTGGCATTGTACCAGAACCAGCAGGAACCACAGCCGCGTGAGCGCGACTATTTCTATGTTGGCGCGTTTTTCATCTTCGCCCTCTGGATTTCCATCGGGGTCGTAGCGCTGATCGACTGGCTGCGCACGCTCACACAGAACGCATCCCTCCGCAACGCAGCCACCTACGGCGTCGTGGGTGTCTGCACCCTCATTGTTCCTGGCCGGTTGCTTCAGGTGAACTGGGAGGACCACGACCGATCCGGGAACTACGTCGCGTGGGACTATTCCTACAACATGCTGCAATCCTGTGAGAAGGATGCGATCCTGTTCACCAACGGCGACAACGACACGTTCCCGCTCTGGTATCTGCAGGATGTGGAAGGAGTGCGGCGTGATGTGCGGATCGTCAACCTGAGTCTGGTGAACACCTCCTGGTATATCCGCCAGATGAAAGGTCCGGCCTACTATAAGGAGGCAATTCCGGTTCCGATATCGCTGTCGGATAAACAGATTGAAAATATACAGCCTGTGGTCTGGGAGACCCGGCAGCTGGACATCCCGGTGCCGGCGGATGCGCTGGCCCGCTATAATGTCACCGATACCGCAATCGCTCACGCAGGCAAAATCAGTTTCGTCATGCGCCACACGCTGGAAGTCAGCGGCACCCGTGCGATCCGGATCCAGGATATCCTCGTGCGTGACATCATCTTCGCCAATCAGTGGAAGCGGCCTGTATACTTCGCCGTGACCTGTGCGCCGGACAGCAAGATCGGACTTGACGAGTATCTCTGGTTCCATGGGCTGGCGTGGCGGCTTGAGCCCCGGAAGGTAGGCCGGGAAGACATGGGACTGAACAAGGACGTGCTGGAGCAGAACCTGTACAACGAGCCGCAGACCTTCTCCACCGGACCCCAGTACGGGTACAAGTTCCGCGGGATCGCCGATCCGGATGTGTACTTCGACGAGAACACCAGCCGGTTGATGCTCAACTACCGGTCGGCATTCATCCGGCTGGCCATGTACTACATGAATGTCGAGCCGAATCCTCAAAAGGGGATTGCCGCACTCGAGCGGATGGAGCAGCTGATTCCGCAGAAGAAGATCCCGATGGGGTGGGAGCTGATGTCGGATCTGTCGAACATCTACCACCGGTTGGGGAAGGAAGACAAGTTCAACCAGCTGGCCAACGAGCTCGAAACGGTGTCACGCGAGCTCATTGCATCGGGGCAGGCGAACCTGAACAGCTATTACAATCCGTACCGTGTGCTCCTGGATATCTATGACATCCGGAAGGAAAACCGGAAGTCGCTGGAGCTGCTGCAGAGTCTGCAAACGCAGTTCCCGAACGATCCGAACCTGAATCAGAGGGTAGAATTCCTCAAGACGCAGATCGCGCTCGAGGAGTCGGCTCGCAAGGATACCGCGCGGCGGCCATGATCCCCGCCGCCTTCTCCGGACGGTATGGTGGCTGATGCGCATCCTTGTCTTCAACTGGCAGGACACCACCAACCCTCTTGCGGGAGGGGCAGAAGTCCATCTGCACAACATCTTTTCGCGCATTGCCCGGCGCGGACACGATGTCACGCTGTTCTGTTCATCCTATCCGGGCGCAGCGTCCGAAGAGACGCGTGACGGCATTCGTATTATCCGCAAAGGGGGGCGTGCACTGTTCAACGTGCATGTCCCTCTTGCCTATTGGCGGCGGTTCCGCCGAGAGCAGTTCGACGTTATCGTCGATGACGTCAACAAGATCCCTTTCCTCACTCCGCTCTACGTGCGGCGGCCTTTGTTCGGGATAATGCACCATCTCTTTGGCCGAAGTATCTACCTCGAAGCGAATCCCATTGTAGCCACGTACGTCTACGTTACGGAACGCCTTGGTGTATGGCTGTACCGACTGAGCGGCATTCCCTTTTTCGTGGTTTCCCCCAGCACCAAAGATGAACTGATGCAGCACGGTTTTGAGGAGAGCAGACTTCACCTCGTGCACAACTGCGTTGATCACACGATCCATGTTCCGGCACCCGAACGCCGCTCGCCCACGCCTCTTATCGGCATCTTTGGCCGGCTGAAGAAGTACAAGTGCGTGGACCAGGTCCTTCGGGCGCTTCCGACCGTTCTCAAGCAGGTCCCTGGTGCTCGATTGGTGGTAGTCGGAGACGGCGACGACCGTCCCCGGCTGGAACGCCTCACGCGCGAACTTGGCCTTTCGCAGTCCGTGTCCTTTGCCGGGTATGTTCCCGAAGAGACGAAAGTGGAATGGCTTCAGAAAATGTGGTTCGGCGTGACGATGTCTTCGAAAGAAGGATGGGGTTTGACGGTTCTGGAGGCTAACGCATGCGGGACGCCGGTCATTGCCGCCGACGTTCCGGGACTGCGGGATGCCGTCAAGGATGGCGTTACAGGCGTGCTCACGCCTTTTGGAGATATCGCGGCGCTTGCTGCAAAGATGACCGCATTGCTTCAGGACGAACCGCGCCGCACCCGCCTGTCCGGGCAAGCCATTACGTGGGCCGGGGAGTTCAACTGGGACCATGCGGCAGAGAAGACCCTCCAGGCACTCAGGGCCCACGCTGGACTCGTTGACGAACGGCACGCCGGTCTTCATATCCCTGTAAAATAGTCACGACGATCTTCTGGGTATATGAAAACCCTCAATCCCCGGAATTGCCTCTTTCGAACTGATATCCATCGACCCAATGACCCAAATGTGTGGGTTCCATACAGCACACAGAGGTTTCATCGGCACCACGTCTGGATAGAACGCCGTCCTGAAAACGGAGGTGGAGCATGCTTCTTGTTCCCATTCATCAGCGCCGCGGATGGTTGTCTGTCGCTTTCTTCACCCTCTTCCTGATAGGCGGAGGCATGTACGCACAGGATCTCACGGGAGGTGTGCAATTCGCCGTCCTCGATTCAATCGGGGAGCCGATCCCCGGAGTAAACGCTGCAGTCACTGGAAAGGAGGTGCAGGGTGTGCGCGGAACGGCGAGCGACGAGCGTGGCCGATGCGTAATCCTCGCCCTGCCTCCAGGAGAGATCTCCGTCCGTATCAGCCATCCGGCCTATGTTTCGATCGTGGTCGACGACGTCCGCATCCAACTCGGGAGGATTACAAGTCTTGGCGTGATCACTTTGCGCCAGCAGCTGCACAACATGCCCGAGCTCGTGGTCTCGGCCAGTCGAGTGAGCATGGAAGTGAACAACACCACGTACGGCTCAAACCTCCGACCGGCGGACGTCGACAACATTCCCCTGAGCCGGAATTACCAGGATGTGATCGCCATGCTCCCCATGTCGAATACCAGCTACTTCGGCGATGCGGTGAACATAGGCGGGGCCACCGGTGCCGAGAACAAGTACATCGTCGAGGGGGTGGAAGTGACGGATCCACTTATCCAGTCGAGTGCGACTGCGCTGCCGTACAATTTCGTCAGGGAAGTCGAGGTGCGGGCCGGTGGGTATGACGCCGGTTCCCGGAGCGCGCTGGGGGGCGTGCTCAATGTCATCACCTATTCAGGAACGAATGAATTGCACGGCTCGGTCTTCGGGTTTTACACCAGCAACAGGTTTGCGGGAGAGCGGGAGGTCGGTCTTTCCGATCCGACACAGGGAGGATTCTCCAACTACGATGTCGGAATGAGCCTGGGAGGCCCGATCATTCGCGACGAGCTCTGGTTCTTTACAGCATACAATCCCACATTTGCCAACCGGGATGTCGATGTCCCCGGGTATGGCATCTCCGTCGACAAGACACGGGTGCACTCGTTCGCAGGAAAACTGACATGGAAGGCATCGGAGCAGCTGCGGCTTGTCATGACGGCGACAGGAGACCCGTCGACCCAGTATGCCGTGGGCCGAGGGGTGAGCTTTCCGCCGGCCGTCCTGACAACTCCTGATTCGTACTTAATGGACATCGGCTTCGGCGGCATCAATCTGTCGCTGAACGGGACGTACACACTCGGGCAGAACGCCCTTCTCGAGGGATCGATCTCGCGGGTCAATCGGCATGATACAGGCGATCCCGCCACTCAGCGAGGCAAGGATGAAACGTACTACGTGGAGTATCCACCGGGCGGTGAGGTTTGGTCCGGCGGGCCGGGCAGCACCTGGGATTCATTTCGTTACGCCACTGCCGGAAAGTTCGCGGCAACAGTACTCGTCGGCGGGCATTCACTCAGGGCGGGCGTTGAATACAAAGTGAACGGCACTGACAACCGGTATGTGAACCACGGGATTGGTAAGGAAAACGACTCGAGCTACTACGAGTGGTACAGCACGGGCTATCAGACCATCCACAACAATATTCCATCGGTCTTCATTCACGACACCTGGCAGATCTCGCGAAGGGTGAGCCTTCATGCCGGGATCCGGTGGGACGGTCAGTATATCATCGGCTCAAACGGGGAGCTTGCGCAAACAGTTACAGTGCCCTTGCAGCCCCGCCTGGGCTTCACCTGGTTGCCGGATGAGGAGGGAACGCAGAAGATATTCGGATCGCTCGGGCGCTATTCACAGGAATTTGCGCTCTTCAATTCACAGGGATTCAGCGACCAGGGTTACTATTACACTATACAGTACAAACAAGATCCAAGGGTCTCCCGGAACGGAGGCGATACGATTTCGGCCGGGCAGGCGACGTTTGCGGAGGGCGTCCAGGGATTGCACGGGCAATACTACGACGAAGTCAGTCTTGGGTACGAACGGGCGATCCTCGGAGCCATCAGGCTGCGCGTGGAAGGACTCTATCGAACGCTCCGCCAGGCCATCGATGACGCGTACATCGCATCGACGGACACCTGGCAGGGTGGCAATCCGGGATCGGGCCCGCTCGCGGACTGGCCGCGGGTGAAACGCGAGTATACTGCTCTCGTGATTTCCGTCGAGCAAAACAGCGATCCGCATTTTAATTTCCTTGCATCGTACGTGCTGTCGAGGAACTACGGCAATTTCGGGGGCGTATTCGATGCGGCATTTCACAGCACATTCCCGAACGTCACTGTCGCATTCGACGACCTCGAAAGTACGAATCAGTATGGAATGGGTCTCCTGCCTAACGACCGGACGCACGTTGTCAAACTCGCCGCCTCGTATCGTTTTGATTTTGGCCTGGCAATAGGCACCTACTTTATTGCACAGACCGGAACACCGTTGAGCGTTTACGCAAATTCCTTTGATAGACCGACCGGGCTGATAGCCCCGCGTGGGACGGCAGGAAGGACACCCGCCATCTGGGATCTCAGCGCGCGCCTCTCGTACGAATTACCCTTTGACGCATCCCCGCGGGGGCGGATCATACTCGACGTCTTCCAGATCGCCAGCCGTCGTGCCGTAGTTGATGTTCAGCAATGGAAGGGTAGAGTGGACGCCAACGGACAATTCACCTATCTCGAACCGACCTACGGCCAGGCGTACAGATATCAACCGCCGGTGTCCGCGAGGCTGGGTCTGGAAGTGAATTTCTGAAGGCAAGTCCCCCGAACGAACAGCAAGTTTTTCGTCTGAAATTCAAGGTCTGTTTCAGTGACCTGAGGAAACTCCTCGCCCGGTATCGACGGGACCGCGACTTTATTGGAACCTCCGCTTGAAGAAACAGTCCCGCCGCAACGCAGCGGGACTGCTGCCAGATTCATCTCCTCGCTACTGCACGTTACCTTGAGGCGACTGCTTCCACCGATACTCCCAAGTGATGCGGCCATGGTAAGCGACAGTCAGGGCAAGCCACGTCGTGCTACCGCGTCACATTTCGTCATATCCATGACGGCCTCGGGCCGTCATGTGCAGGGGCCTGTCACCTACTATAGGGCCAATTGTCCCTATCTTAACAAGATCATCCGCCGTGTTTCTCGAAACTCACCAGCGCGCAACGTGCAGAAGCAGATGCCACTTGCCAACCCGGTTGCATCGAGCGTCACCTTGTGATTCCCCGCTTCCATCTCGCCGTTGACGAGCGTCGCCACTTGTTGTCCGAGCGTGTTGAATACCGTGAGCGTCACGTGCGATCGCTGAGGAAGTGCGTAGCTGATCGTCGTGCTTGGGTTGAAAGGGTTGGGGTAGTTTTGGAGCAGCTCGAACTTCGCAGGGATTTCTGTCGACCGTGCAGTACCGACGGTGGCCATCCATGCGAGGGCACGTTTGAAGACACCATCTTCTCCCTTGGCAACTTCGTCAGCCGTCAGCCAGACTTCTTCGTCCACGGGGAATTCCCTGGCCCAGAGTTGACTGCCCGGCGAGCGATGGTCAACGATGACTATGTCAGGAGAGTTGAGATAATATCCGGCGATTGATGGACCGTCACTCCAGTAGCGGCCGGAAAACGCACCCATTGTAGATCTTCCGAAGAATCGCACGTTCGGAACGTAAGTAAGTTCCCATGCACTCGCGTCTCCATAACTGACACAATTCGGGCCGATGAGCACAGCGATTGGGCGATGATATGCTGTCCCCACATCCATCGGAATTGTAAAGTCCAGCGTTGTGGCGGGAACATTCGTTAGGAGATCTGACGCCGTGGATCGCCTCATCGAGACAAGCGTGGAATCACCGAAGTCCACCAGGCGGGCAATCCCCCTTTCGGGGCCGTACTTGCCGCCCAAATCAGTTCGCAGATCGATTATCAAGCCATCCGTGTTCTCCAATGCGTGCACCGCGGCTTCAAATTGAACAGAGATCTTCGGATCGCGGTGATGATACACGTAGATGTAGCCAATGTTGGTACCCGAGACTATCCCCGAGCTGACATCGCTCGCCACGAGATTGTCAGAAGGCATGGTGACGCCCGGAACCGGGAGTTGATCGGTCTGAAGTAGGGGCGCTGTAGAAGCCAAGGAGGCGAGTGGCAGCGTAGAAAGATGTAATACCTGCCCCGTTCCATAGCGAACGACGTCGATCGTATCAAAGAGATGCCAGCACATTCCCGCCCAGACCATCCGATGATAGAATTCCGAACTGGGGGCCCCTCCAATGAGCAGTTCTGTTGCCACGTCTCCTTCAATGAGTTCGTTGGCCAATCGATGCCATGGAATGCCTTCATAACCGAGGACTCTGTCTCCAGGCTGCAACCCCAGAGGATGATTTGGATCGACCTTGTATACGAGAAGCGATGAGTCGGGAAGGAGCGTCAGTGCGGCCCCGAAGTAGCGGACATCGTGGTTGTCCCAGGGTAAGGAAACATAGGGGGTGCTGGGGGTCAACGGCGATGAGACAACCACATTGTCAGCGGCCCATGCATGAAGGTCATTCAAAGCGTAAGACAACTTCATGATAATCGCATTGAACGCGCCGCGACTTGTAGAGTCTGTGATCTTGGATCGCCAGTACGTGGCCACCGAGTCCCAGTTGAGCCTGGAATAGACGAATGTCGGGCACTTCGCCCGTACGTACGATGCATAGGTGTCAAAGACATTGAGCTTGTGCTGGTATGGGTCCCCGGATCCCCAGAACTGGTCAATGATCTTCTTCCATTCGGATTTGCGCTTGTAGAGAGATTTTTCTGTATGCGTTGTTGCGTTGGGCGGGATAATGGGGCAAGGCTTTTTCGGATGTATCACCACTTCCGAAGGCGGCAGAGGGGATCTGTCTTGAGGAAGGGCGGCATGGATCGCAAATCCGCAAAGAACGAAGAAAAGTGGAAGGACTCGAAGGGTCATAGCTCAATCCTTTCCATCATGACAAAAAGAGCCCCAGGTCCGAGCGCTGTCGACGGGTTCTGTAGAATATAGTCTGGAGACCGGGGGGGAGTGATATCGAACGCGGATCAAAAGCAGTCAGTTTTGAATCAAGGAGGCTAACGCCCACTAAAGGCGATAAAAGGACTGAGCCTGCCTACTCCGCTTTGGGTTGGATTTCAGAGGGTGGTATGCCGAACCGTTCGTGGAAGGCGGCGCTGAAATGGGAAGGACTCCCGAATCCGACCTGGTAGGCGATCTCAGCTACTGTTCCGGCGTTCTTCTCAAGCAGTTCGCGGGCGCGCTGGAGGCGAAGGTAGCGAATGAACTCGGCGGGGGAGAGATTCGTCAATGCCTGTAGCTTCCGGTTGAGTGTTGCGCGGCTGACAGACATCTCCCGGGAGAGGTCATCGACGCCGAGTGTCTCGTCCCCGATCCGTTGTTCTACATATGCCATGGCTCTCTTGAGGAGAGCGTTGTCAAGCGACGTTACCGCCACCTCGCCCGGCCTCAGGACCGCCCCGGCGGAAAATCTCTTCCTGAGTTCCCGCCGCTGTTCAATGAGATTCCGCACGCGCGCAAGTAGCTCTTTCGCATCAAAGGGTTTCTCAACATAGTCATCAGCGCCAGTTTCAAGCCCCTCCAGTTTGCTGTCGATACCGGCCCGTGCAGTGAGCAGTATGACCGGTACATGGCTCGTCCTGATGTCCTGCTTCAATGCACGGCAGAGCCGCATCCCGTCCATTTCCGGCATCATAACGTCGCTGATGACCATGTCCGGCACGATCTCAACCGCCCGATCAAATCCCGTCTTCCCGTCCGGAGCCTCCTGAACCGCATACTCTTTCTCGAAGTGTTCCCGAATATGCTGACGAAGGTCCGCGTTGTCCTCTACGACCAGAACAATCGGCTTGCCGCTGGTTGGGGCGGCGCCCTGGATCGGTCCGGACTTCTTCGACAAAGTCCCGGCGGGAGGGACTTCAAATTGATCTTGCCCGGGAGGTCCCTCAACAAACTCCTCAACCCGGTACGCGGCGCTGTTGACCGGTATCTCAACCGTGAACAAAGATCCTTTTCCCGGACTGCTTGCGACGCGGATGGTTCCGCGATGAAGTTCCGTCAGTTCCTTCGCAAGCGCGAGACCGATGCCAGCCCCTTCCGTGGCGTGTGCTTCATCGGTCCGGTAAAAGCGTTCGAAGATATGTGGGAGGTGATCGGCCGGGATGCCGGGACCGGAATCCGAAACAGTAAGCTGGAGCGGCCGGTCGCCTGCCGCTTCCTGCACTACCACCATCACCTCTCCTCCCTCAGGCGTGAACTTCAGTGCATTCGATATCAGGTTGTTCACGATCGTCTCGAGCTTCTCGCGGTCGAAGAGACCGTGGATGGAGTCGGTTTTGGACTTGAACTCGAGACGGATCTTCTTCCTTTCCGCCCATGAGGCGAATGAAAGGACGACTCTGCGAAGGAACTGGACAATGTCGCCGTTGGATACCTGGAGTCTCATGTTCCCCGATTCAAGCCTCGAGAGATCGAGCAGTTCGTTGACCAGTCTGAGGAGCTGCTTTGCGTTGCTGGCGACAAGCTGCTGCTTCCCCTTGAAGCCAACGGGGTCGTTCAGAAGTTGAGCCAGTTGTTCATTCAAGCCCAGGATGAGTGTGAGAGGTGTCCGAAACTCATGAGAGACGTTCGCGAAGAACCGGGACTTCAGTCGATCGACTTCCGCCAGACGTTCCGATTGAAAGTGCTCCATCTCGACTTGCTGCGCCAGGCGGAGCCGATTCAGCCGCAGGCGATATCCGAGGAGGAGGAGTCCGATGGCGAGGGATGCGTACATGGCGTACGCCCACCATGTTCGCCAGAATGGTGGAGCGATGGAGATCGAGAGGGCGAGCTCCTGATCCGGCCACTGGCTCATCTGACTCACAGCTCTCACTCTGAACACGTAAGCACCGGGCGCGAGCCCCGGGTAGCGAACGAATCGTCGCCCGGCCGGACGCACCCATGAATCCTCCAGCCCCTCCAGCCGGTAGTGGTATTCGATCATGTGTCCTGCGCCGGGATCGATAGCAGAGAATTCCAATTCCAGAGAATTTTGATCATGGTCCAGAGCCAGTCCTGCATCCGGAGGATTATGTCCCGATACGCTCAAAGTATCATTGATGAGGATGCGCCCGAACACCAGCGGCGGAATCTGGTGCGCTGTGCGAAGGCTTTCCGGGTTGATGATATTCATCCCGCTCCAACCGAGGAGGAGAACAGTCCCATCCTGGAGCCGGCCCATCTCATAGATGTTCGCACAGAGACCATCTGAGGCACCAAAATTGAAAAAGCGACCTGTGGAGCGATTGAGAATGCCCACCGCTCCAGGATAGTAGTAGACCCAGAGTCTGTCCTGAAGGTCTGTTCCCATCGGCATGACAAAGTTTGTATTGCGGAATGCGCCATTTGTAAACCGCGTGAACGATCTGCTTTCTGGATGCCACAGGTGGAGGCCCTTGGTTCCAATCCAAATGTCCCCATCCGGACCCTGGTACACGTGTCGTCCGCGATCGTCGCTCAGCGTCGTGGGACGATCCGGATCGTGCGTGAAGTGCTCGGCGGAATTCGTCGCTGGATCCAGAACCAGCACTCCCTGGGATTCATCGGAAATCCATAGTCTGCCGCCTTTGTCCTTCATCACTTGATATACATTGACCGGGGTCGTGCTGCCCACGGTGGTACGCCGCGAGAATTTCCTTGTGCGAGTATCAAACTCTAGAAGTCCGTCCCTATAGGCCCCGATCCAAAGGGAATCGCCCGCCCCTCCGGTGATGCTGAAGCAGACGTCGTTCTTGTTTGTCAAATCGGGGAGTTGCGTTGAAAAGCGATAATTCGTGACCGACCCTGTACCCGGTTCGAACCTGTAGAGTCCCAGACCCCATGTGCCGTACCATAGGGTTCCTTCGGAGTCTCGGTATGAATCCATGACTCCCGCACGCCAGTACGTGGGCCTCATTCCCTTGAAGAGATCCACAGTTTGAAACACACCCAGGTCAGCGATCCGTACACGCACAACCTTTCCCTCACTCGCTATCCAATAGGTACCGTCGCCTGCCTCATCAATCGTCTCCATCGACTTTGGACTCCCGTCGGTCCCTTTCAGTGCGAAGTGAGGGAATCGCATGGACTGAGGCGTCAGGAAATAGAGGCCGTCATCCATCGTGCTGACCCAGAGTCTGCCCATCCTGTCAACGGATAGCAGATAGGGATTCCGCGGCGGGGCAGATCGAGTCAGCAAATACTCCTTGTACTCGCCTGACATTGGGTCGAAGAGATCAAGCGTTGTCGGCGTGGTGATCCACATACGACCGCCGTTGTCGATGAGGATGTCCGTGATTCTCTCATCCCGGGGATCTCTTCGCCTGGCAGGCTGCCTGCGGTACTCGACAAGTGACTTTCCGGCACGATCCCAAAGGTACAATCCGTTCGAACGCGTCGCGATCCAGAGCCGGTCAGTCGACTCCCACCAGAACGCTGTAATCCTTGCCGTGTCCAGATTTGTTGACGATGATGCGGGGAGGCTCAAGCCCGATATCTGTCTGGTGTCGCGATTGTAGATACGCAGTCCCCGGGCCGTCCCGAACAGGAGCGAGTGGAGATCCCACTCGCCGATATAGACCGCTTCCTTCGATCCCTCCAGCCGTAGTACTTGAAAACGAGCGCGGGCTGCGACGCTATCGACATTGGTCTCGTGGGAAAGACCCGACATGTCAGCCAGAATGATCTTGTTCTCATAAGACGAAAACCAGATATTTCCTGCCCGATCTTCATACATCATGAGGATCGCCTTCAGCCCAAGTAACGTGCTATCCTTGCCGCGCGGGAGGAAGTTCACGAATCGGTCGTTCGCGGCATCATAGATGCTGAAACCGGTGTCGAACGTGCCGACCCAGAGTAGACCACGTGAGTCAATGAGGAGAGACATAATACCGTTCGAAGAAATCGAAGACGGATCGTCCGGGTTGTTGCGATAGACCCTGCAGGTGTATCCATCATATCGAGCGAGTCCGTTCACGGTCCCTATCCAGACAAATCCCTGCCTGTCGGTGACGATGTTGGAGCGGACCTCGTTTGATGGCAGGCCGTCGGCAGTGGATAATCTATTGAAGTGGAAGACGGGAAGGAGCCTGTCCTGCGACAGAAGTGGCCGTCCACTCGGCAGACCGAGCAGGACTGCCAGGAGTACAGCCCACGAGGCGCGGCAGACGCAGCTGAAAGGGAGGGGTAACCGTTCACGTGTGCAGAATACTCCCGACACGGAAAGACCTCCATGGAGATGCATGGATTTGACGCACGAAAGGCTGAAGGTATTGTGACAAGATAGGAGAGAGAAACTCGAGAATCAAACGGAGTAGGGCTCTTGCGCCTGGCTCTTGCGCCTGGAAACCTCAGGACGGGCACCAGTGAACACACTGATGCCCGCCAGTGGGCTGACTGCTTGCCTGCCAATGGTCTGACAGGTTTGCTCGGACTACCTTAAAAGCAGCATGGTGCGAGTCTGGACGAGGTCACCAAACGTCAGTCGGTATAGATACACTCCGCTTGCGAGTCCTCTTGCATCAAACACGAGCTCATAGCTTCCCGGTGCTCCCATCTCATTCTTCAACACTTTGATCTCCCGGCCGATCATATCGTACACCACCAGCCGCACAAGTCCGGCCACCGGCAGATGATATCTGATCAGGGTCGACGGATTGAAGGGATTGGGGTAGTTCTGCTCCAGTACATACGACACAGGAGCCGATTCTCTGGCTGCCACATCAACGGTTGTCTGCTCCTCCTGGGCGCCCATATCGATGCTTTGAGGGCCGAGTGGACGATGGCGAGGATGACCATCGTAGTCCCATGCCGGTGCATGATACCAAATCCCGCCGATTTGTACGGAGTCAATCCCGCGACCGATGCAAGGACTTGAGGACTGCAAGTTGAATAACGAATCGCCGTTCACAAATAGTGGCGCTGCGCTCATGTTGCCTGTCCCGGCATAACCGCCCTGGACATTTGAGTATTGGACAAGTATTGCGCCTCCAGAAAAGAGATAGATCTCCTGTGTGCCGGTATCTCCCCATGCGATCGTGTTGATCGTCATCGGGGTCCACGCCCCGGATACAGCAATCGCACCACCGCTGGCCGTCGCTCGATTATGTGCGATGGTATTGTTGATAAGGATAGGTGCATCGAGGATTGCGCTTTGAAGATTGGATGTTACCTTTGCGTTCCGCACCCCTGCACGACCGACGGCACCCTCACCGGATAGCATCTTGATTGCTGATGCGCCGGTGATGTAGTGTCTTTCAGCCGCGAAGGCACCACCGTAAGGAGCTGTGTTCTTCACAATAATGTTGTTTTCAATCCTGGGTCTTTGGTCCACCGTGAAGATGCCACCACCGCCGCTCAAGCGAGTGTCAATTGAGCCCCCGATGACTGTATTCGATGCAATGTAGTTGCCGGAGAGCACCGTTTCCTGAAGTTCATTCGCTCCCACAGCCATCAAACAGATGCCGCCACCATATGCGCAAGTAGTGTTTGAAGTCTGAATCACATTTCCAACGACGCGGTTGTTACGGAACTGCAATACACCGTCTCTGACGAGGACACCGCCACCATAGCTCAGATGCTGGGGAGCTGTTGGAGCCAGCACGCTGTTTCTTGCGATGAGATTGCCCTCCACGGAGAAAGTCCCCCATTCGCACATTACCCCCCCTGCAAAACAGGCCGACCCTGGACCCTGTGTGGTTACCGTGTTGTCAATGATAATGTTGTTCCGAATGATCGCTGACATATTGTACACCTCGACGCCCGCCCCTCCTCCGTAGGTGCCGCTCATCGTGTTTCCCGTTACGATGTTCTGTTCCATGATCAGCATTTGCCCCCTCTCCGCAGCGACTCCGGCTCCCCAAATGCGTCCGCCAGGGAGAGTGAGGGCGTTCCCGGTTATAATATTTCGCACCAATCGCGCACCCGACAAACACAACACCCCTCCTCCCGTCATTTCTCCCAATATTGATGTTCCTTTCCCACCACGCACAGTGAATCCGCATAACACAGACGTTGTGTCTTCTCCCGATATGAAGTAGACCACGGAGGCGCTGTCCCCCAGAACCGCCCCACCCCCGTCGATGACTGTCCGCGAAATATGGGATGTGTCGCTTGTCGTGAGATACGTACTGGCGACTACGATCTTCTTTCCCTTGAATCTTATGTTCTCAATGTAGGTGCCATCAGAAACGAGCACCGTGTCACCGTTGCCGGATGCATCGATTCCGGCCTGGATTGTCGGGAACTGCGAGGGAACCAGACGTGTCGTGGCGAGGGCGGGATTGCGGGTGTCTTCTGTGCGGACGAATTGACCAAATGAGTCGCAACTCCAGAGCACCAGCATCGTCAAGAGCATCAGAGATGAGAGCAAGCCGGTCTTCATTGCGATCCTCCTGTGAGAAGTGAATGGATCTCTGATATGTGTGGTCCGGTCAATATAGAAGAATCAAAGGGTGAGGGGGTAGCAGCGTTTGGACAAAGAGTCTTGAAATTTGGACATGCAAGGGTGGAATGAGGGGCAACCGCCTGAGAAGGGTTCTAAAGGACGGGCTAAGAG
>JAGDMK010000334.1 GCA_017860635.1 Bacteroidota bacterium
ATGGAACCGAGATTGCCGGGATCGCCGACTCCATCCAGCGCGAGGAGTATGGATTCTCCGGGCGTCTGTTGAACGACCTTTTCCAGTGAGGGGTGTTGTTGCCGTACCACGGCGAGGAGGCCCTGGGCTGTGACGGTGTCGGATACACTGTCCATGTCGCGGGCCGACAGTGTGACGACAGACAACGAGCGGGCGCGGGCCATCTCGATCAATGGCGCGACGGAAGGTTGCGCGGCGGCTTCGACCGTATGGTAACACTCCAGCACGGGAAATGAAGAGTGAAGGGCTTCCCGCACGAGTCGAACCCCCTCCACGATGAACGTGCCGGTTTCTTCGCGGCCCTTCTTGCGCGTGAGATCGCGAAGCTGCTTGAGTTGTGCCCTTGTGACCGTCATGGTTCCCCCACGTTTTACCGTGGATGCCACAGTATACTCATCCCGTTCAGGAAATGCAACCATCCACCTCTCACCGCCACACCACCCTGCGCACCGCGTGCCCGTCACTCACCATCATCACTGCACCCTCCTCATCCGTTCGAGTCACTGTGATGTCACGGTCCCGGAGCCGCTGAAGCACGGAGTCTGAAGGATGACCGAAGCGGTTGCCGCGCCCAACGGAGACGATAGCATACGCAGGACGGACTGCATCCAGCCATGCATATGTGGTCGCCGAAGGACTTCCATGGTGACCGATTTTCAACACCTCAGACCGGAGGCCGTGCGCGTATGCCGCGATCATCCGTTCCTCCTCCTGGTGCTCAGCATCTGCTGCAAAAATGAAAGCCGTGTTGCCGTAGACCAGACGGATGACCACAGAATACCGGTTTGCACCCGGATTGTCCGCGGCGCTTCGTGCAGCGTTGTGCGGATCCGCGAACAGCACCTGCAGACGACAGTCCTCCCGCCAGGGAATGAGCGTGCCTGGCTGCGCGGCGGTGTGTGTGATCAGGCGTTGCACAGGCATCACGGATCGAAGGGACGCCAGTCCTCCGGCATGATCGGCATGGCTGTGAGTTATCAGCACGATCTCAATCGCCGGGATGCCGCGCCGCACGAGATACGGCACCAGCCCACTACGCGTGTCGACGGGGGGTGGCCCGGTGTCTACCAACACTGTCCCCCCGTCCGGATGCTCGATAAGAATTGCATCCCCCTGGCCGACATCCAATACTGTCACGGCAAGCATGCCCTGCAGTATTGAACTGCGAGGCGGAACGTAGACGGCGACATTCGCCGCACAGAGCGTGAACAGGCACCAGCTGCGGCAGAGCGAGGCATCTCTGGCATGACACGCCATCCCGAGGAGACCGAGGAAGGGAAACGTCCAGATCGGCGTGAACCAGTGCGCCGGAATGGACGCGCAGGGGACCGAGGCGCACATGCGGACCGCGTGCAGCGTCAATGACAACGCCAGTGTGTTCAGCGCGCACAAGGATTCAGCCGCGGCAGTGCTGACAGCAGCGACAGCGGCCGAAAGAAGTCCGAGCACGACCGACCAGCCGCTCACCGGAACAACCACAATATTTGCCAGCAGGCTGATGAGCGAAACCTGGCCGAATGAAGACGCAGTCAATGGAAACGTCCCTGCCGAGGCCACAAGAGATACCGCTCCCAGGCGGAGTCCGCCCTTCGCCAGCTGGTGGAACCAGCGCTTCCCCTTCCACGCACAGATCAGGATATCCACTTTGGGATACAGCACAACGATGGAAAGCACTGCGGCGAACGAGAGCTGGAATCCCACATCGAAGAGCTGACGGACATCGATGCCGTACATGATGAGTGCTGCCATCCCGATTGCATTCAGCGGGTTGCCCCTGGCGCCACGGCCGGACACAGCGAGAGCCACCAGGCTCATGATTGTCGCGCGGACTACCGACGGCTGGCTTCCCGTCAAGAGCATGTAGAAGAGCACTGCGGCGGCGACAACATAGGGATGGGCCCCCCGGGGGATCCGCAGGAGAAGGAGGGACGCCAGAACTGCAGCGGCAACGACGGCGACATTCGAACCGGACACGGCAAGAATGTGGGCGACTCCGGACGTCAGAAAGGCATTGCGCAGCTCCGGCGTTAACCCGCCCCTCTCTCCGATCATCAACCCCTTCAGAAATTCCCCTTCTTCGCCACCGATATGGTTCTCAATGTGTGCGAGAAGAGCTCTTCGCGCCGGGACCACGACCTGCCGCATACCCCACCATCCCCCGTCCCGATGGAGAATGCGCACATGACGACTTCCCTTAACGGTAAGGAGGAGCGTGATCCCGTTTGCACGGTAGAATTCCTGTGCGTCAAACTCCCCCGGATTGCGGACTCCACGTGGTGTCTCAAGCATCCCGTGAAGAGCCACCGTCATGCCATAGTCCGGGTTGGTCATCCCGTAATCCGGTGCAGTCAATCCAGGCTCTGGTGTAGTCGCGCCGGAGTCTCATGATCTGGCACGGTCGTTCCACGGCCCGGGCCGGTCAACCCGGAGTGCGGAAGGCTTGACTGCCCGACCATATCCCCGACGCGGAGAGCAACCATTGCTATCGCCTCGCTCTCCT
The DNA here is from genome assembly GCA_017860635.1 of Bacteroidota bacterium. Taxonomy (GTDB): domain Bacteria; phylum Bacteroidota; class Ignavibacteria; order UBA10030; family UBA6906; genus JAGDMK01. Next base: position 2,540 of record JAGDMK010000334.1, read on the forward strand.
GGATCACCGAGTCTCGCAGGATTGCGTGGAGTGCGCACCGGAATCTGAGTGCATTGCCTGATCGGGATGGCGGATCCAGGACTGTCCCGAGGATGGTCACAGGCGAGCGTGTGAGTTGCTCTGAAGGTTGACCGGGGGGATTATGCAGTGCGGCACCGAGAACGCAGCCGGTGGAGAGAACAACGCAAACGCCGGCGAGGGAGAGTGCAGAAGGGGTTGCCTGCGGGACACACACTGCTATGCCGGTGAGGGCCAGCGAAGAGAGGATCAGGATCGGTGTGGCGATTTCGGCAGAGACAAGCGGGCAGCCGTACCGGTATCCCGCAATGATTCCCGCTGTCAGGAGGAGGGCTGTATAGAGCGCCGGCCAGCTATGGTGTGTGCGCCTGCCCGTGTGCTGCACCCAGAACCTCCATCAGCATGGGGAGGACATGTGTGAGGTCGGGCGAACGGCCGCCGAAGTGTTGGATGTGTTCGGCGGCAGCGGCATGGTGGCTCCCCGCCAGGATGAGGGGAACGGGGTTGCGCGTATGCGTCCGGGTCGAGAGATCTTCGATGTTGCCATGGTCACTGGTCAGCACGACGAGCGTCGACTTCGTATCGATGGCATCCAGCGCACCGCCGAGGAGGGCATCAAATGTCTCCAGCACGCGCCTCGCCGACGCAAAGGCGCGATCATGCCCTGCGGGATCGGTCTTCCAGTATTCGAACAGCACAAATTCATATGCATGCACCAGCGACGCGAGGCGCCGGCCTGCTTCTGCCGGTGTGATGACGGGCATTGTCGGATATCCCAGTGCCGCCCACCCCTCCCCGGTAATGTCCGCCGACACTGCCGTTCCGTTGCGAAGCTCTCTCGCACGCCGCAACGGAACGCCTGCGGTCAGACAGGAATACGTCGTGACCGTGGTTCTCGTTTTCCGCTCTTCGATGTAGTCGAAGAATTTTTGCGGATAGGCATTGGCAAAACAGACAGAACGTCCGGCTGTCTGGAGGCGTCGGAACACGCTGTGTGCCTCAATGACGGGCCGCAGGGTCGAATAGGGAAACGGGCCGAAGTGCTTCCCGATCAGCTTCGGTGCGTTCATGCCGGTGAAGAGAGCAGTTTGCCCGGTGCCGCTCTGCGGCAGTCCGGGAACTCCGAGCGTCGCATCGAGCGGAAGAAGCGTGGCGCGGGGGCCGCTCCAACGCCGTCTCCCGAGCAGCGGGACTTCTCCGCCGAGCAGTTTCCGCAGCGCAGGCAGGTGTGCCCCGACGAGCGGATTGACGCTTGAATCCTTCCGTCCTATCCCTACGCCATCAAGAAATATCATGAGCACGCGGGTCATGCCGGAGAATCCTCCCCCGCAATGCCGGGACTCTCCAGTATTACTGTCACGGGTCCGTCATTTACGAGATGGACCTGCATCATCGCCCCGAACAACCCGGTTTGTACCCGATCCTCCCCAAGAGCCTTGCGCATGCGTTCAACAAACAGGTCATACAGAGGTTGTGCAACATCTGCCCTTGCTGCAAGGGAGAAGCTCGGGCGATTTCCCCGTTGCGCGTCTGCATAGAGTGTGAACTGGGAGACGACGAGCACACTGCCGCCGGTGTCATTCAGCGAGAGGTTCATTTTTCCCTGACCATCTTCGAACACCCGGAGAGCGGAGCATTTGTCAGCCAGAAAGATGGCGTCCCCGGCAGCATCGCCCTGCCGGATGCCCAGGAGGAGGACATACCCTGTGCCGATCGCCGCATAGTCTTTCCCATCGATGACGACCTTTGCCTCGCGTACACGTTGCAGGACAATCCTCATCGTTCATCCTTTCGGTTCAGAACTCCCGGCGACACGCCCTTTGAGCACCCTGGGAATTTCTGCCAGATCAGGCACGATGTCGAGCACTTCGATCCCTGCAGAAGCAGCAAGAGCCCTGAGATGATCCGCTTGTCCGAACCCGATCTCGAAAAAGAATCTCCCGGCCGGATCCAGAACCTCTGCAGCAAACCGGAACAGCGTGCGATAGAAACCCATGCCATCGGCTTCATCCGTGAGGGCGATGCGCGGCTCGAAGAGACGTACCTCAGGCTCGAGCTTCTCGAACTCATCACGCGCGATATAGGGCGGATTCGATACCAGAACATGGTAGTGCTCTCCGGGCCGGGCACCGAGGCGGGCATCACGCAGCTCGAGGAAGACTCGGGCCGCAGCGTGCCGTTCCACGTTGCGTCGGGCCATGTCGATGGCCTCCGGACTTCTGTCAATCGCCGTTACCCGCGCGGACGGTGCGAGATGTGCCACGGCGATCGCAATATTCCCTGAACCCGTCCCGACGTCCAGAACATTCACACGTTCTTCATTCAGAGAACGGATATACGTCACGACCTCCTCGACGAGCAGCTCTGTTTCCGGCCTGGGAATGAGCACGCCCGGAGCGACAGCTATAGGAAGGCCCATGAACACCGTCTCCCCCAGCACGTACTGGAGAGGTTCATGTCCAAGCCGCCGCTTGAAAAGCGTTTTGAATGACGCAAGTTCTGCAGCACTGAGGGGGCGGTCAAACTGAAGGTAGAGCTGCAGACGGTTCAGCCCGAGCACGTGGGCAAGAAGAAGCTCCGAATGCAGGCGTGCCTCTTCGAAGCCCTTGCCGACGAGATAAGCCGTCGACCATTCTATCAGGGACAAGACTGTCCATTGTCCGGGAACAGGGCGGGCTGCGTGCGAAGAAGTATCGCTCATGCGTTTGGGTGTATCCGGCGTGTCGCCGTATGGTTGATTCCGTGGCTTTCAATTCTTCGCCCGATCTTCATCGGCGAGGCCATCCTGATCCGTGCCATGACGCCCTTCATGTTACGCCGTCGCCACCCGCGGGTCGCGGACTCGCACCACGAGCAGGTAGATCCCTATGACGGAAGCCAGCATCCCGAGGATGAAGACTCCCTTGTACCCCACCGCATCGCTGAGGATGCCGCCGGCAAGTCCGGCCAGGTAGCAGGGCGCAAGCACCGTATTCATCAGTCCGACGTAGGAGGAGCGGAGCTGTGGCGTGCAGTACTCGATGGCCATGTTGAAGCGCACCATCATTTCACCTCCCAGCGTGATGCCGAAGAAGATATAGACGAGCGTG
>JAGDMK010000335.1 GCA_017860635.1 Bacteroidota bacterium
ATCCTGCTCACGCAGGCGCGCGCGCGAGCCCACAATTGCCCCCTCTTTTCTGACAATGGCGTAGCCCCGCTTCAGGACCAGGACGGGGTTGAGGGCCTGGATGCGCTCATCGATCCCCTTGAGGCGCGCAGCGGTGAGTTCAAAACGATGGGCAAGAGACGTTGACATGGCGCGGCCCAGTTCATCGATGCGCTGGCTGTGCTGCCTGAGAAGGTCGATCGGCCGGTGAAGGGCGTAGCTCTTAAGAAGGTGCTGAATATGCTTCCGGCTCATCGAAATCCGTGAAGCAAGTGCCTGATGCATAGTATACCGAGAATTTGCCAGAACTTCAAGAATCGCCTTTCTGTCCCTGACCACCAATTCCGCAGCCGCCGTTGGTGTGGGGGCACGCAAATCGGCCACGAAGTCCGCGATTGTGTAGTCAACTTCATGCCCCACTGCACTGACAACCGGGAGGCGCGAACGCGCAATCGCCCGGGCCACGTGCTCTTCGTTGAATGGCCAGAGGTCCTCCAGAGACCCGCCACCCCGTGCGAGGATGATCAGATCCACATTCTTGTATTCGTTCAGATCTGTTATCGCTGCGGCGATGTCTTCCGCGGCCCCCGCTCCCTGGACCTTTGCCGGTCTGAAGACAAGCACGAGACCTGGAAATCTGCGCCGGAATACGTGAAGCATGTCGTGAAGTACTGCCCCGGTGGGTGATGTGATGATCCCGATGCGCTCGGGATATTCAGGAAGGGGCTTCTTCCTGCTCTCGTCAAACAGGCCCTCCGCGGCAAGCCGTCTCTTCAGCTCCTCGAAGGCCATTTGCAGGTCTCCCGCTCCGAGCGGGCGCATGGTGGCGACATCGATCTGATATGTGCCCCTCACCTCGTAGACGCTCAACCGGCCGGTCACGATGACCTTCATGCCATCCAGGGGTTTGAACTTCAGGAAGGACACTCGGCTCCGCCACATCACCCCCGCAATCTGCGCATATTCATCCTTCAGCGTGAAATAGAGATGTCCGGAGGAGTGCTGCTTGAAATTCGACAGTTCTCCGACCACCGCCAGCGAAGGGAATTCCAGCTCCAGCGACTGCTTGATCTTCTGCGTGATTGCGGATACTGTGAATGGTGTCTGTTCTGCCATGCTGTCCGGTCCGCCGTTGTAGGGTGCGACGAATTCACCTCAGTGTCGATGGGAAACGATGTCGCCCAATATAGGAAATTCCCGGACAAACGGCATAGTTGAAATGAAGAAGGAAAGAGCGTATATTTGTCGCCATGAATATCGATGTTCTCGCCATAGGTGCACATCCGGACGACATTGAGTTGTCGTGCGGCGGCACCATCATCAAGCTGGTCCGCCAGGGCCGGCGTGTCGGCATCGTGGATGTGACGCAGGGTGAACTCGGGACACGGGGATCGCGCGAAATCCGAGCCGAGGAGGCCCGGGCGGCCGCAGAGGTCATGGGAATCCACTTCCGCACGAACCTGGCCATACCCGACGGCAACATTGACAAGACCCCGGAGTACGTGCTCCGGCTCGTCACCGTGATCCGCTCGGTCCGGCCACAGGTGCTGCTGATCCCCCACTCCATCGACCGCCACCCGGACCACGAGAGCACACACGCCCTCTGCCGCAAGGCCTGGTTCGATTCCGGACTGCGGCGGATCGAGACGACGGAGAACGGTCAGCCCCAGGAAGCATTCCGTCCCCGAGCGGTCTACCACTACATGCAGTGGCATCAGTTCGAGCCGTCGTTCATCGTGGATGTCACCGAGACCTACGATGTCCGCGTTGCAGCAATGCGCGCCTACCGCTCGCAATTCTATGATCCACAGAGTGATGAACCGGGGACGATACTGAGCACGCCCGAATTCATCGAGTCGATCCGCACGCGGCTCGAATACTACGGAAACAAGATCGGAAAGAAGTACGGCGAGCCCTTCTACTCGCTCACGCCGATTGCCATACCGGATCTGTTCACTCTCAATACTTGAGATGCCGCCGCTCCATCCACTCTTCGTTCATTTCCCCGTTGCCCTCCTGACGGCTGGGTTCTTCGCGGACGTTTTCGCAGTAGTGTTCCGGAGGGCATCTGCTGCTCAGAAAGTGGGATGGTGGAATCTGGTGTTGGGCACGGCAGGACTTGTTGCTGCGGTGCTCAGCGGTCTCGTGGTAAAAGATGAGGTTGGGGGTCACAGAAGCATGGTGGCAACGAGCGGCCTGCTGCCGGGGAATGGACTTTCCGCCACGGGTGCGAGTGGGCCAGGAATGGATTCCGCGGCATCGGTTGCTTCACGCGGTCTGTCTCCCCAGGCGCTCAACACGCTTGCGATTCACGAGCAGCTGGCCTTTGTGACCATTGTCGCGTTTCTGCTTCTTCTCTACTGGCGAATCAGGAACAAGACCGTGATCCCGCCGGCATCACCGCGTCTCTATCTCCTTCTGTCCGGCGCCTGCATCGTTCTGCTCTGGTGCACCGCCTGGTTCGGCGGCGAGCTTGTGTACCTGTTCGGCGTCGGGGTTCTCGGGGGCGCCGCTCCGTAGGCCAGCCGATCTTCTTTCCCTTCCAGCCGCCTCTTCTCCTCTCCGCACGATCGTCACCCCGAATCCGACCAGCAGGACAATCACACCTGCCCAGACGAGATTGATGAGCGGTTTCACGCTCGCTTCGACAACAAGTGTGTCGGTGCTGACTCCTGCCGTTCCTCCCTGCGACGCGGGTTCCTCGAGGCCGAGCGGAGCAAGGTAGAAATCCTTGAGATAAAGGTTGGCGATATCCGGATGCCGCATCACTCCCTCGTTGTAGGTGCTGAAATACATCACCGGCGCAAGGCGGAACGACTGGCCATCCTTTTCCACAAGCACATTGAACGCGTGCCGTTCCCCTTCCAGGACATCGTATCCCGTATATGTCAGCCGGTATCCGAGGGTTTCCACCGGCGTTCCCTGCGGGAGCGAGACCGTCTGGGTGCCATCATATTCAGACGACGCGATAAACCCGAAGAACAACAGCGTGACGCCGATATGCGCAATTGCCCCGCCCGCAAGTTTTGGATTTCCCTTCACGATGGTCCATCCGACCTGCAGGTTAACGAAGAGCGCGAACGCGGCAGCAAACAGAAACGCCAGGAGCATGACGCTGTGGACACCCATCGCCACGAAGACAGGCAGGGCAACAAGCGCAAGGATGAGAGGAGGTGCAAGGGCACGGCGGAATGCCTTCCTGTCCGACCGCGTCCACCAGAGCAACTGTCCGAACCCCATGAGCAATCCCATTGCGATTCCGAGGGGAAGCGTGGTTGTGGCATAGTAGCTGATATCCACCGCACTTTTCTTCCCGTACAACAGGTCG
>JAGDMK010000121.1 GCA_017860635.1 Bacteroidota bacterium
CCCTTCATGTGAATGAGGGTGTTGGCGGTGCCGAGATCGATGGCGAGATCGGCTGAGAAGAACGAAAACAGACCCATGGCGTCAGTGTCTGAAGTGTCTGGTTCCTGTGAATATCATCGCGACATTGTGTGCATCTGCCGCGGCGATGACTTCCTCGTCGCGGATGGAGCCTCCGGGCTGTATCACCGCGGTGGAGCCCGCATGGATAGCTTCAAGTAATCCGTCGGCGAACGGGAAGAATGCATCCGACCCGACCACCGAGCCCTGCAGGGACAATCCTTCATCGGCGGATTTGCGCGCTGCGATCCTCGCCGAGTCGACCCTTGACATCTGTCCTGCACCAATCCCCAGCGTGCGGTCAGGTCCGGCATAGACGATGGCATTGGATTTGACATGCTTGGCCACGCGCCAGGCAAAACGCAGTGCACGAATCTCAAGATCTGTCGGCTGCCGCCGGGTCACCACACGGAATCCTTCAGTATCGATCGGCCGCACGTCGGGTTCCTGGACAAGGAATCCGCCCGGGACGCTGCGGACGTCGGCGTCGCGCCGTTCGCGGAGATCCCCGCGCAGTCGGATCAGACGGCGATCCTTTTTCTTCTGCAGCAGCGCAAGCACCTCTTTAGGAAAGTCCGGCGCGATAATGACTTCCGTGAAAATCTTGTTGATCTCTTCTGCCGCCGCCATATCCAGCGGGCGGTTGACTGCGACGATGCCTCCGTAGGGGGATTTTGTGTCGGTGGCGAACGCATGGGCATACGCTTCTGCCAGCGACGCGCCGGTTCCGACCCCGCACGGATTCGTGTGCTTGATGATTGCCACGGCCGGTTCGTCAAACTCGGCGATCAGTGCGCCGGCGGCGGAGACATCGACTATATTATTGAAGGAAAGTTCCTTGCCGTGCAGTTTCTCGAATGTCTCTCCCCATCGTCCGAACAACGCAGCCTGCTGATGGGGATTCTCGCCGTACCGCAGGGAGATCTCGCGCGGTGCGGTGACCGAAAATGTTGCGGGGAGTCCTGTTGCATCACCCGCCGTCCGATCCAGATAGCCTGCAATCACAGCATCGTACGCTGCGGTGTGCTGGAAGACCTCCCGTGCAAGCGAGAAGCAGGTCTCCTCGCTGATGCTCCCGCCGCTGGCACGCAGTTCCTGCAGGATCGCATCGTACCGGTCGGGGTTCACGATCACGGCTTTGTGGCGGAAGTTCTTTGCCGCTGAGCGGAGCATCGAGGGGCCGCCGATATCGATTTGCTCCACGGCATCTTCGAGACGTACTTCGGGACGGGCAATTGTCTGCGCAAACGGATACAGATTCACCACAACCATGTCGATCGGCGAGATCTTGTGTTCTTCAAGCTGTCGCACGTGCTCGGGGTTATCCAGCACGGCAAGCAGACCGGCATGGATGACCGGATGCAGTGTCTTCACCCTGCCGTCCAGGATTTCGGGGAAGCCGGTGATTGCGGAAACCTGCTTTGCGTCGATGCCGGACTGCTGCAGAAACGAGAAGGTGCCTCCCGTCGAGATGATTTCTATGTCCAGAGCACGAAGGCCCGAGACAAAGGCAGCAAGGCCGCGTTTGTCAGAGACACTGATCAAAGCACGACGAATGCGGGCCACCGTTACTCCTGCAAGGAGATGACGTGAACGTGCGATTGTCCTTCCACCACAGAGACTCTTCCTTCAGCAAACAGCCGGAGGGCCTCCGGAAGGACCGTGTGTTCCATTTCAAGAACGCGTGCGGCGAGACTCTCCGCCGAATCTGACGCAAGGACCGGCACTGTGCGCTGAAGGACGATCGGTCCATGATCGTACTCTTCATCGACAATGTGCACGGTCGCCCCGCTCAGGGATTCGTGGGCTGCCAGAACTGCCTGGTGGACGCGGAGCCCGTACATCCCCTTACCGCCAAACGATGGCAGGAGGGCAGGGTGAATGTTCAGAATACGATGACGGTACGCCGCGATGACGGAAGATGGAAGCTGTTTCATATATCCCGCGAGGACGATCAGGTTCGCCGCGGCTGCGCGAAGAGATGCAAGGAGATCGGCCGTAAAAGCTTCCTCCGATCCGGAGAGTTTCTGGCTGATGTGGCGGGCCGGCAGTCCGGCAGCACGCGCGAGATCGAGGATGCCGGCGTCCGAATTGTTGCTCACAACAAGGACAATACGGGAATCCGGCAACTCGCCATTCTGAATCGCATCCAATACCGCTTTGAAGTTCGATCCCCGTCCCGACCCGAACACCGCAATCTTGAGCATGCTGTCATTGTAGCACAATTTTGACAGAGATTCAACCGCAGCTCAGATCACGGCTCCTTCCAGATACTCCAGTGTATGCGCTTCCGTATTGACCCGGGCCCGGATCCCCATGGGAATGGTGATCTTGCGTGCCTCATGCCCGAACGGGAGTCCAGCCAGGAAGGGAACAGGGACCATCGTGCCGATCTCCCGGAAAATCGTCTCTAGACTGAGTGATGGCTTTGCGGGGTCTTTGGGACTGCAGTCGGTAAACTGGCCTGTCAGGAGTGCCCGGGCATTCTCCAGAATCGCTGCGTGACGGAGCTGCGTCATCATTCTGTCGATCCGGTATGGCTCCTCGCCGATGTCTTCCAGGAATAGGATGGAGTCGGTAAATGACGGCTGATGGACTGTTCCCAGGATGGCGACGAGATGCGCGAGGTTTCCTCCGAGCAGACGGCCCGAGGCCTTTCCCTTCCGCACGAGAACAGCAGGCTCCTCTGGAGGAATGACCTGGCCGGCCTTTTTCGGTGACGTGAGGAGTCTCCAGAAGATCTCTTCCGTCATACTGTCCAGCGGATCGGCCAGATCCACTCCCACCATCGGTCCCTGAAATGTCACCAGCCTGCTTTTTTTCCAGAGTGCGAGTTGAAGGGATGTAATGTCGCTGTATCCTACAAAGATTTTCGGATGACGGGCGACGAGAGAATAGTCGATCAGGGAAAGCAGCCGTGGCGTTCCATAGCCGCCGCGGATGCACATAATGGCCTTGACATCCTTGTGTGTGAACATGTCATGGATGTCGGCCACGCGCTCCTCGTCAGTGCCGGCAAGATAGCCGTAGGTCTCCAGAACATGTTTTCCGAGAACGGTCCGGTACCCCATCCGTTCCAGATAAGCGACACCTTTCTCAATGCGTGACGGATCCAGAATGCGGCTTGCAGGTGAAATGATGCCGATGAGATCGCCAGGGTTCAGACGGGAAGGCTTACGTGGTTCCACGAATTCTCCGGGTGTGTGTGAATGATTGAGACAAACATACAGAGACGCGGGCGGAAATGCAAAGACAGGCGTTCACGATTTCCTCTTGACTTTCCATATGGATGCCGTTATGTTGCCAATCAGCATGGCAACCTTCAACGACTCCCTGAGCCGGAACCGGCTGCGCTACAATGTATTGCTTGAGACCCTCTCCGACGACGAATTCCGTCTTCTTGAACCACAACTGACCGAACACAGGTATCGGTCCGGAGAGACGATCATTGAAGATGAGGGATACGGCGGTGAAGTGTTTTTCCTGGTCGAAGGGCGCGTACGGATTACCAAGCAGCCCCATCCCGGCGAAGAGCAGCTTCTGGCGCTGCTGCATCCGGGCGATTGCTTTGGTGAGCTCGAACCGATTGCCAGCCGGCCCCGCTCGGCGCGCGTTGCGGCAATCGAGGAGTGCGTCACCTATGCGCTGGGAAAAGCTGACTTTGAACAGCTGCTCTACCGGTGTCCCGCACTGGCCATCCGTCTTCTCCAGGTACTCAGCATACGTCTCCGCGCGTTGAACAATCATTACATTGCCGAGACCGGCCGGCGAAATGCGCAGCACAAGCACGAGCTCCGCACGCTCGAACGGCTCATCGAAGCCGCCAAGAGTCTCAATTCGACTCTCGACCTGAATGAGCTGCTGGATATTCTTCTGGACATCGCCCTCGGGATTGTCGATGGGGACCGCGGGACGGTCTACATTCTGGATGAGACGAAGCAGGAGCTATGGACCCGCGTTGCCAAGGGGTTGGACGGGGCCAATCGCGTCACTATCCGTGTACCGCTTGGCAAAGGAATAGCGGGATATGTCGCTGCCACCGGGGACACGATAAACATACCCGATGCATATCTTGATCCGCGGTTCAACCCGGACTTTGACCGGCAGACCGGCTACCGGACCCGTTCGATTCTCTGCATGCCAATCCATACGAATACCGGAAAGATCATCGGTGTGGTGCAACTGCTGAACAAGCGCAACGGCGAATTCAGCGATGACGATGCACGCATCATGCATGCGCTCTCTCTTCATGCGGCCATCGCACTGGAAAACGCGCGGCTTGTCGAGCAGGAACGCCGGAAGATCCGGATAGAACGTGATCTGCTTGCTGCGCGTGAAGTGCAGCTGAGCCTGCTGCCGGCGCATGTCCCGACCGTGCCCGGATACGAATTTGCCGCAACTGCCCTCCCTGCCCGGGATATTGCCGGGGATCTCTATGACTTCATTCGCCTGGACCCCCAGCGTTTGGCCATCAGCATGGGCGACGTATCGGGCAAAGGCCTCCCGGCAGCGCTTCTCATGGCACACATCCAGGCCTCCGTTCGCGATGTTGCTCATGAAGCTGCAAGCGCCGGGGCCTGCACGACACTGCTGAATCAGCGGCTGGTGGCCAGCACGTCACCGGAGAAATTCGTCACGCTTGTCTATGGCGTCCTGGACACCCGGGAGCACACATTTCAGTACAGCAACGGGGGACATAACCCCCCGCTCCTGGCATCTCCCGGAAAACCCCTGCGCCTGCTCGACACCGGGGGCACGCTGATGGGGATCATCGAAGGAGTGTCATTCGAAGAAGAGACAGTCACCCTGGAACCGGGAGATGTGATTGTGCTGTACACGGACGGCATTCCGGAAGCCACCAACGAGCGGCAGGAGTTGCTCGGCGAGGAGCGGCTGGCGCATCTGGTCGATGCGCACAAGCAGTACAGCGCCAGGGAAATCATGGACGCAATCCTGTCGGCAGTAGTGACCCATCAGGGGTCTGAACCGCCGGCGGACGACATAACTGTTCTGATCATCAGGCGTCTGCCTGTCTGATCATCAGGCGTCTACTTGTCTGATCATCAGGCGTCTGCCGTCAGAATTTCGTTTGGCGTGTAGTCACCAATTCCGTAGTCAAGTAGAATAGCTAACAAGGAGAGTCCCTATGCTGTTTATCCTGAGTCTTCTCGTCGTCATCGTTGCGTTTTTCGCGTGGCGCGGTGCCGTACGCAAAGTGAAGGAGAACAATCTTTCGTTTCGTTCGCTTGCAACCATCTCCCTGCTGGGACTCGTTGTGTTCGCGGTCCTGGCGATCTCGCAGTTCTTCACCCAGGTCCCTGCCGGTCATGTGGGAGTGGTGGACTTCTTCGGTATCGTTTCGGAGAAGACGCTTCCTCCCGGCATCAGCCTGGTAAATCCGATGGCACGCGTGCACAAATTCTCGACCCAGACGCGTGAACACAAAGAGAACATGCAGGTGCTCTCACGCGAAGGGCTGACAATCGGATTGGAGATCAGCGTGTTGTACCGGCTGAACCCGGATTCCGCGGCCCGCGTGTATCAAACGATTTCCGGCGGCGACTACGAGACTATCGTGCTCATCCCGCAGTTCCGCTCGCACAGCCGGTCTGTCACGGCCAGTTTTCAGGCCAGCGCGCTGTATTCCACGGAACGTGAACGGCTCGGACTTGCGATTCAGGAAGAGCTAGCCCGTACGGTGGCGGTACGGGGTGTGATTGTGGAATCCACACCGCTTCGCAATGTGGCGCTTCCCACACAGCTGACCGAGGCAATCGAACAGAAACAGCGTGCCGATCAGGAGGCGCAGCGCATGGAGTTCATCCTCCTGAAGGAGCGTCAGGAAGCGGACCGGAAGAGGATCGAAGCGAAAGGTATCGCCGATTTCCAGACGATCGTTGCCCAGGGCATCAGCGAACAACTTCTCCGGTGGAAGGGGATCGAAGCGACAGAGAAACTGTCCAACTCACCAAACACCAAGGTCATCATCGTCGGTGCGGGGAAAGACGGACTGCCGATTATTATGGATACGAAGTAGGGGGAGAGCTCCTGGACCACTGCCCGTTAAGCGGGACGGGCAGTGGCACCGGTGGAGAACCGGGTCAGACAGAGGAGGTCACGTTCGAGGCAGGATGATGCTGAAACGTGAACCCCGGCCGGGTGTGCTGGAAACTTCAAGCCGGCCCTTGTGCTGGGCCACGATCTGCTGTGCCATCGGCAGCCCCATTCCCGTTCCGTCCGGCTTCGTGGTATAATAGAGGTTGAAGATCGAATTCAGAGCCTCTGAGGGGATTCCCTGACCCGTGTCGGTCACAACCACGTGCACCTGGTTGTCCTCGGCGCGGCATGTCAGGGTGATCCTCCCGCCTGCCGGTGTTGCCTCCAGGGCGTTAAGCAGAAGGTTGAGCACCGCCTGCGTCAACTGGTTCCTGTCCAGCTGTATATCCCCCTCACTCTGCTGCTCCAGCCTGAACTCAACGTGCTTTGCCTTTGCCTGGCCTTCAAAGAGGGCTGCAATATGCTGGAGAAATGACTGCACATCAACACGCTCCAGCTGGAGTCGTGGGGGGCGGGCAAACCGGAGGAACTGCTGGACGATGCCGCTGACCCTTTGTGCTTCATTCCGGAGGACGGCAGTCAGAGTCCGGAATTCCTTGGTCCCCCGCCGCGGAGCGAATTCCTTGTCAAAACGCTGCGCAATCATCGCGATGGCGTTGAGGGGGTTCCGGATTTCATGTGCGACACCGGAGGCAAGTTCACCGAGAGCAGTAAGTTTTTCTGACCGCTGGAGCTCCTGTTCCACCCGTCTGTAGTTTTTTCCTGCAAGGATGAGCATCATTACCAGTGACGCCAGCATCAGGAGCACAAGGGTGATAATGATCATCCGCCGCTGCATCCGGGACTCCATCGCACGGAGTTCATCCATCGAAAGTCCGATGCGCAACACCCCGGCCGTTGTCTGCTCAAGCACGAGAGGGTGGAGGACCTCGAACACGTCTGTACGTGCAAATTTGGCTTCCCGCATCAGCGTGGTATCGTGAAGCATCACATGCTGGAGTACGGTGTCGGCAGAAAAGGAAGAGAGCTCCGTCACCGCGCCGCTGGCCGCGATGATACCCTCTGCGTCCTGAAGGGCAACGTACTCGATACCGCTGTTATCTCCCAGGTCCCGGATCAGCTTCCCGATGCCGATGCGCCTGCGGAATGCGAGGAGATCTGCGGCATCCAGGTTGACCACGATGGCGCCGCCATCGGGATGCGTACGACGCACGGCCACAGCGTACCGCTGGCCGTCTTCATAACGGGCCGGTTTAAGACCGAAGATCAGCTCCGACGCTTCATTGCGGAGAATCGGCGCGATCATTTCTCCGGGCTCGAATCGAGCGGCGAGCCCGGCATGGTCATCGTCCTGAATGTGATTGGAGAGAATCTTGCGGCCGCGCCGGTCAAAGATATTAATGCGGTAGAGATCGTTGGCATCGGCAATCCGGACAATCCGGGAACGTGTGAGCATGCCGGTGCTGTCCAGCCAGGCAACCAGCCATGCGTTATTCCTCAGCCGGTCGGTGAGCACCTGTTCGACCTGGTCGGTTGCAAGGATCGTATTGACCGATCCCAGATGTATGGTCTCGACGAGCGAGAGCGCCTCTTCGTGCACAACATGGGACAGCTCGCGGCGGCTCTGGTTCAGTTCCCAGTACGCGGAGACGATCATGAGTGCGCCCACGGCCATCGTTGCGGCAACGAGGTAGCGGGGCTGGATGTTGAAGGCGAGCTTCATCGGCGTTTCGTGGGAGTCAATGTACAGGTTTTTACGGTGAGTTGCAGGGGCATGCGCGGCAGGAGCGTGGTCGTTGGGCGGACCGGATCGCGCGTCCGTTGCTACGGGTAGGAAAGTTGTAGTGTGATGGCGTTGTTCCCGTAGGTGAAAAAGGTGTCGTTCGAGGTGTTGCGGATGTAGTCATAGGCAAGTCCGACCGTGCATCCCAGCCAATCAATTGGGATGTGGAGCTGGACATTCAGAGCCATCCGCGTATCGAGCCGGTCGGCCGCCACCAGGGTGCCCAGTGCGTCATAGGCCGATTGCGAAGCATACGTTCTGCGCTGCCAGCTTCCTGTCAGGCGGGCCTGCATCTCCCAGGGGAGCATCTGTGTCAGCATCAGACTTGCCTGAGGACCTTCATATCCGTAGTGATCGTCAAAGATCTCGTCATCAGAGACCACTCCGTAGTCCGAACCGAGATACCGCACCTCCTTCTGCAGATTGATCTGATATCCGCCAGTGAGACTCACTCCGGTATTCTCGCCCAGCCCCTGTCCAATCCGCACCAGGCCCGTTGCCTGAGTGACACTCGGACTGGACGTTACGCTGCTTCCCCGTCCTCTTCCCCGGTTCACCACGCTGCTGTCATCGTTCGGCGTACGGTAGAGTTTGTAGCCCAAGGAGGCTTCAGCGATAACCGTCGTGCGTGAAGGAAGAAAGAACGATGTCTGAGCGAACAGGGAGTGCTCTGCGTAGTCGAATGCCTCGAGTTCGGAGAAACGCATCGTGCGGAACGTGTATCCTGTTCGTCCAAGAATGTTCTCGGACAATGGCGTCTTTATGGTGGTGTAGACCGAAAGGGATGTGTGATCATAGAAAGCATAGTCCTCGCGGTCGGATCGGATCCCGTAGGATGCACCGGACTTCCACAGTGTTTGCTGCTCTTCTCCGAACAGTTGTGCGAATGTAAATCCAGTCGTATGGTACTGGTACGTGCGCCCGGGGACAATGCCGAAGTAATTGTAGGATCCGGAATACTCAAGCCCGGTATTTGTAGCATCGGTGATCCAGTCGTATCCTGCCTGGAGGCCGAGTGTTGTGATACGATCGGACAGGCGGAGACTGTTATTGTTCACGTTGTCGTCCAGCATCACGTTGTCGTCCAGCATTGTTCCCACAGCCGCTTCGATGTTCGTCTGCGACCATGACGTCGAGAGCGTGATAACAAGTGCAAGACAGATCCAGAGGCCGGATCGGAGTTGCCTCATTTCTTTCCCCCCTGGCCGTGCCTGTTTCCTGCGCCCGATCCCTTTCCCGCGGCAGATCCGGCCTGACCGGCAGCGCCGGCTCCGCGACGGAATCCCAGGCCGCCGGTGCGTTCGTCACAGATACCGTCTCCGTCCGCATCAACGAAGCGGTCCTTCTTGGCTCCCTTCCCCTTGCCACGCCGCTCGATCCGGTCATCGATGCCATCTCCGTTTTCGTCGCGGAATGCTCCGTGCGGCGCAACGTTTCGTTCCTGCCTCTCGCGATTCGCGGTGGTGTCCTGGGTCTGGGCCTGGAGTGAGGAAGTGAGCCACAAGGCCGGGACGAGAAGAAAAAGATGAGAAGTTTTCATGACCATTGCTCCATGATCGTGTTCCTGACTCCTGTTTCCGCTACGAGCCCTATGCCGATCCCGTTCCATGGTGAAAGTCCCCCTTTCGGGATTCCGATGCCGTTCTGTGCTTCCACCGAAACCGCTGGCCATGCCAGGGCTTACTTGCCACGGCCTTTTCCCTTCGGACCGGTCCCATCGCACACACCTGTTCCGGTCCCGCTGCCCGCACCGCTGCCGTTACGCAACCCCTGCCCGGCGCCATTCCCCTTGCCCATCATGCCTTTTCCGGCATGTGCTTTGCCGAATTTGTGGCCGCTGCCATCCTGGGGCCTCTTGAAGTCCGGATCGCTGTGGTTGGGAATGCCGTCGCCATCAGTATCGATCGGTCCGTGCGGGCCGTACGATGCAGATGTCTTGCCGGTCTGCTTGCCGGTTGTCTGTGCCATTGCATCGGTGTGCAGTGCGCTCAGGAAGAATACGAGCGCAACCACGAGAACTGCTGCCAGCATACGTTTCATGACTTTCTCCTTGATACGGTTTTACATTTTAAGAAATTGGTCGAGG
The DNA here is from genome assembly GCA_017860635.1 of Bacteroidota bacterium. GTDB lineage: Bacteria > Bacteroidota > Ignavibacteria > UBA10030 > UBA6906 > JAGDMK01. The sequence continues at coordinate 9,984 of JAGDMK010000121.1, forward strand.
GTACGTGAGTTTGCTCATGAGTCTCTGGGATAGGAACTATCAATGGCCATGCCAGAAAGAGCTGTCATCTGGTAACTCGTTGTGCAGCTTTGCATTATGCTGAATGCGGTCTACCCTCCGGCAGTGTGGATTCGCTCTGAACCATGAATAACATTCGGCTGAATCGTCACAAATGTCGAAGATGCTCGGCAAGTATGACGGTCTCCATCATCGTCATTATATCCAGAGAGCGACCCAAGTCCTCTCGGGATGAGATGTTGCCCGTGACTGTGCGAGATCCGGATTCACGTCTTCCGTATTCAACGGCTATTCTCATGTTTGGGAAAAATTTCACAATCGTCGCAGGGAAATAAGGATTTCATCCTGTATTTCATGGTTCCCTCTGGCACTTCCTTTGCGATGGTCTGAGTGCCAATCGCACCCATCAGGCATCCCACCAGACAGTTCAGAGAGGCCACGCCGGATGAAACAGATACTTGTGTTCCTTCTTGCCGCGGCAATCGTTCCCGCCGGTCACGCACAGCAGAAGAAGGCGGGAGATGACGCGCTGGGGTCCAGGACGTATGAACAGTATGAGAAGCCGCAGTTCTGTGGCACGTCCTGTCACGTCGATTTCTACCAGCAGTGGAAGCAGGCGATGATGTCGCAGGCCTATACCCACCACTGGGATGAGATCGAGTACTTCAAACTGGCAGTTCCTCATGCCGAAAAAGATCCTAAAGTAGCTGGCGTGAAGGCTGGATGCAACGG
>JAGDMK010000122.1 GCA_017860635.1 Bacteroidota bacterium
GGAGCAGAAGGGGATAATGTGCGGCAGCTGATCCCCGAATTCGAACGCCGGAACCCGGGCATCACAGTGAAGGTTCAAGCACTTCCCTGGACCGCGGCTCACGAAAAGTTACTGACGGCGTACGCAGGGAACTCGATGCCCGATCTGTTCCAGCTGGGGAACACCTGGATCCCGGAGTTTCAGGTCCTCGGGGCGATCGAAGATGTACGCCCCTGGCTCGCCGGCTCCCAGGCGATCCGGGAGGAATCGTTCTTTCCGGGTGTCTGGGCGACGAACCGGGTCGATAGTGCGATCGTGGGCATCCCATGGTATGTCGACACGCGCGTGATGTTCTACCGGAAGGACCTCCTGGCCGTAGTGGGGTACGCGCACCCGCCCGCGACATGGGACGAATGGAAAGAAGTCTCACGGAGGCTCAGGCAGAAGGCCGTGCAGGAAGGTAGAGACGCCTATGCCATATTGCTACCGACCAACGAGTGGGCGCCGCCGACAATCCTTGCGTTGCAAAAGGGGGCCTCGTTCCTGAAAGATAGAAACACACAGGGTGCATTCAGCGACTCTCTCTTCCGCAGCGCATTTGAATTCTACTGCAGTTTCTTTCACGAACACCTTGCGCCGATCGGGGTGACGCAGGTGACAAACATCTACCAGGGATTCGCCGAGGGATTCTTCGCGATGTACATCACCGGCCCATGGAATATCGGCGAGTTCAGACGGCGTCTCCCTCGGGAGATGCAGGACCGCTGGATGACTGCGCCGCTGCCGTCGCCCGGCTCTGATGCTCCGGGTGTTTCCCTGGCGGGAGGCTCGAGTCTTGCCATGGCGCGAAGCGCGGCGAACAAAGATGCGGTCTGGAAGCTGATTGAATACCTGGCCGCTCCGGTGCAGCAGCGGGAGTTCTACAGAATTACCGGCAATTTGCCGGTGCGGCGGGAGGTGTGGGAGGACTCCCTTCTGATAAATGATACATACATGCGCGCGTTTCGGACGCAGCTCGGTGCCCTTGCCTTTCCTCCTCAGATCCCTCAATGGGAACAGATTGCCATGAAAATCCAGGACTATGCTGAAATCGGTTCGGTGGGCAAGACGCCGATACCACAGATCCTCTCCCGGCTCGACCGGGATGCCGATGTGATCCTGGAAAAACGACGCTGGTTGTTGTTCGGTGACTGACCGGAAAACATATCCGCTGGTGATCTTTCTGGGACCCGCGATGGCGGCGATCGGACTCTTCTTCTTCATCCCGGTTCTGGCGGCCCTCGTTCTCAGTTTCACCGATTTCGACATCTATGCCCTCGGCAATTTCTCGGTGGCGCGGTTTGTCGGACTGCGCAACTACGTGCAGATTTTCAACGATCCGCTCTTCTGGAAGGCGCTGAAGAACACGCTCTATTTCCTGCTGGCCGGAGGTCCGCTCTCCATCGCGGTTTCTCTCGGTGCCGCGCTCCTGTTGAATGCAAAACTGGTTCGATGGAAGCCGCTCTTCCGGTTCGTGTATTTTGCTCCTGTGGTGACCACGCTCGTCGCCGTTGCAGTGGTCTGGCGCTTCATCTATCATCCGCGGTTCGGACTGCTGAACTACGCGCTCGGACTATTGGGGATCAATCCCATTGACTGGCTGGGTGATCCCAACTGGGCAATGCCGGCGATGATTCTTCTGGCTGTCTGGAAAAACTTCGGCTACAACATGATCATTTTCATCGCAGGGCTTCAGAACATCCCGGCTGAGCTGTATGAAGCTGCAAGCATCGACGGTGCCGGCTTCTGGCAGCGGTTCCGGTCCGTTACGCTGCCGCTTCTCGCTCCTACAACCGTGTTCATTACGATCATCACGATGATAGGATACTTTCAGTTCTTTGCTGAGCCGTACGTGATGACGCAGGGAGGGCCGCTGAACAGCACACTCAGCATCGTGTTGCTGATGTACCAGCAGGGATTCCGGTGGTGGAGCATGGGGTACGCCGCGGCAATTGCATTTGTCCTGTTTCTCTTCATCCTTCTCGGTTCGGCAGCGCAAACGTGGCTGCAACGGAGGAGAGCCGGATGATGCGTACGGTGAAGAGCCTCGGACTGCATGCGGTGTTGCTGGTACTGGCCGTCGTCACGATGGCGCCGCTGGTGTGGATGTTTGCCGCCTCGTTCATGGCCAGCGGTGAAGCAAGCACGTTCCCTCCGCCGTTCTTTCCGGCCCATCCGACACTGAAGCAGTATGTCGAGCTCTTCACACGGCTGAACATCACACACTACGTCGTCAACAGCGCACTCCTCTCGCTGAGCGTAACGGCCCTCTCGCTGCTGGTCAACTCCATGGCAGGGTTTGCGTTTGCGAAGTACCGCTTTGCAGGACGGGACAAGCTCTTCAAGCTGCTCATGGCCTCCATGGTGATTCCCGCACAGGTGACCATGCTCCCGCTCTTCCTGATGCTCAACAAGATGGGGCTTGTCAATACCTATTTTGGCGTGATCATTCCCGGTCTCGCGAGTATCTTCGGCATCTTTCTCATCAGGCAGTATGCTCTTTCGATACCGGACAGTCTGATCGAAGCCGCACGGATGGACGGGGCCGGGGACTTCCGCATCTACTGGTCTGTCATTCTCCCCCTCTGTAAACCCATTCTCATCACGCTGGCCATCTTCACGTTCATGGGAACATGGAACGACTTCCTCTGGCCGTTGATCATCATGACGGATGATGCGATGTACACGCTCCCGGTCGCACTCGCAGGTTTGGCCGGCGAACATGTGCAGGATACGGAGTTGATGATGGCGGGGGCTGTCATGACCGTTCTCCCCGTGCTGCTGGTGTTCCTGGCGTTGCAGAAGTACTACATCAGCGGGATCATGGCGGGGAGTGTGAAAGAATGAGAGGGGCCGCCGGAGTGGTGGGGGGCTATGCAGACGGACCCCGGGAGAGCGGCGAGTATCGGTCCGCTGTGATGCCGAGCAGGATCAGTCGTAGTTTTTTACTGACGTCCATCGATCCGCGAGCGAACCTCTGAGCCCGCGGCAGATGTAGATCGAAAGGCTGTCTTCATAGGGCATGCAGTACTGGCAGGAGATCGTCCCTGCCACTTCCACCGCATCGAAGCATTCCTGCTTATCTTTCAGCCCTCCTCCAAGGATAATCATTATCTCGCCGGTATAGTCCCGTGGTCCCCACAGCCAGTAGCTGTTGTGTCGTCCGATGGACTTGGGGAGGCCGTAGTGCTTGCCAAAGAAGTCGATCGCGCCGCAGCGGCCGTAGTTCTCGGCATAGATCGCGCAGCGGGATTTCTCGTCGGGACTCAGCCGGTGGTATACTTCTGCAACCGCGGCCGCCTTCTCCGGCCACCCGAACATGTCGGCGTAGAACTGCGGGATCTCCCCGAGCCGCAAACGTTCCGCGGTGTGGGGTTTGAGGCCGACGGCGTCGGCATAGCGGATGTACTGCTCCACCGGCAGGATCGGGAGAACGGCCGGCGCCAGTGCAAGTCCGGCCACCACCAGTACTCCGCCATACGCCGGCCGGAGCCAGCGCAATGCTCTTCCGGCTGTCCATCGTTCAATCATCACACCACCCGCAGCACAGAGAGGAGGAAACGCCGCTGCAAGATACTCGCTCTTGCTGTGGCCGTTGAGCAGGAGGATGCCCGCCACAACGAGAAAAGCTATGCCCTGATACCGGTAGGCTGAAACCGCCCGGGCACCGAGCAATGCGATAAGTCCCGCCGCCCAGAGGGGCACCGCTGCCGGATTATGAATGAGCAATTGATCCCGCAAAAAAGTCAGCTGGGAGAGTCCGGAGTACTTTCCCCCTGTCGCGTTCCTGATGAACTCAAGATGCGGGAAGCCATGGATGACATTCCAGATCACGTAGGGCAGAAAGCAGAGCAGGGCAATGCCTGCAGCCAGGTACGGCCAGCGGGTCCGCAGCCAGTGGCGGTGCGGTGAAAGCAGGATCCCGATGCCGAATCCGGAAGCAAACCAGACCATGCTGATCTTGTTCAGCGCCCCCACGCCGATCACTAATCCGAGCAGGATCCAATAGCGCGGGTTCTCTGTGCGGACGAGAAGCATCCCCACGTACGCTGCCAGTGTCCAGAAGAACACGTCCAAGAAGTTCATCGAGTAGACAGTGCCGAAGGCAAGGGATATCGGAGAGATCGCTGTCCCTAGTGCTGCCAGCACCTGAGCAGCTCTTCCTCCACCCAGCTGCCGGGCCATGAGTCCGGCAAGGAACACCACGGCTGCACTGAAGAGGGCGGGTGTCAACCGGAGTGCGAACAGGGAGTCGCCGATGATAAGCCGGACTGCACTCAGCAGGAAAATGGAGAAAGGGGGCTGATCGACATATCCCGCGTCCAGATGCTCGGCGCAGGCCAGGTAATACAGTTCGTCGCGGAAGTATCCGTATCCTGCAAATGCATTCGTCCAGAAATGAAGGGCGAGCCTGGCCATCGCGACATAGAAGATGAGAGCGGTGTCGCTGGTCAGCGCAGTGCGAAGATGAGCAGGGGTGCTCGTCACAGGTCCAGACGAATGAGCGGCACTCCCGCGTCCGTCCGCCTGCATGTGGATGGAGGGCACATGCCTACGCAGTTCGTGCAGAGATCTCTCGGGGTGTACGATTATTGTGGCCTCCCTGACACCATGCGGGAGCATCGGTCGCATGGTCCTTCTTTATCTATACGGAAGGGAGGGAAGCGAGGTTGCATTGGAGGCTTCTTGTCTGGCTCTGCCATGCCACAGCAGGCATGGCCGGCTCCGTTCAAGCGGCCGGCAGAGCATAGACCTCCTAACATGAGGGGAGCAGCGCCCCGCCCTGCCGGTCTGAGAGAGGACATGACTCTCGAACACCTCAGGGCGGACACTGCTCCCGATCAGCCTCTGGCTGGACACACCTCCCAATCAGCCTCAGGGGGGACACGGCTCCCGATCAGCCTCTGGCTGGACACACCTCTCAATCAGCCTCAGGGCGGACACGGCTCCCGATCAGGCTCGGGTGGACACTGCTTCCGATCAGCCTCCGAGCGGACGCTGCTTCCGATCAGGCTCGGGCGGACACCGCTACCATTGTCGCAGTCGGTACAGAACGGCCGGTCACCTGGTCATACTGCTGGCACCGGAAACTCCCCTATCTGGGCAAGTGCCTTTTTCACGTCTTCAACATGCAGTTTGTGGTTTGCGAGTTTCCCGGCGAAGTACGCATCGTACGCTGACATGTCAAAATGACCGTGCCCGCTCAGGTTGAACAGAATCACTTTCCGCTGCCCCTCTTCCTTTGCGAGCAGAGCCTCGTCGATGGCTGCCTTGATTGCATGTGACGACTCGGGCGCTGGAATGATGCCTTCGGTGCGGGCAAACGTGACCGCTGCTTCGAAGACTTCATTCTGCATGTAGGCCCGTGCTTCGATGAGGTTGCTCAGGAGCAGCCGGCTCAGGATCGGGGACATGCCATGATACCGAAGTCCGCCGGCGTGTATGGATGGCGGGACGAACGTATGCCCGAGTGTGAACATGGGGAGGAGCGGCGTCATCATTGCCGTATCACCGAAGTCATACCGGAACTCTCCTTTAGTAAGCGTCGGGCATGAAGCGGGTTCGACAGCGATTGCCCGGACCTTCTTTCCCTTGATGCGTTCACGGACAAAGGGAATTGCGATGCCCCCGAAGTTCGATCCCCCGCCAACGCATCCGATGACCATGTCGGGAAAGCGATCGAATTTCTCCATCTGCTTCATGGCCTCGATGCCAATGATGGTCTGGTGGAGAAGTACGTGGTTGAGGACACTGCCGAGAGAATAGTTAGTGTCCTCCCGCCCAGCTGCATCCTCGACCGCTTCACTGATTGCCAGTCCGAGGCTCCCCGGAGCGTGGGGGTTGGCGGCCAGAGCGTCGCGGCCTGCCTTCGTGTCACGGCTTGGACTGGCCACCACCTCCGCTCCCCAGGTATGGATCATGGACCGACGGTACGGTTTCTGGTCATAACTTACCCGCACCATATACACCTTGCATTCCATGTCGAACATCCTGCACGCCAGGCTCAGCGCACTTCCCCACTGGCCCGCTCCGGTTTCTGTCGCCAGGCGTTTGATCCCCGCCTTCTTGTTGTAGAATGCCTGCGGGATTGCGGTGTTTGTTTTGTGGCTCCCCGCAGGGCTCACTCCTTCGTACTTGTAATATATCTCCGCCGGTGTGTCCAGTTTCCGCTCCAGATCAAGAGCGCGGATGAGCGGTGTCGGCCGGAACGTCCGGTATGCTTCCTGGACTTCTTCAGGTATCTCGATAAAACGCTCGGGGCTCATCTCCTGTTTGATCAGCTCCATGGGGAAGATCGCAGCGAGATCCTGCGGACCAAGAGGTTGTTTCGTTCCGGGGTGGAGCGGCGGAGCCAGGGGATGCGGAAGATCCGGCAGTATGTTATAGTATGCCGTCGGCATTTCGTGTTCTTCGAGATAAATCTTGCGCGGCTTCATGACGATATCTCCGGTGTTGTGTGTAAGGGGAAGGCCCAGAAAATGCGAAACCGTGGGGGAGTGCCCACGGTTTTCTGTAAACAAAAAAGGTGGGAACACTCCACGTGGTGTTCCCACCTTGAGCCATTTATATGTGTACGATCAGGCCGGCGGGGACACCAATACGCGGCGCCACCACCAGTTCAGCAAGCTTGTGTTATGAAAGGTTGCCTGTTTCATAATCGTGCTTCATGATAGTGAAGCTGGCACACTTTGTCAAGTGAAAAAAAGAGCCTCCCGAATCCATGTGGACAGCGTGAGGGAGACCGGACCAGTTTATGGCGGATTCGAATGCCGCATATCGGATTCCTCAAATGCGCCGCCCGTAATGCGGTGCTTCATACAATCCTGTGCGACGTGAACGCCTTGAGCAATGAGCTCTTCGTGCGTCTGACCGCTGCCACGTCAGAGATGAGCACTACCTCAACCTTGTTTGCTCTGGCGAAATGAATGGCAGGGATGAAATCTGCGTCCGATGTGGCAAGCAGTATGCGCCCGACATGTCCGCCCAATGAGAGCTTCGCCACGTCGAGACCGATCTTCATATCGACTTGCTTCTGTGTCAGGACTGGGTCAAAATCGTTGTCGATGAGGGGCCTTGGCGTTTTCATCAGTTTCTTCACCGATGCGTCAGTCAGAGTCCACCCGTCAAATGACAAATGGCCGGACCTGTAGACGAAGAAAGGATTCTGCTTCAGGCACTCCTGGAATTCCATCGCTTGTGTGAAGACCTCCGTCTTGGAAAAGTCGCAGACGTCCCGGGAGACGGGCAACGGTCTTCGCTCATCGAATGGCGGGCAGTCGTAAAAGTATGTCTTGGTGAGGGTCTCCCCGGGTTTCAGAATGGATGTACAGAAGACCTCCAACTCCGGCACAGACGGGCGATGGTGAATCCGCCTCGTCAGAAGCCTCCGGGTGAAGTCACCGTCCAACAGTATTGCTATATCCATGATTCTCTCCATAAAACAGCGAACCCCCTGCACGACAGGTACAGGGGGTTCTGTGCCGGCCTACCGGCGTTGCGGATTGTGATGCCACTACTAACATACCATTTCGACGGCAACTTGTCAAGGAGAATCGCGAAAGCGGCTTGGGCGGCGACATGCAATAAATTCGTTGCGCCTCCCGTTGTGCGGGCGTATATTGCCAGTGCCCTTCACCTGACTGAATTTGCACAGAAGGGGCATCCGCCGGAGGCGGACGCGTTCAAACTATGAACAGCTCCGGAGAGCGATCAAGCATTTTGCTGGAACGGTGCTGCTCGATTTTGCTGGATCGGTGCTACTCCACACTGCAAAGGATTTTCCAATGCCCAATTACGTGAACGTTCGTACACACCTTTTGGCCTCGTCGATCGTTTTTGTGGCGATTCTCTCACTGGCCGCCACCCCGGAAGCCTCTTCGGGGAACCAGATTCAGGCGCTGATCCAGACCGGGGAATTCAGTAAAGCCGACCGTGCGATCCGTGAAAAACTCCTTCAGGATTCCACGGTGTCGCCCACCGAGCGTCTCGCTCTTGAGTTCGAGCGTGATCGTATGGCGCGCATCCGGCGGGATTTCACGAAGACCGAACCCGAGGTCCGGACGTTCGTCATGAAATGGATTCCCGGAGCATCGGACACAGACTTCCGCCGGTGGGAAAAGAGCGGCGCGCTCGAGATGATGGTGATCGACGGGGAAAAACGCTACTTCAATTCCGCCGCACGCAATCTCTTTCGCATCGATTCCGCAGCTCGTGCGGTCTGGCAGGGCAAACACCGCGATGAACCCGAAGAACCAGGACTGGCTTCCGAGAAGGGACTGGATCGCCACATCGCCGAGGTGATGGCGGAGGTTTCCAGATCGGGACAGCAGTTCGTGAAGCCGGTCAGCCTCCGGATTGCGCACCGGATAACGGTGAATGCCGACGCCGTTCCACCCGGTGAGACAATCCGATGCTGGATACCGTTCCCGCGTGAGATCGAGGGACGCCAGGGGGACATCCGCGTGCTCACATGCGATCCAACGCAGTACCTGGCTGCAGATAATGACAAGTATCTGCAGCGGACGGTGTATGTCGAGAAAGTGGCGACGGCCGGGAAGGCGACAGTCTTTTGTGTTGAATACACCTACACAGCGCACGGTGTGTTTGTCGCAGTCGATCCATCCAGGGTGAAGCCGGTTGTCGCACGTCCGGATCTTGAGCCCTATCTCCGCGAAGAACCCCCGCACATCCGTTTCACCCCCGCGTTGCGGGCGCTGTCGGCACAGGTTGTCGGCTCCGAAAAGAATCCGGTCCTGATCGCAAGAAAACTCTTCGCCTGGATGGATGCGAATATTCCCTGGGCATCGGCACGCGAGTACTCCACGATTCCGTCGCTCAGTGAGTACGGTTTCATGAACCGCCACGGCGATTGCGGCATTCAGGTCACGCTGTTCATCACGCTCCTCCGCATGAACGGCATCCCGGCACGGTGGCAGTCGGGCTGGGA
>JAGDMK010000336.1 GCA_017860635.1 Bacteroidota bacterium
GGGAAGCAAACGCCACGACCGTAATGGAACTCACCGGCATCAGGATGGCTGCAACAATGGGAGAGAGTGCACCGCGCACAGCGAATGACAACCCGATACTATTATACGCCACGGAAATGGCATATGCCAGAAGAACAATCGTGCGGCTTGACCGGGCAAAACTGAGGTATTTGTCCAGCCAGGGCAGCCGGCTGCCATCAAGGATCGCATCGCAGGCAGGGGAGAATGCTGTCGTATCGTCAGTCAGCGCGATGCCCACATCTGCCTGCTTCAGGGCCCCCGCATCGTTGAGGCCGTCACCGACCATCAGCACCGAATCCCCCTGCCGCTGCCGGTCAGCCACGAACGCAAGCTTGTCTGCCGGACTCTGGTTGAAGTGGAGAGGCACGTCGCCGCCGAACCGTTCGTGCAGTGCATTCCGCTCCCGGTCGCTGTCGCCAGACAGAACCAGAACGTCATACGTGCGGCGGAGGCGATCGACGAGAGGTGCTATCCCCTCGCGGTACTTTCCTGCCACGGAAAAATATCCCCGCGGTCTTCCGTTGAAAGACACATAGACTCTCTGCGAAGCTTCAGATCGGGTTTCTCTCTGTTCATGCGGTCTATCCGAATGTTCGACATCGGGCGGACGGCGTGCGGGGTCATCGGCAGCTGAAGATTCCGGATCTGACGACTTCGTGCGTGCCGTCCATTCCTGCCGACCCGCGAATGCACAGGAGCCCACCCGGACTGACATTCCCTGAACCACGCCGGCTATGCCTGCATTGGGGAGTTCTTCATACCCGGCCACAGGGAGAGCAGGTTCCCGCTCCAGAGAATCATGTATCACACGGCTGAGGGGATGGTGCGAATTCCTGACCAGCGATTTCACCACGATTCGCTCGTCGGTCGAGAGCGGATCACCGACAAACCGGATCCCGGATCCGCCGGCATGCGTGAGGGTTCCTGTCTTGTCCAGCACCACCGTCCTGATCCGGCTCATGCTTTCGACTACATCAGCATTCTTCGCGTACAGGCGCCCCTTTCCGAATACACGAAGTGCGGTGCCGAAGGCAAAGGGAGTTGCCAGTGCCAGCGCGCACGGACACGCGACAATCAACACAGCGGTAATGGCATTCCATGCCGTGGCCGCATCCCGCGGGAACCAGTACGCCCCTGTCCCGGCCGCGACAAGGAATATCCCTGCGGTGAAATACTTCCCCACTGCGTTGGAAAGACGGCTCAAGTTGCCCTGTGGTTCCGTCCGGAAGGCCGCATCATTCCAGAGCTGGGTCAGATAGCTCTGTGACACAGCCTTCACCACTTCGAGCTCGATAGCGCTGCCTTGCTGCCGGCCTCCGGCATGGATCCGGTCGCCCGGCACCCCGGTGACGGTGCGTGATTCGCCGGTGACAAAGCCGTAGTCGATGGCTGCATCACCGGCCATCAAGACTGCATCAGCAGGCACAATCTCGTTATTACGGATGATCATACGGTCGCCTGGATGAAGGGACGTCACCGGGACCGTCGATTCCGATCCATTTCTGCGTGTTGCGACTGCAAGGGGGAAGTACGACGTGTATGTCCGATCGAAATTCAGGCTGTCATACGTCCGGTTCTGGAAGAGGCGGCCGATGAGCAGGAAGAATACAAGTCCTGTCATCGAATCCATGTACCCACTTCCCGTCTCCCCTACGATGTCCACAAGACTCCGGACGAACAGGATGACGATGCCGATCGCAATGGGGACGTCGATGTTCACGACCCGTCGCCTGAGTCCGCTCGCCGCCGAACGAAAATATCCGGTGCTGCTGTAGAAGACGACCGGGAGGGAGAGGGCCAGGATGACGTACGAGAACAACGACTTGAGCGCCGGCTCAACGGCGCCTCCGGAGAAGTATTCCGGGAAACTCAGGATCATGATGTTACCGAAGCAGAACCCTGCAATGCCGATTTTTGCATAGAGCGACCGGTCTGGATTTCTCCTTGGGTTCTTTTCGAGTGATTCCAGCGTGAGCATGGGCTCGTACCCGAGTGAAGCAAGGAGCTCCACAACCTTCCGGAGCGTCGTCTTCTGTTCAGCATAGCGAAGGGTAATCGTCTTCTGGAGGAAATCCGCACGCGAGTGCAGAATACCGGAATCAAAACGGTAGAGATTCTCGAGCAGCCAGACGCAGGAGCTGCAGTGCATCTGCGGCACAGAAAATGTCACGGCCGTGATTGTGCCATCCGAGAATTCCCGGAGACGCTCAATGACTCCGGGTTCATCGAGATAGGCGAAGCGTTTATCGCTGACCGGGCGGATGACGGGCGCGGGACAGGCGTCAGACCGGGAGAGAATATTATAGACGGCTCTGCACCCGTTGCAGCAGAACACCCTGCCGTCTTCGACGACACCATCCCCCCGGATGGGATCGCCACAATGGATGCAGACGGTGGTGTCGGTTGCGGCCGTTTCGCCGCGGGAGGTTGCCATAGCAGGGGGATAAAGGGACTGAGTTGTTTGAACGAAGATAGCAAAAAGGGGACTGAATTTCACGGATTTCGGTGCAGACTCGAGTTGCTGACTCGAGTTGTGCTCCAGTGAGGACTCGGTCATCGTGTCAGGCGAACCCGGAAAAGTCACACGTTAGTGACAGCTCATTGACGAAACTGTCACAGAAACCTGGCTGCGGGACACCTTTCTGTCGTTCGAAGAATCCATTGATTCTTTGTTCTTGTCTTGGTAAATTGGTTTTGTTGAGATTATGCAGCAGCAATTCTGTTTAGGGGTTGTTTACAAGACTGTTGACATGGCTTTTGGTCTTGTCAACAAGAGTCATGTGACAAGTCGTGAATCTGTACTCGGAGCGTAGCGCAGCCCGGTAGCGCACTTGAATGGGGTTCAAGGGGTCCCGGGTTCAAATCCCGGCGCTCCGACAAGTTTCCGATTTTTCTGCTTCTCTTCGGCCTCCGCTGATATCACGATTGCCATCAGCGGAGGCTTTCCATTTTTATCACATTCTATCCTCCGGTTCTATCCGATTACCGTGTTGCTTCCCCCGGTTCTGTTTCCGCAAGGTTCAGTTTTTGTGAGATTCTGTTCGAGTGGTTACTTGATATTCCCCGCGCGCTCATGTATCTTATTGAAGCGACAGGTTCGCAGGTCCAGAGCAGATCCCGCCGCCGGCTGTTTCACTGTCAACCCAAAATCCGGAACATCGTGTCATTGCAATCGATCTTTCCAATCTCGTTCTTCAGAATCTCCTCTGAACAAAGAACCACGCTTCTGACATTTGTCTCCGCAGTCGTGTTGGGGGCTGCCGTTTCAGCCGCTTGCTTCGTCCTGTGCGGATGTGCCTCGACTAACGCACCAGGCGTTCCGTTTTCATGACAACTACTATCCCGGGGCCCTTCCAAACGCCAGCGTTCTCCGGAGAGTCGGTCAAGCACTCAAGGTGGATGCGGTACTCCAGGGTGAAATTGTGAACGTTCAAGAAACCGATGGCGTGTACAACAAACACGAAGGCACTACGCGTGTGACACTCCGCTATTCCATGACGGCGGGGGAATCCGGGAAGCTGCTGTGGGAAGCTACCAGTGACGGGTCAGTAACAACACTGACAACAGTGGAAGTGGCACCACCAATGAGCTATGCTGTCTTCATGGCGCAAAAGAAGATCCTGCCGATGCTGCCCTTCTGAAGTAACTGCAATTCTACAGAACACCAATGAGTGTTCTCCGCTTCGATCTCTCTCGAGCTTGCTCGTATCCGCTCTTCGCTTGACGTTTTGTTGGCCCTTTTGGGGGGCGTACTTTTTGGGAGCGTACCTCCCTCAATAG
>JAGDMK010000123.1 GCA_017860635.1 Bacteroidota bacterium
GTCCTTGCTACCGGCGCCTGTGGTTCCGCCTTGCGACGTATAGAGAATCAACCCGGAATCACCGACGGCGATCCCGTGCCGTTCGTCCACAAAACTGATGGCATTCAGACTCAGGTTTGTCGGCCAAACCTGGTCGAGCCATGATTGCCCGCCGTTTGTGGATTTGTAGAGCATCCCTGTGCTGCCGCACACGTAGATCACATCTGCGGAAGGCGCAGCAACGCCCCAAAACGTTCCATCTCGTCCGATTCCAGTCGACACGTTGCGCCACACAGTATCGGACAGCGCCAGGCGCAGGATTGTGGGGGCTGCCCGGAAATCCCCCTGGACTCCCGCAATGAAGCCCGGACCGCCGCCGTTACTGAATTCTCCTGCAAAGGCCTCCGAGCCCAGCCCCTGGAATTGCGTCAGGACCGATTCCTGCCAGACAGGCGGTGGTTGCTGTGTTTCCATGCTGAGTGAAGTGGGTGTGAGTGCGTATACGGGCGATCCCCAGACAGTCGGACCTCTGTACATGAAGAGGTTGCGGATAGGCCGCGCACTGATCTTTTGAGCACTCCAGGAAGTACCTGAATCGGATGACTTGTACACCCGGCCGGAATCATCGCCGACATACATGCGACCCGGGCCGGCAGCCAGTGCTGAAAGGCAATTGCCTGGAGCAGGGAGAGACCGCCACATCCAGCTCTTACCGCCGTTTGAGGTGGTCACGACCCCGCCGTTGTCGCCGACGGCAACCCCCTCATCGCCGTAGAAGGAGACGCTGTTCCAGGGCATCACAAACGAAAGAGGTGCAGCAACGTTAGACCAGTTCCTGCCCCCATCCGATGTTCTGAGGATCGAGCGGTCACGCCCGACAGCGATCGCCGTTACCGAGTCGAGCATGGCCACGTCGGTGAGCCGTTCAGTCGTGCCGCTGCTCCCCTGAAGCCATTGAGCCTCTGCACTCCCCACGAGATTCGATATAATAGAGACAAATCCGATCGCGATGCTCACGCACTTCATGATAGCCCTCCTCCTCAATCCGGCATTGATTCCGATACGACGATCGCTCAGCGACGGTTTGCGAGTGCGTAATAACCCGATTCTCCAGAACAAGGGTCAATGCATCACTGCAAGAGCGATCGCTGACCCACGAAAGCTACTACATTCATAACGCGCGAATCGCCCGGATCCCCCATTACTGCGTTGGCTTCAGTGGGCGGGGCGGAATCGGCGGTGGCCCCGGCAACGGCCGAGGTTCTGCTTTGATTTTCTTCATCAGATGATCGATAGCGTAGTCCAGTTGGACGTCCTTGCCCCCGAGGAATCCGTCCGGACCCAGGTCGAGCTCGACATCCGGATCTACACCATGTCCCTCGATTTGCCACCCACGGCCGGCGGGATCCCAGCCGCCAAACTCCGGCTGCGTGGATATGCCACCGTCACGGAACGGCTTGTCGCCCCTGATCCCTACCCACCCTCCCCAGGTGCGCGTGCCGATGACCGGCCCCAGTCCAAAATCCTTGAACTCCTGAGCCAATGTCTCGCAGTCGCTCCCTCCCTGGCGGTTGAGAAGGAGCGCCATGTACCGGCGGGAAGATCGGTCAGGTGTTGTATACAGTCCCTTCTGGTAACGAGTCGCGCCAACAGAGAAGAGTTTGCGGTCGAGGTGCGCCACAATCATGGGTGCCACAAATCCGCCGTGATTCCATCGGTCGTCGATAATCAGCCCCGCCTTGTTCCACTGCGGCGGAAAGTCACGGGAGAATTGCTTCAGGCCGAGCGAACTCATGTCGTACAGATGGAGGTACCCAATCTGACCGTTGCTTGCGCGGTCGACGTAGTCACGTCGCTCTCGTATCCAGTCGGCGTAGCGAATCGGCGTGTCGTTGCCGATGGTCTTCACGACAATTCGCCGCGCCCCGTCGAGCTTCGGGGTGGCACTTATGGAAAGCTCGACCTCCTGACCAGCGCGGTTCGCGAGGCGGTGCAGGTAGTCCTCTCCTTTCAAGAGTGGACGGCCGTCAATCGCGACCAACCACATTCCCGCACTCACTCTCAAGTCAGTCCGCGCCAGTGGCGACGACACTTTCGGATCCGGATAATCGCCAGTGTAGATTTTCTTGATCAGCCAGAACCCATTGCTGGGATCGTACGTCAAGTCTGCGCCCAGAAGTCCGGTGCCGACCTGCTTGCCACGCCGAAGGTCGCCGCCACCGTGGTATGCGTGCCCGACGTTGAGCTCGCCAAACATCTCGCCCAGAAGATCTTCAACATCGTCTCTGGAGGCGATCCGGCCTACCAACGATCCGTACTGTTTCCAAACGCCCTGCCAGTCGACGCCATGCATATTCGGATCATAGAAGAAGTCACGCTGTAAACGCCAGGCTTCGCGCAGGATCTGCTTCCATTCATCGCGTGGATCTATTCGTATCGACCAGCCGGAAAGGTCGATTCGCGCGTCCGCCATATCTTCAGTCTTCGGGGCGCTCGTTGCACCCGCCTCGACCCGGACAAAACCATCTTTCGTCCTATAGACAAGCACTTTGTTGTCGAGCGACACATTGTACTCCGTGACTCCAGAAGCGAGTGTGGAGAGCTTCTCTTTCTCCATTTCATATGTGTACAGCGTTCCGCCCCTGGCATCATCGCCGCCTGCATCGGCCGGCGACATCCCACGATTCTCCACTCCCACAAAATGCAGTTTTCCTGGAATGGCGTGGAGTCCGATGTAGTTTCCTGGCTGCACGGGTACTTGAACGATGCGCCCCGCCAAGCCGTCAAAATCGATGCGGATCGGCTCAACCTTCTCCGCCTTCTGTGCCCCCTTCGCCTCCTTTGGATCTTTCTTCGCTCCATCACTCGTGCTCTCGGCGCCCGCAGGGTCGGCGTCACTCCGCGGTGCGAAGGGAAGCAGACTATCGGCCTGGAGAGCCACGACAATCGGAACAGTGGCGTTGTTCACGATGAAACGCGCTTCCGTACGGTCGAGGTACGGATTGATGACCCGGTCGCTGAGATAGAAGAGGTATTTCCCTTTGGGATCCCAGGTCGCGGAAGTCGAGTTGAACAGTGGGTCGCTCAATTCGTACACGTTCTTCGTCTTGCTGTCCCAGATGCGTACTTGGTTGTATCCGTTCGGAATCATGAGATCGTATGCCAGATAACGGCTGTCGGGGGACCATTCGTACGAACGGATCTCAAACTCGGCACTGTCGATCAGCGTTCGTGATCCCGTGGTCGCGTCAGTTACCGAGAGTTTGTACTTTTCGTCGCCCCAGGCAAGTCGTTTTCCATCTGGCGACCAGACTGGCTTCATGTACCAGCCGGGTAGGACGTTCCCAAGCTGTCTCGGGGCCACGCTGTTGTCGGCGGAGTGGAGCAGGAGCTGCTCCTCGCCGTCGATCTCGGTCCATGCCGCGAGCCATTTGCTGTCAGGAGAGAAAGCCGGGAACTTGGTGCGCGCAAGAGATGATTCTGTGACGCGTCGGATGAGGCCTTTCTTGTTTGTGCGCGCCACGAAGAGATCGCCGCGCGCTTCCAGGGCGATCCGCTGGCCGTCTCTGGAGAGACACCAGCTACGAATACTCTGCATCGGTTCGACGAACCGTTCCCGCACTTGCAGCCGGTCGCTCGGCAACTTGACTGGGACCAGCTCGGTCTTGCCGGTCGCCTGGTCGTAGGTCCAGATATCCATTGCGTGCTGGTAGACGATCTTGCCATCGCCCATCGCTGGCCAGCGCACGTCATAATCCGTGAAGTTTGTGAGCCGCTTTACGTTGCCACCGTCGGGGTCCATCGACGCAAGGTTTGGCCTACCCCAGCGATCGGTCACGAAGTAGATTCGCCGGTCGGAGGCCCACATCGGGAAAGCGTCTTTGCCGTCGTATTTGGTGACCTCGGTGAAGGCGAGCGGGTCCAGGGTTCCGACGTAAATCTGTTCTGCTTCACCGCCCTTGTAGCGCTTCCAGTTGTGAAACTCGAGGCCTATTTTTTGCATCGAGAGACGTTTGCCCTGCGGTTCGTATGAGAGCCACGCGCAAGGCTCGAGGGGAATCAGTTCGGGAATCCCGCCCCTGGGATCAGTCTTGTACACGCGGTAATCACCGTGGGGGTGGTCGCGCCGGCTACGGAAAAGCACCTTCCCGTCGGCAGCCCATCCTATCGCCTGGTCGGAGGCAGGGTGCCACGTCAGACGCATCGGTTCACCCCCCGCCGCGGGCATGACATAGACATCGTCGTTCCCCTCATACTGAGCCGTGAATGCAATCCATCGTCCATCGGGAGAGATCCTCGGAAATCTCTCTTCCCCTTCGTGCGCAGTGAGACGCAGTGCAGTCCCACCGTTCGCCGGCACGCTCCACAGGTCACCCTCCGAGGCGAATACGATGATTCCGCCCCCGATCGTCGGATAGCGGTAGAAACCGTCGGGCAGTTCCGACTGGGCGAAGACGCTGAGTGACTGTGTAAAGACGGCCAGCAGCAATCCGACGCACGATAAGAAAGCCGCGCGCGGCACTGCTTCGGATCGACAAATAGCTCGTTTCATATGGTATTCTCCAGTGATGACCAATCTCAGAATCTGGATCCAAGGCCTATCGTGAAAGACTATCTCGAAAGAAGCTGGAAGACCTTCACGTTCAAGAAGAGGACTTCGCTTCCGGACCTGCTATTGTCCCACGCAATACAAGTGAGTTGACCAGAGTCGACTGATTCGGAATAGTCGATCCAGGTCGCTTGAGCTCGGCGAGAGATCGGTCTGCCACAGCCACTTTCTTCAGGACTGTCAATGTTTCGATCTCAGCTTTGGATGGCAGCGGCGACAGGTCGTTATGAGGTATTGCTGGGTTGAACTCCACCGTAGGAATCCTCTACGCCTGACGTCGGGCTATACTGGGGGACACGGTTCTGTTTCGGCATTTGCTCTATGTGTCCACGCCGTGGACATGTTAGGATAATATGTCCACAACAGCAAGATCCCTAGACAGACATGGATAATCCGTCTAAAAGACACAAACACCGCGTTCCTCAACATACCCCCTCTGCACTGGCAGCCGCCACTGACCCTGATGCTCGAAACACACAGTTCACGAAACAAGCCGCTCCGCCATCGGCACGTGGAGTGCGTTCGGCAACCCTTCAAGTAGCGAGACCTTCCCGTCATTATACACATGGACGTGAGGAGGGGGATGTTCGTTTCTGACGTACACACAAAGGGTGAATTTGTCATTAGTCGCTATCCCGGGCATTAACTCGGTTGCCTGAAATGTAGCACTAGTGCGACATCTGTCAACAGTGTGTTTCTCTTGTAGGCACACCGATTTCCCCTGATTTCTGATTGAGCGCGAAAGGAGTTCTGTTCCGCTTCAGCGTCCGGGTCTGTTCTTCAGCCTTGAAGGATTGAAGAAAGAGGAGTGCATCCGACTTGAGGCGGCATTTCGCTGAAATGCCACTTTTTCTGCAGGCTCGTGTCTGGCTCCATCCTGTCTCTCCCCAACCTCTTCCGTCGCGGATTGTTGCTACCTTGACTTTGCGTCTCTGCTGTGGTATTATCCCACCACACTCACTTTTCGCCGATGGTTTCCTCAACCACTCGGCCGATGCTCTGGACCCTGTTCCAGTTCCCGAGAGCCCACCCCAACGACCCCTTGGTTGCAGCCATCGTAGTAGAGTAAATCCGTAATGCCAAAAACGCGAGATCGAATCCTGCTGCCGGAGCCCCAGCGTTATCAGATTGTAGTCGCCCGCACCCAAAGCCGATAGTGGAGATGCAAAGGCACTCATCTCGACAGCTTGCTCATCCCGGGAGGAATTGCGATGATGAGAGCGACAGAATTGGCGCTGTCCCTAATCGTGCTGATCAACGCTGCCTGGAGTGGGCACCGCGACACCGCACAGCAACTCCCGGGCAACGATGACAAAGATGTCATCCCCGGCGTTGTCGTCGTGAAGTTCAAGCGCTCCTATGCCTTTCAAGCCGGACCAGGTCTGCACCGCCTCAGTCCCTTGCCTGCTGCCGTCTCAGAGCTAGGGGTAACTTCCCTGGCGCGTGCGTTCCCGTCGGTAATTCCGCTGGACGATTCCGCAGTTGTCCGAGGGAAGATCGATCTTTCGCGGATCCATATCGCCTCAATTCCACTCGGCCTAAACCCCCGGGACGTCGCTGCAAAGCTGGCCTGGATGCCGCAGGTTGAATATGCCGAGCCGAAGTTCTTCAGTTATCCATGCGACGTCCCAAATGACTCCGACTATTACCCATGGCAACACGTCTATATGGACCGAATGAGTGCCCCTGCCGGCTGGTCAATGCAAAAAGGATCATCAGGTGTCGTCATTGCCACGGTGGATGGCGGATCGTATTGGAGACACCCCGATCTTCTCCCCAATGTATGGATCAATCCTGGTGAAGACTTGAATCATGACGGCAAGTTCGGTCAATTTCCGCCTCCCGGTGGTGATCTCAACGGTCTTGATGATGATAGGAACGGTTTCGTCGACGATGTGGTCGGATGGAATTTTGCCACACAGGGGAACAACCCGCGTGGCTTCCAATCGGTTAGCGCAGACCACGGCACCGCCACGGCAAGCGTCTCTGGGGCGGTCACCAACAACGGTCGCGGGATGGCAGGAACGAGCTGGAACTGCCGTATCCTCCCAGTGTGCGCTGCGGATCCATCGGGTGACGACAACATTTGGTACGGGCCCGAAGGAATTGAGTATGCCTTCACAAACGGAGCACGGGTCATCAACTGCAGCTGGCGTCGTGGAGGGAGGGACTATTCGCAAATGGAACAGGACGTCATTACTGCTGCTACACAGGCAGGTGCACTCATCGTCGCCGCCGCGGGAAACGACGGGGAGAGCATTGACGAGGTTCCGTCCTACCCTGCCTCATACCAGCATGTTTTATCGGTCGGCGCGACAGCCGACACGAGCGATGAACTGGCATATTTCTCCAACTACGGTGTGAATGTTTCCGTGTTTGCTCCTGGGATGCGCACTCGGGTCGCGCTGGACAATGGATCATACGGGACAATGCAGGGGACATCGATGTCGTGTCCTCTTGTTGCCGGGCTGGCAGGTTTGCTTGCAGCTGCGCACCCCGGATGGACACCGGATCAGATCGCCGGGCAGATCCGGATGACGGCAGACCGCATGGACCTCAGCAAGGCTGGGTTTCCCGGATCGCTCGGGCACGGGAGAGTCAACTTCAAACGGGCCCTTTCGGAGGCGCATGCAAGCATTCAGATTGTAAACTCAAGCCTCCACACTCCAGACGGCAGAAGCTTCATTCAGAGTGGAGACACCTTGGTACTTCATGTGGTGGTGAAGAACGCGCAAAGTACACCTGCCCGGGATATTCTGTTTGTGGCATGTTCGTCCGATCCTGCTTTGCAGCCGTTGCAGTACAACACGACCATCGCGAGGCTCGATTCCGGACAAGAGACTTCTCTCCCCGATTTCAAATTCAAAGTGGGGAGTCTCTCCGCACAACATATGGTCGTCGTAAAGCTTGACTGGATCCACAATGGGAACGACACGGATGCGCGCACATTTAGAATTCCTGCCTATGCATCAAGTGGATTTTGGCACCTCCAAGCGAGCGTGGCATCCTGGTACTTCTACTCGGTAGACGCGGTCGACAGTAACGTTGCCTGGGCCGCGGGGGGAAAGCTCCCGGCACCGTATACTCCCCTGGTTGTCCGCACGACCAATGGCGGTACCACCTGGACTGACGTAACGGGGAATTTCCCGGCACCAGGGCTCGGTCCTGGAGGCGCTTGGAATAATAGGCTGTGCATAGCTGCAATTGACAGTAATCGCGCCTGGGTGGCCTATGGGAACGGCAGGATTTATGCAACAACAAACGGAGGGATTGCCTGGATGGAACAGGCATATCCGGGCCAACAGTGCGGGTGGATGAACGGGATCTGGTTTCTGGACTCCGGTCATGGCCATGCGCTGGGAGACGGGAAAGATCAGTTCATCGTGCTGAACACGAGCAATGGTGGAACGAGCTGGGAACATCTCCGGAACGAGCCTGCCCGCCAGTTCAGTTATGAGTACGTCGGCGACAATGAGTTCGCTTATACCGATTCGGATCACTTCTGGTTCGCCACGGATTTTGGCAGAATGTGGCGTACCACGGATGGGGGCAATTCCTGGTCGTACGGCACATTTGACGGCTTAGCCACGTCTGTTTCCTTTAGGGACAACAGCAACGGGATGCTGGGTTGCAGGGACGGTTTTCTCCGATGCTCCTCGGACGGTGGGGCAACATGGGTAAACCAGGATCGTCCGGTCGTTTGTGATATTCTGGTTACGTATGCACCTGGATCCCGTTCGGCATGGCTCATAAGTGCCAATGGCATTTATCGCACCGACGACGACGCATCAACCTGGACAGAACAGCCGACGGATCCCTTTGTAGGAGTACCGAGCCATGTCTCATTTGCCGATTCAAGGACTGGATGGTTTGTCACGCACCAGGGGGAAATGCTCCGCTACAGATTGGCAGGCATCAGCACGGGTGCAGAACCGTCACGCCAGCATTTGTCAGACAGTTTCCGTCTGGAGCAAAACTATCCGAACCCCTTCAATCCAAGCACGACCATCAAGTACAAGTTACCGAGATCTACGAATGTCAGGTTGAGTGTATTCGATATGCTTGGTCGTGAGGTATCGGTGCTTGTGAATGGAAGCATGGACGCCGGGGTTCACGAGGTGAAGTGTGATGGCTCGCGATTGTCCAGCGGAGTGTATTTCTACCGACTGACAACGGTTGGTTTCTCCGAGACAAAGCGCTTGATGCTTCTGAAGTGATTTTGTCGGCACACTGCGTGTTCAGACGCATGACCTGTCCTTGCGCGATAGTCCGCTGGACCAGACTTCACTGACGAGTGGGCATTCAGGAAGCCTTGGATGCTCGCCTTGAATCAGCTGGTGTTGTTCTTCACTCTTCATGGTATTGCCTGTGGGAGTTGTGCAACGCCCCCTCTCGCATTGGGGTTCCGCTCGGGGCTCGCGAAGCACCAGGTTAAGGTCGAGGGGGCACATGTCAGGGTTCCTGCCGTTCGAATGTCCGCACAAGGGAATGACAGCTGATGCATCCTGAGCCTCCTAGGCTGGCCCCACCTGTCTGTTGCTCCCTCCCTGTGGGCAAATGGAGGACGATTTCTTGCATCAGTAGCAACGGCCGGAGTGGCGGATTTGTTCCCGTTTGATGGTATGGCTCACAAAGTGGATGACCGTTCGTGCCTCCCGGGGCAGCGAGGCATCTCTCCTGTCGTTCGAGGGGTGGTTACTACCTTTCTTGAAGATGTGAAGGATGGCAAGAGTAATGCCTCTGACGATATGCCTGCCATCTACCGTATTGTATACTCTCGGCGCAGATTTTCAGCAGAGGTTGGAGACAGAATCGAGAAAAACGGCTTGTTCCGTCCCCTCGGGCAGAGTCGAACTGCCACCCTGGGGTTTAGTGAGACTGATTCGTCACAAAAACCGATGAGTCTGCTTTTCATTTACCGTTATTGAGCACGCCATCGCAGGCAGCGTTAGCAGACTGTTAGCAAACGGACTAGGATTCGAGTACAAGTCATACGAAGGCTTGGGACCAGCCTGCGAATTAGGAACACGACCGGGAACTAAGTGGGCTACGTGATGTTCTGATAAGGAGCCGGGAGTTGCAGAACTCAACCGAAAACTGATGGGAAGGAGTCTCAACTGTGAAAATCAAGACGCGGGAAGGCCGTGAGATCGAGCTAAAGCAGGACAAAGTCGATAGTCTGAGGATGCAGCTTCCCGGCCGGGTGATCTTGCCGGGTGATACCGGCTATGAAGAGTCTCGTTCGGTCTGGAACGGCATGATTGACAGAAGACCCTCTATTGTCGCCCGCTGCCTCGGGTCTGCTGATGTGATCACTTGCGTGCGATTTGCGCACGACAATGATCTCCTGCTCTGCATCAAAGGCGGAGGACACAACATCGCAGGGCTGGCCACGGCTGATGGTGCGCTCATGCTCGATATGTCTCTCATGCGTGGTGTCTGGGTGGACACGCAACAAAAGATCGCCCATGCACAGGCTGGATGTTTGCTCGGCGACGTGGATCGAGAGACGCAGGTGTACGGACTCGCTGCCGTCCTCGGTTTTGTCTCGCTCACCGGCATAGCCGGACTCACATTAGGCGGAGGATTCGGCTACCTGACGCGGCGTTGGGGATGGACGGCGGACAATGTCGCAGGAATGGACGTCGTAACTGCCGATGCACGGCTGGTGCGGGCGAGCAACGAAGAGAACCCGGATCTCTTCTGGGCGTTGCGGGGCGGTGGCGGAAACTTCGGTGTCGTCACCGGGATTGACTACGCTCTCTACTCGGTCGGGCCGGAGATCGTCGGTGGGGTCGTCGCCTGGCCGGCAACTGAGGCGCCCAAGGTGTTAGAGCTGTACCGGACGCTTGCCGAAACTGCGCCGCCCGAACTCACGCTCGCATTGCTCATGCGTCCGGCGCCCCCTGCGCCATGGCTTCCAAAGGACCGGCATGGGACACCGATAGTAGCGCTGCTTGCGTGTTACACCGGGAATCCCGCGGAGGGCGAGAAGGCTGTCGCGCCCATCAAGTCGTTCGGTAGTCCTATCGGTGACATCCTTGTGCGGAGGCCCTACGCACAGATGCAGTCCCTGCTCGACGCAACGCAGCCGAAGGGACGGCGCTACTATTGGAAGAGCGAGTATCTTCCGCGCATCGATCCCGATCTGTGCGAAAAGGTCCAGGTTCATGCCTCAAGAATCCGATCGCCGCACTCAGCCGTGATCTTGTTTCAGATCGGTGGCGCTCTGAACAGACTCGGAGAGGAGATCTCACCCGTTGGGAACCGCGACGCACGCTACGTGCTCAATGTGGCGAGCGCGTGGGAGCAACCAGGCGAGGACGGGGCGAATATCACATGGGCAGGCGAGGCCTGGAACGACATGAAAGTCTTTTCCACGGGCGGCACATATATCAACTTCCTGACCGAAGACGAAGGTCCTGAACGTACCAAAACTGCACTAGGGAAAGCGCTTCACCGTCTCGCTCAAGTAAAGAAGCGGTGGGATCCCGACAACATGTTTCGTACAAACCATAACATCAAGCCGGTCTGAGAATTCACAGCACACTCTCCACACTCAAGTGGGTCAATACGAGGAGTCACACCTTGCTCTCCTGTCCAGGTATCTTCGCTGACCCCTTCGCTGATCCCCTTCGTTCAGCTTGACTCTTTCAAAGAGGAACACTAGATTTGCCAATAGCGAACATAGGTCATTGGCGGGTGCCTGATGCCCCTCGCCGGACCTGGAAGCGCACCTGCTCCTTGTTTCCATCTGCACTCCCTCCTCTCGCGCAGGGTCATCTTCGAGTCTGCTGAACCCCCGCCACCCCATTCACCGCCTTCCACGATGAGGGTAGCTGGTCATGAAAAGAATCGTGATCTTCGCTCAACTCCTCTGGGTGGTGATTCTGATCAATCCACCCAGCAAGGCGCAGTTTCAAGAAACCACACCGCACTTCACCTACACAAACCACGATCCCAACGCTACCGGCATCGGTGATTCGTCGCTCTACAAGCGGAAGGCGGATTGGCAGCAGATTGTGGACCGATTCTGGGGTCCGGGACTTGCTTTGTCCCAGAAGCAACAAGTCTTCAACACGTTCGCCAGCTACATCCATGACCGTTTTCCCGGCTTCAGCGGTCTGAACATCAGATGGGATTCCCTTCGCGCGTTCTATGCACAGCAGCTCAACGACTCTACCAGCAGGGGTGGGTTCTCTGCCATACTGTCGAAGCTCGCTGGCGACCTTCGCGACTACCACGTCATGGGATGGGACACGATCATGCAGTCAACGCCCCTTAGCCCCGGAACTCCCATCTTCGCCGTGGGACTAGAATCCAGTGCTGCCCCTGGAGGAATGAACTACGGTGATGTCCGGCACTTCGGCGCCGTCTTGACCCCGCAGCCAGACAGCAGTCTCCTTGTCCTCCGGGCGGCAGCCAATCATCCGCTGGGCCTGCAGCCGGGAGATATTATTCTCGGCTACGAAGGCGTTCCCTGGAAGCGGCTCGTGTTTGAACTGCTGCAGTCTCCCCTCCCGCGACGGGGCGTACTGGCGTCAACGGAGAGCTCTCGCATGCATATGCTCCTGACTGCAGCCGGGTTGAATTGGCACCTGTTCGACACGATCGATATCGTTCGATACCCTTCGGGCGCCTTGGAGCACCTTCCAACCTCTCTCTTGTCGTCGCTCGATCTCATGGAGTACGTCGCCAATGCTGAACAGCTACCGGTGGCTTCGGTCCCGCAACCTGACTATGAACCGGTTCCCGGCGCAAACCCGGTCAGCTACGGCATCGTTGGCGGAACAAACATCGGCTATATCTATGTAACCGGGCATCCACCCGGCACGAAAGACGCGTTC
Organism: Bacteroidota bacterium; assembly: GCA_017860635.1. GTDB lineage: Bacteria > Bacteroidota > Ignavibacteria > UBA10030 > UBA6906 > JAGDMK01. The sequence goes on from JAGDMK010000123.1 coordinate 12,436, forward strand.
CGGAATGCTGTATCCAAACTTATGGAGACAGACGGCCTTATCATCGATATCCGGTTCAGTGCCGGAGGTTTTGTAAGCCAGGGGCCGGAAGCAGGCCTTGCGCTGTTGATGAACTACTCAACGCAAACGCTGATCGGTCTTGAACGATCTTCTCTGGCCGATCTGTACGCACTGAAGCCTCTCGACCCTTCGTGGTTGCAGGCCTTCTCCTTCGAGGCCGATCCAAACACACTTTATGACAGACCCATCGCAGTCCTCATCGGGCCATTCGCCGTTAGCCAAGGAGATTTCACAGCATACAAGCTTCGCTATCTCTCAGGTGCACGGTTCTTCGGCAAGTCGGTCAACGGTGCGGTCACTGGCATGACGGACCCAGAACCTGTTGTAGGCGGGTTCTTCTTCGTGGTTCCGTTCTTCGTCCTGGCAGATCACCGGGAGCCGAACGTGCTGCTCATCCGGAGAGAATTCCCGGATTTCGAACCTGTCTGGTTTGACAAAGATGATGTTGCGCGAGGAGACGACACCGTCGTGAAACGCGCTGTGGCCTGGATCACGAGTGTGGCACACGCGCATGGGGTGGTTGCATCCCAAAGGTACTTCAGACCCGGCTTGGACACTGCGCGCCTGACCGCCGTCGTTGAGAACCCCCAGGGCCATCCAATCTCCGTCATTGCACGTTTCGTGGCGGATACATCTGCTGTTGATTCCACTCGGTTCGCTGACGATGGGCAGCACGGCGACGGAGCAGCCCGGGATGGACTGTGGGGAACATCCTGGATCGTGCCTGGAGGCGAACGATTCTACAACGTCACGACGCGAGTGGTGGATCCTGAGGACAGCGCGACGTTTCCGATGCCATTCACTGCTCGGTTCACCACAGCCGGACCAGTTGCCTGTGTCGGTGATTCGGCATACACCGATCCCGTATGGGGCCAGACGGTCAGCTTCAGACTCAAATTCTCCAACCTTGGGTCCTCTCTTTCCATACCGACCGCCACTGCGACGATTCATGCACTCGACACAGCCAGTACGATTCTTTCTGGGAATCCGGTCTCCATCGGTGACATTGCGCCCGGACAGATACGCCTGAGCAGCGTGATGAGGATTGCCTTTTCGGGGTCTTCGCATGGTAGCCGGACTCTTGCGTACGCGTTGGGGGTTTGCAGCGGCGGGGTGGAATACTGGCATGATACTCTGACAATTCAAGTATCCGATGCCACGGGCGTTGCGGCACTGGATGAAATTCTCGATGCATACGCTCTTCGACAGAACTACCCGAACCCACTCAATCCGACGACATTGATCGGTTTTCAGTTGCCAGTGGCCAGTGGTGTGAGGCTGGCTTTGTATGACCTCCTTGGTCGCGAGGTAGCTGTGCTAGTGAACGAGCAAAAACCGGCGGGAAGCTATGAGGTTCAGTTCGACGCAGCGGGCTTGCCGAGCGGAGTCTACCTCTACAGATTGACTGCAGGGAGCTTCGTACAGACCAGGAAGATGATCGTAGTCAAATAAGGGACTTGTTGGGGCTCCCAACGAGAACAGGCGGGTACCCGATCGTTCATTGGTGCCCGCGCTCTAATGCCAGGGCAAATGTGACGACCGTCAGGGTTCTGTGAGACCCCCATCCACTCCGCATGAATGCCCGCGCCACCGTTTGACTCCCGCCCTCCCCCTGCGTATTATTCACCGTACCGTCTCTCCGGGAGCCGGACCATGACAGAAGAAACCAGAATCACTCACACCATCCCATACGCCATCTTCCTTCTGTTCGCGGTTGTGGCCGTGGCGTGCTGCGTTGCCACCATTAAGAGATACGTGGAGTATCAGGTCCCGTCGCATCGAGATGGAGGTCACGAGGCGAGTTCCATGTCATTCGAAGACTGGAAGACCAGCTTCATAGCGAAGTTGTCGGAAGGAACAACTGATTCGACCGCCGGCAGTGGTTCCCGGATGTCAATCCCTAGTGACGTCGCGCTAAGGCAAATCTATGTCGCGTTGAAGGCCAGAGAACCTGATACTCACATAGACGTGGCCCTCCTCGACACACTACCATCCGCCTTCACGTCCTTAGTGGCCATCGTCGTGTGTGCACTGCAGTGGCGCTTGATAAAGGGCATGTCAACCCGCATTCTCGCCTCTCTGATTCCAGTCCTCCTCGGAATCCTGTCGCCTATCGTTGCCTTCTTCTTCGGACAACTCGCCAACGACTATGTTGTCGGGCAGGATGCTGATCTTGATGAGGCGGTTTTGCAGGCCGCACTCTCGCTTCCTCTGGTCACCGCATTTACCATACCTGGGTTTCTCGGACTTGCAGCATTTCTTTATCTGTCCCGCGAACCTCTTACTACTAGACTTCTCTGGTTGACATCATTGATTGGTACAGGAATTATGACTGCCATTGTTCTCGGGAGTCATACGGGGATGTACGATCTCCTGTATTCGAGGGGGAGGATGCACTCTACGACAGGGATCGGGATCCTGTTTGTCTCATTCTATTGTCTCCTCGCCGCTGCGATCATCTCGGCAGCGGCACGGATTGCCCAGCGTGCCCTCTCGAAAAAGCGATCTGCGAACGCAGAACGAGCCGAATGTGAAGGCGGGACAAAGTAATCGAGCGCATCCGTTATTCGCTCCGGAGATAGCGGAATGAATGCAGCCTGCTCATTGGAGATCCAGGGACCCTGATCATGTTCTGGATCCTTTGAAGGTTGGGCCAAACATCTGCAGAAAGCTCATGGAGAACGAGCGGGTGCGGATGTTGGGGGTAACGTTTGCACCCGGAGACAGCATCGGCGTGCATTCCCATCCAGATCATGCTGTGTATGCAGTCACCCGAGGCAAGCTCAGAGTCACAACATCCGATGGGAAAACACAGGTTGCCGATGCCAAAGCAGGCAATCCGATCTGGTTCCCTAATGTCATTCATGACGCAAAGAACATTGGTGCCACATCTCTAAAGCTGGTTGTAGTCGAATTGAAAGAGAGACCCGTGATGAAGTAGTAGATCACAAGCGAAATTCTCTTCACGGTTCAGGACTTCGAGAAGGTCCTAGCCTGTGTCAGTCACGAAGGGCCGCCGCCGGTTGTTCTGTTCGTGGTCTCAACTTTCGGACGAAGCAGGGCTGGGGCAGAGAGAGATTCCTCCCGTCATTCGTAGGGTGGTTACTACCTATCTTGAAGATGTGAAGACTGGCAAGAGTAATGCGCCGGACTACATACCTGCTGGACACCCTTCTATGTACTCTCGTTGCAGATGTTCAGCGGAGGTAGGAGACAGAATCGAGGAAAACAGCTTGTTTCGTGCCCTCGGGCAGAGTCGAACTGCCGACCTGCTGTTTAGGAAGGCGCGATCGTCTGCAAGATCTGCAGAATTCGATCTCTATGAAGGGATTTCTCTGTCACTCCTGAGGCCATCGTTCGCAGCCTGTTAGAAGAGGAATTGTAAAATCAACATTTGTTGCGATGCGTCTGATGTCAAGCGATTGGACTCGCTGGCTACCCCCCCTCTAGGCATTCACCCAAGAGAGAATAACGTATCTATGACTACGAATACACTCCCGGTAGTAGGAGGAGCGCTGAGCCTGTGAAAGTGAATGGGCAGAGTTTGTACGGCAAGAAATGAATCTTGAAACCTGTAAAAATCGAGATCAACGAAAGAACAATCAGCATCGCGGATGAGGCCAGGTAAATCCCTCCCGAGACTGGACCAGTACGATCCAAGATCTTCACCAGGGTCACGAGACTTCCACCAGCTATGAGAGTCGTACCATCGATTGCAGAGGCTACGCTGGCGTGCCCCTCCTCTTGACAAACCCAAAAAGCTGCAATATATTACGACATCGGTTGCGCAATCGTTAAAGTAACCGATTCAGGAGGCCTCCGGGACCGCCATGGTGGGAAGCCATGCGACCCACTTTGTAACCCGGTAGAGCTCAAGCCAAACAGAAGCACCGAAAACACATTCTCACGCCCGAAGCGGCGGGCAGCTGACCCCCAAAGTTGTTCTGATCGCTCCACATTCTTGCATCTGGCGACCAAGAAGAATTCCTGAGGCAATCCCAAAGGCGAATTCTGGACGCTCGACCCCCTCGCAAGTGATCATCTTCTTCAGGTTCCGTTACAGGTTAGTGATGACGATCGCATTCTGATTCTTGGCACGTGAACTCGTGAGACGCGCCAAGGAAGCGGACAGCAGGCGGCGCGGTCAAACAAACTGAAGACTGACCACCAAGGACATCACAAGGGCGTTGTCAGGTACGCCTACTACCATCTCATAAGCACCGAGCGACGGCACCGACATTTCACTCCAGACCAAAGAGAGAGTAAGGATATTCCCGAGGAAGATGGGATACTGCTCGAAACCCCACTGGCCTGAGGGCCCTTGCTGCCCGTGAAGAGACTTGCCTTTACGATGAAATTGAAAAGTGGCTGCAGGGAAGAGTACATTCGCAGGCACAACGCGATCTGGCCCGAGCTGAAATCGCTTCTCACTGCATCGGGAGTCAGGGACTACACGATCTATCTCGACACAGGGAGCGACACTCTTTTCGCCGTTCAAACCCAGGAGGGGGAACAATCTTCTCAGGATCTGGGTGAGAATCCCGTGGTTCACAGGTGGTGGAAGTATATGGCGGACATCATGGAGACCAACGCCGACTTCTCTCCCGTTTCTCAGCCCCTGGAAGAAGTGTTCCACATGGACTGACGCGGAGGATTCATCCGAATTCTTGAAGAACGACGCGCCACAAAGAGTTTCTCGCATTACGCATTGGCTTGAGATCCCAATAGACATTTCATAAGGGAGGAACACATGTCATATTCTAGCCACCGACTTCCCGGAAAGACCATTTGTTGTTGCTGCGCAGCACTGTTGTTTGTTACCCAGTCAATCTTGGCTGCAACTTCAGCCGACGTCAAAGGCAGAGTATTTGACAGAGAGACAAAGGATCCATTGCCGGGTGCCAATGTTCTTGTAAAGGGGACCAGCATAGGTGCTTCTTCAGACATCAATGGGAACTTTGTGATCCGTAATGTTCCTGTGGGTCCTCAGACATTGCTGGTCACGTATGTGGGCTACAAGTCGATTTCAATTGGGATTACTCTCAAGGAAGGCGAGCAACTTCAACAAGATGTCTACATGGAGCCGACCACGTTGACTGGTGAGACGGTGACTATCACCGCCCAGGCTCAAGGGCAATTGCAGGCCATCAACCAACAATTGTCTTCAAATACCATTACCAATGTTGTATCGGCTGACCGCATCAAGGACATTCCAGATGCTAATGCAGCAGAATCAATTGCACGTTTACCTGGCATATCGCTCATCAGAAGCGGTGGTGAAGGGCAAAAGGTGACTATCCGTGGAATGTCGCCGCAATACAATATCATGATGGTCAGTGGTGTACGCATGCAATCGAAGTGAAAAAAGCATTAACGGCTGATATGGACGCGGATGCGGTGGGTGGAACGATTGACCTCAAAATAGGTAAAGCCAAAGAAGAATTCCATGCGAGTTTTTCCCTTCAGGGGGGGTATGGATCACTGGCAAAGACGTATGGGAATTACAGAATCAATGGTTCGGCAAGTGAGCGGTTCCTTGACGGCAAGTTAGGCGTCCAGGCGTCAGCTTCTCTGGACAAATACAATAGAAGCTCCGATAGAATGAGTGCCGGATATTTTACAAATGCACAGTCCGAAATACAGGGTGGATTATTGAAGATGTACCTGAACAATGTCGACATAAATGATAATGTAACTGACAGAAAGAGATATGGCGGCAGCTTGGTTTTGGATTACCGGTTACCGTTTGGTTCGTTAATGCTGAATAACTTCATAAGCAGCATTGATGAACATGAGATGATACAGCAAAATAGTCTGACTCTGACAAACTATAACTGGAGTGGTTATGCAGCGGACAATGAGTTTACCAATACGGTAATCGGTAATGCGCTTCAGGGTGAATTTGAATTCTTCGGTGTCAATATGAACCTTTCACTTTCCAATTCAATTACGAAGCAACGCAATCCCGGCGATTTGAGGATGGAGATCGGCCCCAGGACCGGTGGAGAAAACATGTGGGGAGACTCGCTCAAAGACGATTTGTCAGTAACCCCGAGTGAATTGCTCAATGCGTATTACGTTAATAGTGGAGCTACTGTAATAATGCAGAGATTGTACACGCTGAAGCGGGATGTTGATGAAACTGCACAATCCGCTGCAGTCGATTTCACTGTGCCTTTCAACTTTGCTGAATACCTGGCGGGTAACCTCAAGTTTGGCGGCAAATATATCCGCAACACAAGGAAGAATGATGAGACACAATGGGGACTCAGTTTGAACAGTGACATCGCCGGACTGACGTTCATTCCTCTTTTGAAGAGTTCTCTTTGGCCAGATCTTGGGATAGGCGAGGATAACGTAGTCTATGCATCGTTGTTCGGAGATCCGAACTATGATATAGGCAATTTTCTTGCAGGAAAGGAAGGGGTCAGTAATAGTGTCTTCTACAACAAGATCTCAATCGACAAAATCCGTCGCTTGGAGGAATTGGCAAGGAACACCACCTTTGTAAGTTCGTTTGATGGGCGATCGTATCCTTACTACTTCTTCAATGCGCAAGCATCAACCCAATATGACTATGATTTTACCCGGCATTTCGGTGCTTTCCATGCTATGGCTGAATTGAATCTGGGTACATTCATCACATTTATGCCGGGAATACGATACGAAAGATATCATTACATCTATGATGCGGATTCTACGTTCGAAAGGGCTACGCAGACCGTCTTGGGTGCACAAGCATATGACTATAAGACTATTCACTGGGATTCCACGAAAGTGGGGACCTGGTTCCCGCAAATTCATCTTCGTATTAGACCGACAGAATGGCTGGACCTTCGTTTTGCGAGTACCAAAAGCATAATTTATCCCGACTACCGCGCGGTTTCACCATACATCTATTTCAGTTCAGCAGCGACTCCACAATCCCTGCAGTTAGGCAATCCATATCTGAGTCCCGCGATAACTCAGAATTATGACATTTATCTTTCGGTCTATGAAAACACTGTCGGGTTATTCACAGCCGGATTTTTCTACAAAGAAATAGACAACTTGATTGTCCCCATTACGCTTCTAACGAGAGATGCTTCGAAGATCCATTACAGGATGCCATTAGCCTATAGTGTTGACACAGAAATTCGTACGTGGACTAATCTGGACAAATCATCCTATGTAAGAGGTGTTGAGTTTGACTGGCAGACCCGCTTTTGGTATCTCCCCTCTTTCTTAAATGGTTTGGTTTTGAATATCAACTATACCCACATAAATTCTGAATCGTACTATCCATATCAGAAGTCAGTGAAAGTGGGTATGTTTGGATCGAAACTGGTGGATACAACCAGATCCGGCAGATTGATCAATCAGCCAAATGATATCCTGAACTTAACGATGGGTTATGATATTGGCGGTTTTTCTGCCAGGTTATCATTTCTCTACCAGGACAATGTCTTGAGAAGCACAGACATAAAACAAGAGGAACTCGATCAATATACAGACGCCTATTACCGATGGGACTTTACAGCGTATCAACAACTTCCCTGGCTAGAAGGACTTCAAGTGTATCTGAATGTGAACAACATTACTGATAGACCTGACCGTCAATTCAGAAGTGTTTTGGAAAGACTGTCTGAAGTGCAGTATTATGGTCTGACAGCAGATCTGGGATTTCGTTATTCGTTTTGACGACCGTCATCCTTTTTGTCCAAACGTGAGCATGGGAAAGGTGATGGTGCGCAGAAATATCGTGGTTGACTGCAGCCTCACCAATTCCACAATTGACCAACCCAACATTACTCAAGGAGCATCATCATGAGAAAACTGCTCTTCGTATTGTCTGTGTGCGTTGGCTGGCTTGGCGTAACCATGGCTCAAACGACACTTGATCCAGCCAAGTACGTCAATATTCAAATTGCCGGTGACACTCTGTCAAATGGATCGCATGATCCGGCGAAAACAGTCTATGTGGCTCAAAGCGGACAAATCTACGCCTTTGATGGAACCCTGTTTGTGAATTTTCCTTTGGTCATACAGGGAGACAATTCCACATGGCTCTACAATCAGACCACACCGCCGATATTTTTGCAGACACCGGGGGGAACCAATAGTGCTACCAGAACTTTTATCAATCTTCGAGCGGGAGGAAGTCTAACGGTTAAGAATATCCTGTTCAGTGCTAGTGTGGGCGATGGTGCTTTTCTCCAATCAGTGGTTGAAAATGCAGCCGGTGATTCGGTTATTGCCGATAATTGCGTGTTTACCGACCATGATAGTCATGCGCTCAAAATCACCGGAGCCGCAAAGAAAGTCCATGTTACCAACTGTATTTTCATGAATGGAATCAGAAATAGGTTCAACCAGAGTGGTGGTATGCCCCACCGTTTTGATGGAGCCATTCCTGACATACTGCTAGAGAACAATACCTCTGTGAATATGGCCAGAGAGTTTGGTAATGGTGGTGAGAAATTTACGTCCAACATGATAGAAGTGCACTATACATACCTGAACATGCAGACAACCGGCCATGAGCTTCATTGGTACACAGGCCTGCAGGCGAACAATATTTATTATAACTGGTGTTGGACGGGACGCAAGGCTAATACGAACGGCTATGAAACCTATTTCACATGTTGGCAGAACCATGTTAATGTGGTGGCAAAGCTTGATTCTATTTCACTCTATAACGGACGTAATCTCTTCTACCTGGATCCTAAGATTTTGAATTACTACAAGAATAGTTTGGGCGATACTGTTTATCAGTGTCTATTGTGGAACCGAAGTGTCGATTCCACTATTAGAGCGGATATCAACTTCAAAATCGGCAAGAGCTACTGGCAATTTGATCCAAAGTTCACTACTCCTCCAAGTAACACAGACAGCATGCTGGCATGGGTTGCAGGTTTTAGGGGTCCGGCACAACCTACCAACGCACCGAATTGGCGTATCACGCCACCTATTACGTATAGCGCTGGCAATCCGGTCTTGAGTTGGCCACCGCCATTCAACCTGACCTATACGAATGATACGTTGATGGCAGCCGGTACAGACAAGTTGCCGCTCGGCGACTTGAACTGGTTCCCCGCGAAGAAAGCAATATACCTGGCTAATAGAACCCAGTATATTGCTGCACTAAGGGATTCAATGCTAAACGCGAAGTATCTTTACGTTCCGGGTGACAGCGCATCGGCGCTCATTACATCGGGAAATGTAACCGGTGTTGAATCCAATAGTGCAAATACTCCAGAGCAATACTACCTAAGCAACAACTATCCGAATCCTTTCAATCCGAGTACAACAATTGAATTCGGATTGCCTGAGCAATCACACGTGACTTTGAGTGTCTTCAACATCCTGGGTCAAAAAGTATTTGAAATGAGGGACAGAAGTCTGGCAGCGGGAGTACATTCAACTACTTTCGATGCTTCTCAGCTGGGCAGTGGAGTGTATATCTACAGTATTCACGCCACTGGTACGAGCGGACGGACTTTTGTTGAATTCAAGAAGATGACGCTCCTCAGATAGCGACATTCGTTCTCTGAGTTTTCTTGGAAAAGGGGTTGAGACTGATTACTCTCAACCCCTATCCGAGATAAACACCCCGGCTGATTGCATCAGGATGACGGCATTGTGGTTTGGCTACTCCCTCTTGGATACCGAAGAGGACCAAAACACAGACTGGTACCACACGTCACATCAATATCACATGTAGCATCCGCAAATCCACAATGATACGATCAAGCGTTTTTGCTCTCGCTCTTCTCATAATATCAAGTACTCCTGTTCTCTCACAGATCTATGTCGCTCCTAATGGGAGCGATGCCAATCCCGGAACAGTTGAGCAGCCCCTTGAATCGATGCAAAAAGCACAAGAGTATGCCAGTCCCAGCGACACGGTGTATATAAGGGGCGGCATCTACAAAGTTCGGCAGGACCAAATCTCAAATGTGGTGTCGAGTCTGTTTGCCTGCGTCACCTACTTGGACAAGAGCGGAACAGAAGGCCATGCGATCAACTATTGGGCGTATCCTGGAGAAAGGCCTGTCTTCGATTTCTCCGCAGTAAAACCGGCCAACCAGAGAGTGGTAGGGATATATGTGGTAGGCAGTTACATCCACATCAAAGGATTGGAAATGACCGGTGTGCAAGTGACCATTACAGCGCACACGGAATCCTACTGCATCTACAGCAAGGGGAATCACAACATCTTTGAGCAGATCAGTATGCATGACAACGTGGGGACAGGCCTGAGACACTATGATGGAGGCTACAATCTGTTCTTGAATTGTGATTCATATAGAAACTGGGATAATGTCTCTGAAAACAAACTTGGCAGCAATACGGACGGTTTCGGCTGTCATCCGAAATCCAGCGGTCCGGGGAATGTCTTTCGAGGATGCCGTTCCTGGTTCAACAGCGACGATGGTTTTGATATCATTCGGTCGGGTGCGGCAGTTGTGTTTGACAGCTGCTGGTCATTCTATAACGGCTATTCGACTTCGTTTCAACAACTGGGTGACGGGAATGGATTCAAAGCAGGTGGATATGCATATGATCCTGCCAGTAAGATACCAAATCCTGTCCCGTCAAATACGATCGACTTCTGCATAGCGGTTGGAAACAAGTCAAACGGGTTTTACTCCAACCATCATTTGAACGGAAACACCTGGTATAACAACACGGCGCACAAGAACGATATCAACTTCAACATGGTCAACCGTGAGAGCCCGCAGGCAGACAGCAGCATATGGGAATTCGGCTACAATCATGTCCTTAAGAACAACCTGAGTTATAGTGCACGGAGTTCTGACACCGCATACATAGACACTTCGAAGAATACCCTTTCACACAACTCTTTTGACTCAGTATTCAATCTTACGGTTAAGGACTTTGTGAGTCTTGATGAATCCCAATTGATGGCGCCGCGGAAGGCTGATGGCAGTTTGCCTGACATTGATTTTCTGAAACCTGCCCCCGGCAGTGCATTGGTTGATGCAGGAGTAGACATCGGATTTGCTTTCGCAGGCAAGGCCCCGGATATTGGTGCCCTGGAAACCAATTACCCTACGTTTGTCAAATCACTCGAGAACACTGCGCCGAATACCATCGTGTTGTATCAGAGCTATCCCAATCCTTTCAATCCGGTAACGACCATTGTGTATGAAATCCCATTCTCTTCACACGTTCGGTTATCGGTCCACGATGTGTTGGGTCAAGAAATAAGAACACTTGTCAACGAGACAGAACACAGAGGAACATATAGAGTTCGATTTGATGGAAGCAGTCTGTCTAGTGGCGTGTATTTCTACCGCCTGACGGTCAATGGTACTTCAATAGCCAAGCAGTTTATGTTGTTGCAGTAGGGCCTCTCCAAAAACGCAAGATAGTGCTGCTGACGTGGTGTCCGGAACATGCCTCGATACGGATGCGCACTTACGCTGATCCGGCCCGTTTTTCCTGCAGCGTTGCGATGAATGTGAGAGAATGAGCGGGGACCACCCTCTCGTCGTGGTCCGCCGCCGCCAAGGGGAATAAACTATGTCTTCCAGAATCATACAACTGGTAATGAAGCAATTCGCTGTGTGCCCCCGGACTGGCAAAATGACCGGACTCAAAACGGGAACACGAAAGGCTTTCTGGCTTTGGATCGTTGTTGGACTGGCCTCTGCTATTTGGGTTCTCATTCGGGTTATACCCAAGCCCAGCCGTGCGACATATCCCTGCCAGAAGGTTGCTCAACCGCTGGCCGCCGGCTTTGTCGTCTGGTTGTTGGGATTGGTCGGTTCTTCCC
>JAGDMK010000124.1 GCA_017860635.1 Bacteroidota bacterium
CGTTCCGCCGGAACATGGCTCCCGATCTGCGCCAGGAGCACGATGAGTCCGACCTGCCGGAGAAAACTTGACTTGCCGCTCATGTTCGGACCGGTAATGATCAGGATCTGGTCTGCGGTGGTATCGAGGTGGACCGAGTTCGGAACATACTGTTCCCCCTGCGGGAGAAGACGTTCGATGACGGGGTGGCGTCCGCCGGTGATATCCAGAACGGTCCCCTCGTTGACGTCCGGACAGACATAGCGGTATTCTTCGGCTGCATCCGCAAGGGAAACCAGGCAATCCAGGCGGGCAAGGGCATGGGCGTTGTTTTGAAGGACATCGGCGCGCGCGGCAATCTTCAACCGGACTTCCGTAAAGAGCTCGGTCTCCAGTGCAAGGATCCGCTCCTCGGCGTGGAGGATCTTCTCTTCGTACTCTTTCAACGCAGGCGTGACATACCGCTCTGCGCCGGTGAGTGTCTGTTTCCGAATATAATCGGAGGGCACCTTGTCTTTGTGAGTATTGGTGATCTCGATATAATACCCGAAGACATTGTTGAAACCGACCTTCAGCGACGATATTCCGGTCCGCTCACGTTCACGGGCCTGCAGGTCGGCAATCCACTGTTTTCCGCTTGTCGTTAGTTGCCGCAGCTCATCCAATGGAGGATGATATCCTTTCCGTATCACCCCGCCATCCGAGAGCGCGGCAGGGGGATCCGTGTCAATGGCGCCATCGATCAGGGCCACAATTTCCGGCAGCGGGTCGAGCTGCCCGTGCACTGCAACCAGAGCTGGAGACTGCAGGTGCATAGTACTCGACCGCAACCGGTCCACATCGATGAGAATCCCCTTGAGAGCATTGACCTCCCTTGGTCCCGCCCGCCCTGTGCAGATCCGCCCGCTGAGCCGCTCAAGATCGCCGATGCGGGTGAGATGCTCCGCGAGGGTCGTCCGCTCCACATCATGTGCCCGCAGTTCTGATACCGCGGCAAGGCGTTCTGCAATCGGGCCCAATCGGTTCAGGGGCTGATGAATCCACCGTTTGAGCATCCGTCCGCCCATTGCTGTCCGCGTCTTGTCCAGCACGGCGAACAGCGTGCCGGCATCATCGCCGGCCATTGAGGCTGTGATCTCCAGATTGCGTTTCGTCGCCGGATCGAGCACAATATGGTCTTCCACATCGAACGGTGTGAGCTTCCGGATGTGGAGGAGGTTGCCTTTCTGGGCTTCCTGGAGGTAATGCAGAATCGCCCCGGCTGCCACGATGCCGATGCCATAGTCCTGGAGCCCGAATCCCTTCAGCGACTGAGTGTGGAAATGCCCGGTCAGCAGGTCTTGGGCATACGCTTCATGAAAGACCCAGTCATCGATCCTGGAATAGAGGCCATGAAAGGTGGTCCGGAAGAGTTGTTCAATGGTGGCCTGGTCTCGCCGCTGGATGAGGAATTCCGAAGGCTCGAGGGCACCGACCTGTTCCGCAAGGTTCTTGAGGAGGAGTTCCGCAACGCGGAATTCTCCGGTGGAAACATCGACAAACGCCAAACCCACACGGTCCGTCCCCGTCACCAGCGCGCCCGGGAATGCCACTGCGACCAGGAAGTTGTTCCGTTTCTGATCCAGGACTTTGTCTGAAAACGCAATCCCCGGCGTGACGACCTCGATCACATCGCGTTTGACGATGCCTTTGGCGAGTTTGGGATCTTCGAGCTGTTCGCAGATCGCCACCCTGTGGCCTGCTTTCAGCAATTTGGGGAGATAGGCGTCCAGAGCGTGGTGTGGAAAGCCGGCCAGCGGAGTTTCCCCCGCCGCACCGTTGCCACGACGCGTCAGCGTGATGCCGAGAACACGGGCGGTGACTTTTGCATCCTCATCGAAGGTCTCAAAGAAGTCCCCCATCCGGAACAGGAGGATCGTGTCGGGATACCGGGCCTTGACCTGCGAATACTGACGCATGAGGGGTGTAGACATAGAAACGGGTCGTCTTGTTGAGTACATTCAATGTACAACAAAAACGACCCGAAATGCAACGCGGCTGCAGCTTACTCGAACTCCATCACTCGATAGCTCTCCCACCAATTTGTAATTGCGTAGGTGGTAACATAGTAGCCCGGATAGAACGGCGGACGAAATGCCTGATCGGCGAGTCTATCGTCATACCGGTACCGTTTAGAGAACCCGGTCTTTAGAGTGCTTCCGGCGAACGTCCCGACAGCACCGCGTTCTTTCTGCACAATTGATCCATAGACCCGGAGTTCGCCGCAAAGCGGAAGGGAGTTGTAGTTTTCTGCAGTGAACGAGCCATCCCTGCAGAAGATGCTTGCATTAATCTCACAGTTGGTGTGATTGGCTGTGTTGTCCTTCACAACAACGTTCTTCTCCGCCACGAGGCCAAGCAGGTCGTCGCTCGTGCTCACCACCCTGGGATTCTGTTCGTACAGCATGTCATTGTGCACATACACACTGGTCTGCGATGAGATGGTCAGCTTGCCATCCAGCGTCCCTTCCACATTCACCTGACCCGTACCCAGGATGACTCCGTTGAATCCGACATCACTCAGGTCGACGGAGTCAATGAGTGCGCCGGTTGATGTGTTCCCGCTGCGTATGTATGCTTTTCCGTCGTTGTTTGCGCTGGTTCCCGGGGAGAGAGTGACATAGATATTGCCAATGTACTTTCTCCCTCCGGACACGCTGGCTGTCAGGATTTCTGACAGATCTGTGGGAAACTCGATCGGTGCAATTCCCTTTTCATAATTGTCTTTGAAGATGGCTTTGTTCGTCCCCGAGCCGACCTTCGGAGGATCGAAGCCTTTGGCAGTGGTCACCTTCTCATAGAACACAGGGCTGCCGTTGATATGCAGATTGCCGTTGGAGTGCACGCGGCCCCACACGGTATCGCCCGTGACCCAGAAGACGTTCCCTTCGAAATCTGTCATCCACGCAAAGAGGCTGAAGCTGTTGCGCTTGGTGCGGTCAAACCAGACGTCTACCGTATCACGGAGATACGCGCCACCACCCAGCGGATACGCCGAGACACTGCGCATGCGAAGCTTCGAGGTGCCGATGGGAGTGATGCCAGCAGCGTATGTGCCGGTGAAATTCTTGCCGGTAAAGGTCTTCGCCACGACACTGAAATCGCTGGTGTCCTGGTAGAACTTTGCCAGACGGGCATTCGCACCGGCAAGAGCGAGGTTGTGCGAGGCCGTCATGGCATTGTACATGGACATGTTGCTGACGGCTTTTGTTGCCACGTCGTTCACATTCATCGAGATGTAGCTGAGAATGGCCGACAGGCCAAGAACAACGAGAAGTCCGGCTTTTCCGCCCACAGGTGCTACCTCCGCGAATTCTGTGATGCCAACCGCGTCTGCTGCCAGTAGGAGCTTGAGTGAAGCATGTTGCTTGCACCGACTCCGCTCGTTCCTGCTGCATGCATGGCGTACGGGTTCTGTACTTCCAGCGTGATTTCCACTTCATGGATCTCGGACAAACGGTGGTTCGGGACCGGAATGGCGAGTTGCTCGCCGCCCATGGTGATATACCGCAAACGGAACGTGGTGACCACACCGATCTTCATTCCGGATGTTCCATTGACGGTCCGATACACATAACGGTCGTGTTCGTTCTCCGTAAATGACATTTCAGAAATGTCCCCGATGAAATAGCGCACGGTGTCGAGTGGTGCACCGCTATTGTCCAGGTCAATCAGGAATGTAATGCTGGAACTGTCAGCATCCAGCACCGTCCGCTCCGCCTCAGGGACTCCGAACCCCATGTTCCGGAATTCCCCCTCCAGCACCTGGACTGTCGTCACCAGCATCTCCTGCACCGTCGCATCGCCATCGTAGACGGAGTAGGTTTCAGTGGCAACGTCGTTTGCCGTCATGACGTTGATCATGAGCATCCCGCCCATCAACACTGAACTGATATAATCCAACATTTCGTTCATGATCGCCCCATTTAATCAAAGTGAAAATAGCCCATGACAAAGGATGCATTCAGTGTGTCCACTCTGCCTTCCTTTGAGACTGGGAATGTCCGCCATGTCTTCATATCCAGACGCTTGACAAACGTGCGGGCCGACGAAATCTTCTCGAGGTCGGTCGCATCAACATAGTTCACGGAAAATTGCGTGCAATACCGCCGGTTAGATGTGCCGGCCTCTCTCTCGAGGGAATAGCCGTCAAAGTCATCAATATCGTTGAATTCACTGAGGGAGTCTTCGCCTGTCTCCGGACCCAGCAGGGACGGGGATGTGAGAGACATGGCATTGGCAACTCCAACGTGCATCGTATCGGTTATGTTGTCGAATGCCATTCCCTGGGCTATCTCGATATACGACGTCGTGAGCGTGGTCAGAAAAATGCCATCCTGGCCGCTCCCGATGGAGTCACTCGCGCTTGCGGACATGTCATAGAAATTGATCATGATCGTCGACAGCAGTATGAATGCCCCAAGTGTCAGCAGTGTATGACCAGATCCCATGCAGTCCTCGTGTGTGTACGACAACTTCCGATGCTATGGGGTACAAACAGTATGCCGCCGGCGACGTGCCTGTTTCAGGGGAGAATGGCGGGTGGGGGGAGAGAAACTGAGCTGACGCGTGTAGTATCTTCATCGCCGGGCCGGATGTGCTCCCGGTCTGTGTACCATCTCTCTACAGCGGTGACAACAGCTATTCCAGGATCGAGAAGATCCCTTCGATCTTGCCCATGGGAGCGGAGAGCTGAACTCCGGCGACTCCATCGCGCACGTGCGCGTAGGTCTCCCGGGCGATACGGACTCCTTCCAGGAATCCTTCTTCCTTTGTCGTGGTTCTGCGCATCCGCTCCAGAATATCCGCAGGAACGCTCGCGCCGGGCACCTCGTTGTTCATGAATTCGGCATTCCGGAACGAGACAAGCGGCCAGATGCCGCAGATCAGCGGGATGCCTACGCCGGCGATGCGTTTCTGAAACTTTTCGAGTATCCGGATGTCAAACACCGGCTGCGTGATCATGTACTCCGCTCCCGCCTCGACCTTCCAGTCCAGCCGGCGCAGCTCTTCATCCAGATTGATGGCTCCCGGATTTACGCCGACTCCGATGCTGAGTGCGGTAGGCTCCCCAATCGGGTTCCCGGCAAGATCCAGCCCATGATTCAGCCGGTTGATGATGTTCGTCAGCCCGATGGCATCAACATCAAACACCGCCGTCGCCTGGGGATAATTGCCGAGCTTGGGCGGATCGCCTGTGATGGCCAGGATGTTGCGCAGGCCCAGCGCCCAAGCGCCGAGCAGATCCGACTGCATGCCGATCACGTTCCGGTCCCGGCAGGCAAAATGCAGCACCGCCTCGATGCCGACCTCCCGCTGTAGAATTGCCGCCAGCGCAAGAGCGGACATGCGGGCCGATGCGCGTGGACCGTCAGGAATATTGATCGCATCGATGCCGAAATGGTGAAGCCGCCGGGCCTTGTCTACCTGCGCCGCGGGAGAAACCCCTTTCGGAGAGACCAGTTCTACAAGCGTGACAAACTGCTTCTTGACCAGCTTGTTGCTCAACCGGGATTTCTCCTGCTGCGGGACAACCTTCACCGTTTCCGGCGCGGTCACATGCATGGCGACTGCGGGATGGTCCATGCGCGTCGCAGGCTGCAGCGCCTGCACAGCCCGCCGGATGGCACGGATGTGCCCGGGGGTTGTTCCACAGCACCCGCCTACGATGGTTGCGCCGGTCTGGATGAACCGCTTGGCGTACTCTGCGATGTATTCCGGCGACGTCATGTAGATGTTCCGCCCGCCGACGTTCTGCGGAGCACCCGCGTTGGGCTGCACCGAGATAGGCAGATCGGTAAGCGTCTTCAAAGCCTCCAGCGCTTCGAGCATCGCCTTCGGGCCAACCGAGCAGTTCAGCCCGATGACGTCAATGGCTTCCCCGGCCGTTTCCTGGACAAACGATTCAAGATGCGCTCCGCTCAGCAACATGCCATCATCATTGACCGTCACCTGGGCAATCAAGGGGATCGACGGATCAAGCGCGCGCGTGGCCCGGATGGCCCGCAGAAGCTCTGTCACCAGCGAAAACGTCTCAAGGATGATGAGGTCCACACCACCATCCAGTAATCCCTTGATCTGTTCTTCGAACGCATCCTGTGCTTCCCGGAACGACAATTTCCCGATCGGTTCAATCTGGACACCCAGCGGACCGACAGAGCCGGCAATCAGTGTTGTCTCCCCTGCAGCATGCTTTGCGATCTCCGCGCCTTTGCGGTTGATCTCATACACCCGTGACTCGAGTCCGTATGCAGCCAGCTTGAAACGGTTTGCACCAAACGTATTGGTTTCAATGACGTCCGCACCAGCCTGCACATACTCCCGGTGGATGTCGGCCACGAGATCGGGGTTTGTCAGGTTCAGTTCATCGAAGCAGGTGTTGATGTAAATGCCTTTCTCGTAGAGATAGGTCCCCATGCCGCCATCGAACACGATCACTTCGTCGCGCAGTCGATCCTGAAACGCCTTCATAGCGATCCCGCTGTGAGTGAGTCTGATTTCTTGCTCCCATTATACGAACTTTTCAGAACAAATTGGCAATCCCATCCTTGATTCTCGGAGCGGAATTGCCTACCATTTCGGCCGTGTATTGTTACCTGACCACTATCCGGTGAAGCACCAATGCCTCCGGATGGTGCTCATAGTGCAGCACAAGTCAGAACAGCGAGGAACGACGTTGTCAACATCAGTGCTGTCCACCGAGCGCGATCGCTCAAAGATTCCCGAAGAGTTTCTCTGGGACCTGTCACCGGTCTTTCCCGATTTTGCCGCATGGACTCGTGCCAAGGAAGCCTTTGTGAAGGAACTACCCCGTCTGGACAGTTTTCGGGGGACGCTCGGAAACTCTGCCGCGCATCTGCGTTCGTGTCTCGATGCGATGACCGGGCTCGGAAAGGAGTACGCCCGGCTGTACACATATGCGTCGGCTCATGCCGATATCGACACCAGAAGCAGCGACTATCTCGCCTGCCAGCAGGAGATCAGTCAGCTCGGCACCGAGATGAGTGCACGCACGGCATTCCTCGAGCCGGAGCTGCTCCGCCTTGGTCGAGAGCAGATCGACCGGTTCCTTTCCGCAGACGCGGGCCTGGCAGTCTACGGTCACATGCTGGATGATGTATTGAGACGGAAAGACCATACCGGCACAGAGTCGGAAGAACACTTGATTGCAGAAGCCGGGCTTATGGCAGATTCATCCGGCTCTATCTACACGGTCTTTTCCAACGCTGACTTTCCGTTTGCGGAGATCACGCTCAGCGACGGCAAGACCGTCAGGCTCGACAAGGCAGCCTTTCCGCTGTATCGCACCGTGCCGAACCGGGAAGACCGGAAGAAGGTCTTCGAGGCGTACTTCGGCAAGCTGCATGAGTATCGCCGCACATTCGGGACGCAGCTCTATAGTGAGGTGAAAAAGAATCTGTACTACCAGCGGGTGCGGAAGTATCCCTCCTGCCTCCACAGTGCATTGCATGCACAGAATATCCCGGTGGACGTGTACCAGGCGCTCATTGCGCATGTACGGGAGGCGCTCCCGCTGCTTCACCGTTATCTCGATCTTCGCCGGCGTCTCCTCGGCGTTGATGTGCTGCACTACTATGATCTATACGCCCATGTCGTCCCGGAACTCATGCTGGAGTACGGGTTCGCTGAGGCGAGGGATCTCATTGTTGACTCCCTTACGCCTCTCGGAGAAGAGTACACATCCGTGGCTGCGCGGGCGTTTGCAGAACGCTGGATGGACGTCTATCCGAGCGAGGGGAAGATCGGAGGGGCCTACTCCAACGGCTCCGTGTACGATGCGCATCCGTACATCCTCCTGAACTACAACGGCAAATACGACGATGTCAGCACCGTTGCACATGAGCTGGGACATACCATGCACAGCTATCTCTCGAATGCACGGCAGCCGTATGCAACATCCCAGTATTCGATCTTCGTTGCCGAAGTCGCATCAACGTTCAATGAGGCGTTGTTGCTGGAATGGATGCTGAAGACAGTCTCCGATGCGCGCATCCGTCTGACCTTGCTGATGAACTACCTGGACGGCCTCAAGGCGACAGTGTTCCGGCAGACGCAGTTTGCTGAGTTCGAATTGCGCATTCACGAACGGGCTGAGGCGGGACAGTCACTGACCGGCGATTCGCTTGAGGCACTGTACGGGGAGCTGACCCGGGAGTACTACGGGCATGCACAGGGCGTGTGCGTTGTTGACGAGGGCGTGCAGGCGGAATGGGCCGGCGTACCGCATTTCTACTACAACTTCTACGTGTTCCAGTACGCAACCTCTCTCACGGCGTCATCGGCTCTCTCGGAGATGATCCTGGAGGGAGATACCGTAGCACGGAAACGGTATCTGGAGCTGCTTTCAGCCGGCGGGTCCGATTATCCCATTGCGTTGTTGCGGAGATCAGGAGTGGACATGACCACACCTGATCCCTTCAGGATGCTGATGCGCAGGATGGAGAGAGCAATGAAGGATGTGGAGAAACTGCTTGCGGAAATCCGGACACCAGGGTGATGGTGTCCGCCGAGAGCACGATCATGGTGTCACGACACGCTGATGTTGGAGTGATCATGATGCGTCGAAATGCTGACGATGGTGTGACCAAGACGCGGCGACACGCTGGGGATGGGGTGATGATCACATCGCACATCCTCCCCATGCCCGGGGTGGCCGCCGATGCAGGCCAGGCACCGGCCCATGCCGCAATGGCCTACACCAGGAATCGGTTTGCAGGCAACCGGTTTACTTGAGCGGATAGTTCCCGAACAGCTTCTTGATCCACCGGTGCAGCGCGTGGATGGATTCCACCGGCTCCAGGAACATCAGAATGCAATCGCCTTCCACCACGGTTGCTCCCGCGTCCCGGGCGATCTTTAACCCGGCTGCATCCAGACGTGGCGTATGCCTTTCGTCATCCCTTCCCGGATCACGCCTTCAGTTGTTGCAGGAGGAACGACCGTCACCATAGACTCCACATCAGGCGGAAGGTCGGCCACTGACCGGTAGCATTTCTCGCCTTCCACGGTCTCCGAGGCCGGGTGCACAGGATAGACTGTGAACCCCTTTTGTTTCATAGTGCGGAAGACGGAATTCCCGAATTTCCGGCGGTCCGAGGAGACGCCAATGACGGCATACGCCTTGGACTGAAAGAATCCTTCGATATCAGCACGGCTTGTCATTCGCAAACCCTCTCCAGTGTCTGGAAGTTACTGTACGCACCACACCCCGCTCAGAACAGGGGCCACAGGAAAGCGGTGTGCCATTCCTGCGGCCCGATGGTAGATCCGCGTTGCATCTTTTGCGGCTATTTGTAGCGATTCAACGCCTTCATATAGTTGGCGCGTTCAAAGGCCGAAGGGTCGGCGACGGACTTCTGGCTCATGCTGCCCCGCATCTGCTTTACCGACACATACTCATGTTCGACGAGCCAGCGGTCGAGCTCCTGCAGGATCTCTGCAATCCGGCCGGGGCCGTGCATGAGAAGCGCGGAGCAGATCTGTGTCACATCCGCACCTGCCATCAGCAGCTTCACAACATCCCGTGCTCCATGCACGCCGCTTGTCGCGGCCAGACTCGCTTTGACTTTCCCGAACAGCACGGCCACCCAGCGGAGCGGCATCCGGATTGCGTGCGAGGTGCTCAGGGTCACATTGGGCACCACCTC
>JAGDMK010000337.1 GCA_017860635.1 Bacteroidota bacterium
CCGATGTTGCCGACAATCGGAATGCCGGGCGCCATCTCGCGGACCACGGAAAAGGTCTTGTGATACGTTGTGTCTTCCAGGGCCTGCCTCTGGCTCCCCACGCCCATGGCGATGCCGGCGTGCTGGCAGACTCTTGCGAGGTCGCGGTTGATGCGCAGTGCGCCCCCGTAGCCGCCGGTCATACAGGAAATCATCAAGGGTGCACGGAGACGGGTGCCAAGAAAGTCCGTGGAGCAGTCCACGTCGGCAAAGTCGAGCTCAGGAAGCGCGTTGTGCACGAACTCCCATTCCCCGAGACCGGTCGATGTTGAGCGGAAGTTCACATTCTTCCTCAGGACGAGGTTGACATGCTGGGCCTTCCGGGAGGCGGTACCACGGAGAGGGGATCGTTTGGGCATGCGGGTCTGCTGGAGTTGTGCTCCGGTGGCTTAGCGTCAACATACACAATTCGACCGCGAATTTCAATTCGCCTGTGGCGCCGTGTCCCGTGATCCTCGTCACAGGGGCGCGTGCGCTGGTTGCTTCTCTGTCGGGAGTTGTGTACCATAAACTGATTTTCTAGACCGGAAGCCTGGATATGCATGCCATCATACCGGTTGCGGGGATCGGCACTCGCCTTCGTCCGCACACCTTCTCTCATCCCAAAGTGCTCCTGAATGTCGCCGGGAAGCCCATCCTCGGGCATATCATCGACAAGGTGATCGCAGAAGGAGTGACCTCGGCGACTATCGTCGTCGGTCATATGAGCGAACGCATCATCGAGTACGTGCACAGCGCGTATGCCGCGGTGACGATCGATTTTGTGGAACAGGACGAACCGCTCGGCCTGGGGCATGCGATCTATACCGCGCGGCATGCCGTGAACACCGAGCCCATCCTGATCATCCTGGGCGACACGATTTTCGACGTGGATCTGCGTCCGGTGCTCCGGAAGCCCGTTACCGCCCTGGGCGTGAAGGCTGTCGAAGACCCCCGGAGGTTCGGCGTGGCCGAAGTCTCCGACGGCGTGATCACCCGCCTCGTCGAGAAGCCGGAGCATCCGACCAGCAATCTTGCCGTTGTCGGGTTGTACCATATCCACAATACCCCGTTGCTGCGCTCCTGCCTTGATGAAGTGGTGAAGCGGGACATCCGGACGAAGGGCGAGTATCAGTTGACGGACGTGCTTCAGATGATGATCGACCGGGGAGAGCGCATGGAGGTGTTTCCCGTGGAGGGGTGGTATGATTGCGGAAAAAGGGAAACCCTGCTGTCAACAAACCGGGCATTGCTGGAGAAGCAGTCAACATCCCGTCCCATGAAGGGGGTGGTGATCAACGAGCCGGTCTATGTGGCTCCCACAGCCGTGCTCCACGACTGCGTCATCGGTCCGAATACCACCGTCGCAGACGGAGCGGAAATCAGTGAAGCGGTTGTCCGCAACTCGATCATCGGCTCCCAGGCCAGGGTCAGCCGCGTCCTGGTCGAGAATTCCATCATCGGCAACGGCGCACTGGTGAAGGGAAGCTACAAACGGCTCAACGTTGGCGACGCATCAGAACTTGAATTTCAGTGATTCCTTATTCACGTATCGTTCACAGATGAGGTTTCCTATGTCCTATCTGTTCACGTCCGAGTCCGTTTCCGAAGGACACCCCGACAAGGTGTGCGACCAGATATCGGATGCAGTGCTGGATGCAATCCTGGAGCAAGACAAGCATTCGCGTGTGGCGTGTGAGAGTTTTGTGACGACAGGACTGGCATTCGTCGGCGGCGAAATTACGACCAATGCCTATATCGAAGTGCAGGATGTGGTGCGCAGTGTCATTCGTGAGATCGGCTACACCAAGGCGGATTACCGGTTTGATGCGGAGTCGTGTTCCGTCATCTCGAGCATCCACTCGCAGTCCGCAGACATCGCGCGGGGTGTGGATACCGGCGGTGCGGGAGATCAGGGGATGATGTTCGGGTATGCCTCCAACGAGACGCCTGAATACATGCCATTGCCTATCCTCTCCGCGCACAAGCTGGTGAAGCGGCTCTCTGACATCCGGAAGAAAGAACTGAAACTGATGCCGTACCTGCGTCCGGATGCCAAGTCGCAGGTGACGATTGAATACCACGGCCGGAAACCGGTCCGTGTGCACACGGTCGTGATCTCCACGCAGCACGATCCCGGCGTGTCGCAGAAGAAGATCCGCGAAGATGTCATCAAGCACGTGATCCAGAAAGTGCTTCCGGCAGAGATGCTCGACAAGAACACGATCGTGCATGTCAATCCGACCGGACGGTTTGAGATCGGAGGGCCGCATGGTGATACGGGCCTCACGGGGAGAAAGATCATCGTGGACACATACGGCGGGAGGGCTCCGCATGGTGGCGGGGCATTCTCCGGAAAAGACCCGTCCAAAGTGGACCGCAGCGCGGCGTATGCCACGCGTCACCTGGCCAAGAATCTGGTGGCGTCCGGACTCGCGGACGAGTGCCTGATCCAGGTGGCATACGCTATCGGCGTCGCTGAACCGGTGTCGATCCATGTGAACACCTATGGCACGGGACGCATTCCGGACATTGAGCTGGAGAAGGTGATTGCGAAGGAAGTGGACATGACGCCCCGGGGCATCATCAAGCGCCTCAATCTCCTTCGTCCGATCTACCGGAAGACTGCGGCCTACGGCCACTTCGGGCGGAACGAAAAGGAGTTCACCTGGGAAAAGCTGGATCTCGTCAACACCATATTGAAAGCTATCAAATAACGGGGATCCCCCGATAACGCATTGACCACACACAGAAGCAGGATCGTATGGATCAGAAAGCTGGCAAATTTAAGGTACGCGACCTGAAGTCGGCAAAAGAGGGGGACCGCCTCATCGAGTGGGCTGAATCCCGTATGCCTGTTCTCATGGCGCTCAAGGACAAATACAGCAAAAGCAAGCCCTTCAAAGGATACCGGATTGCCGGGTGCCTGCATGTGACAAAAGAGACCGCGGTGCTGGTCAAGACCTTCGTGGCTGCCGGCGCCGACGTCAGCTGGAGCGGGTGCAATCCCCTTTCCACCAATGACGCTGTCGCCGCGTCCCTCGCCGCACAGGGAGTCTCCATTTTCGCATGGCACGGGATGAATGTCAAGGAGTTCTACTGGTGCATCGAGCAGACCCTCAAGTTTCATCCGAATCTCACGCTCGATGACGGCGCGGATCTTATCTTCACCATCCACAAATCGCATCCCGAGTTTGCACAGAAGTTCGTGATCGGCGGTACCGAAGAGACCACGACAGGCGTGCATCGCCTCCGTGCCATGGCCGCACAGGGTGCACTGCGGCTGAGACCAAGTGGGACTTTGACAACGTGTACGGCACGGGGCAATCCACGCTCGACGGAATTCTGCGGGCTACCAGCGTGCTTGTTGCGGGAAAGAACTTTGTCGTGGCGGGCTACGGCCACTGCGGCCGGGGCGTGGCCCAGAGGGCCAAGGGGCTCGGTGCCAACGTGATCCTGACCGAGGTGAAGCCGACTGCCGCGCTGAAGGCAACGCTGGAAGGATTCAGGGTGATGAAGATGGACGAGGCGGCAAAGATCGGCGATATCTTCGTCACTGCCACCGGCGTCAAGGATGTGATCGTCAAACGTCACTTCCA
>JAGDMK010000125.1 GCA_017860635.1 Bacteroidota bacterium
GCGAACCCGAGAGCAGATCCTGCTTCACGCACGGCATCAGTTCAAAGACGGTTCTGTGTATCACTGGTGGCATCCGATCACCGAAATCGGTCTCCACAACAACATGAGCGACAACCTCCTCTGGCTTCCGTTTGTTGTCGCGAATTACCTGGCGGAAACCGATGACACTGCATTGTTGCATGAGCACGTGCCTTTTCTCGATGACGAAACGCCGGGGACCATGATCGATCACTGCCACCGGGCGATCGACCGGGTTTGGGGAAGGCGCAGCGCGCGCGGCCTTCCGTTCATCGGCGCAGGCGACTGGAATGACGGCTTGAGCGCTGTGGGTCTCGATATGAAAGGGGAATCAGTCTGGCTCGGACATTTCCTCAATCGGATACTGCTTGACTTCGCGGGGATCACCGCACGCATCGGCGACCGAAGCAGATCGGCGGAATACCGCGGGAGGGCCAGCGTGTTGTCGGCTGCGCTGAACCAGGAAGCATGGGACGGCGAATGGTACTGGCGCGCGACGAAGGACTCGGGGGAGAAGCTCGGGAGCAGGGAGAACACGGAGGGGAAGATCTATCTGAATGCCCAGACTTGGGCAGTGATCGGGGATGTGGCGGATGAGGCGCGCGCAGGTCAGGTGCTGGATGCCGTGGAGCGCTATCTTGAGCACAAAGCAGGTCCTCTTCTCCTTGCTCCGGCCTATACAACGCCTGACGAGCAGATCGGATATCTCACCCGGTACGCTCCCGGACTGCGGGAAAACGGAGGAGTCTACACGCATGCGGCCACATGGGCAGTGCTTGCTGCGGCCATAGCAGGCCGCGGTGAGATGGCATACCGCCTCTTTTCCAAAATCAACCCTGTGGTCCGCGGCCGCAAACCCGATGAGTACGTGGCCGAGCCGTATGTCACGGCAGGAAACATCGACGGCCCCGGTTCACCATACTACGGCCGCGGCGGATGGACATGGTACACCGGTTCTGCTGCGTGGCTCTTCCGGGTTGCGATGGAGGGACTGCTGGGTGTTCGCCCGACGGCCGACGGACTGGTAGTGGATCCCTGCGTAACGTCGTCCTGGAAAACGTTCTCGATCCGGCGTACATTTCGGAAGGCGCTCTATTGTATCACCGTGCACAACCCCCAGAAGTTGTCCTGCGGCGTGAATGCCCTGGAGATCGATGGCGTGTCCGCGAATGAACATCTCCGGGGCCGCGGGGCACTCATTCCCGTCTTTCCTGCGGGAACCGAGCATCAAATTGTGATCACATTGGGAAAACGCTGACGATGAGGAATTCTTCTGTGCAGGAATCCCGAAGTGCATTCATGGTTGTTGCACTCGCCGTGTTGGTGGTCCTCTGTGTGCCGGGTCCGGGGGTGTCCATCTCCCTGGCGCAGTCCAAAATACCGATCGTGGTGTTCGACGAGGACGATG
Source organism: Bacteroidota bacterium (assembly GCA_017860635.1). Lineage (GTDB taxonomy): Bacteria > Bacteroidota > Ignavibacteria > UBA10030 > UBA6906 > JAGDMK01. The sequence continues at coordinate 1,427 of JAGDMK010000125.1, forward strand.
CGGCGGGTTCGGGGTACTATGACGCATCGTGGGGCACACGCCAGGGCAGCAGTCTCCTGACCCTCGCCGGGTCGGCAGGCGACAAACTGCCGATCGTGAACGGCCGCGCTTCTTCGGGAACTCAGTGCGGCCTGCTGCAATGGACTTCCGCCCCCGGTGCTCTCTGGGGTCTCTACGTCTCCAGTCCGGGCTGGCTGGCACGTGACGCGTCCGAGTACGATTCGCTGACGCTGATGGTCAATGGGCCGGCCGCGATCGACACCGCCGCGCTCCCCTGGATCGCAATGGAGAGCACTACGAATCAGAAGTCCTCCCTTGTCAGCGTGGCCGCGTATCTGTCGGCTGGTCTCGATGCCGACACCGGATCGTGGCAACGGGTCAGCATCCCCCTTACAGCGTTCGAGCCGTATGGTTCATTCCTGCTTGCCCAGTTCAAAGACTTCTGGTTCAGCCAGCGGCCAGCAGACAATGTGCAGCACACGATCTGGTTCGACGATGTCCGTCTGGTCGGGAAGCAAAGCACTGTTGTCGCGGTTGCAGTCAACGGACTTATCGGATACGGCGGGGACCGGAGCGTGCTCCTGCACTGGGATCCGGATTCGGCGCAGGTGCCGGACGGCTATCATGTGTACCGGGCCACAGAGATCTCCGCCACATTCACACGGCTGACGACGACCGCGGCAGTTCTCACTGGCTGGTCGGATGTCACCGTGAGCAACGGGCAACCATACTGGTACTACGTTCGAGCGGTCGGCGGCGGAGCGGTCGAAGGTCCACCCTCCGATACCATTGCCATCACACCCCAAAGCTTCACCGCTGAGAATGACTTTCTGGAGTACATGCAGCGGGCCGCGGTGGACTACTTCTGGTATGAGGCGAATCCTGTGAACGGCCTGATCAGAGACCGAAGTCAGCGTGGCTCACCCGCCAGCATCGCTGCGACCGGATTCGGGCTCTCGGCGATCGCTGTGGGGGTCGACCATGGATGGATTACCCGCGCTGCGGCACGCGATCGGGTCCTTGCGACGCTCAACACGTTCTGGAACGGACCGCAGGGAACCGCGGTTTCCGGCATGATCGGTTACCGCGGGTTCTTCTATCATTTCCTGGACATGACGACCGCGACGCGCATGGTCAGCTGGGACACGGAATTATCATCGATCGACACGGGACTGCTCCTGGCAGGGATCCTGGATGTGAAGCAGTTCTTCACCGGTCCCGATGCGACGGAGACGCGGATCCGCGAACTCGCAGATTCGATCTATGCGCGGATCGAGTGGGACTGGATGTGCAATGGCGGTGCGTCGCTGACGCACGGATGGAAGCCGCCGGGAGGTTTTCTCCCGTACCGGTGGACCGGTTACTGCGAGGCGATGATCCTCTACATCCTGGCAATGGGAGCTCCTGCTCACGCGATTCCCGGGAGCGCATGGACCGCCTGGACAAGCGGCTACAACTGGCTCTCGAATCAGTATGGATATTCGTTCCTCGGTTTTCCCCCGCTGTTCGGTCATCAGTATTCGCACTGCTGGATTGATTTCCGGAACATTGCAGATTCCTACATCGTAGCAAAGGGTATCACGTATGCAGAGAACACCCGCCGCGCAACACTCGCGCAGCAAGCGTACTGCATCGCGAACCCGGGCGGGTTCACCGGCTACGGTGCACTCCTGTGGGGCTTGACTGCGTGCGACGGTCCGACGGGCACTGGGTATCTCGGATACAGCGCACGCGGAGCGCCCGGACCCGGCACCACCGATGACGGAACAATCGCTCCGACCGCCGCCGGAGGATCACTGCCGTTTACGCCGGAGATCTCCATTCCGACACTGCGCAACATGTACGATCAGTACAGGACGACACTCTGGACGCCATACGGCTTTGCCGATGCGTTCAACCTGAAGGCGAACTGGTGGGATCCGGATGTGATCGGGATCGATCAAGGACCCATTGCTCTGATGACCGAGAACTACCGAACCGGCTCTCTCTGGTCACGCTCCATGACGAACGCAAACATACGGGCTGGACTGATTGCTGCCGGCTTTCAGGGCGTGGAAGCCGTTCCAGTCGTCGACCAGAACATTCCCGCGCAATGGTCGCTGGATCAAAACTATCCCAATCCATTCAACCCTTCAACCTTTATACGATACCAGGTACCCGCCGAGAGCGGAAACGGTGGGACGGCGGCAGGGGTTCTGACGCTGGCCGTCTATGATCTGTTGGGCAGGGAAGTGAGCGTACTCGTGAATGAACGCCAGGCACCCGGTACCTATGAAGTCCGCTTCGATGCACCGGGATTGGCAAGCGGGATGTATCTCTGTACGCTGAAATCTGGTGGCTTCTCGCAGACCCGGGCAATGATGCTTCTGAAGTAGAACTGCATTTGAGGTGCTGAAGTGGTGCTTCAGCAGTGGAAGTCGTTCTGAAATCAGGGTTCTGAAACTGCATGCGGGGCGGGAATGCGCTGGACAGGCATCGGTGCTGTATTTCTTGTGGGGCTCCTCGTCTGCTGCGGCGGGACAGAAATGCCGGCTGCATCCGACTCCCCGCAGTGGGATCCGTTTCTTGACACAGTTCAGACGCAGACGCTCCACTTCTTCCTGAAGACGGCCGATTCCACGACCGGCCTGAGCCCGGACCGGTGGCCCTCGCCATCTCCCTCGAGTATTGCGGCGGTCGGGTTTGCCTTGACGAGCTATCCCATTGCCGCTGAGAGTGGACTGATCACTCGCGCGGATGCAGCAGAGCGCGTCCGCAAGGTGCTCAGATTCCTCTGGATGCTTCCGCAGGGTGCCGAATCTGACGGAACAGCCGGCTACAAAGGTCTCTTCTATCATTTTGTCGCAATGAGCACGGGGCTCCGGGTCTGGCATTGCGAGCTGTCAACGATCGACACAGGTCTGCTTATGGCAGGCGCGCTCTTCTGCCAGAGCTATTTCGATTCCACCGATCCCGCGGAATCCGAGATCCGCAGACTGGCTGATAGTCTCTATCGCCGTATTGACTGGGTCTGGGCGATGGACGGAGCGCCGGGCATCCGGCTCGGCTGGTATCCCGGACGCGGATTCGTTCAAGACACCTGGACCGGGTACGATGAAGCGATGATCCTCTACATACTTGCCCTTGGCTCACCGACATATCCTGTTCCAGAAACATCATGGGCCCATTATACCTCGACCTATCTCTGGGCAACGTATCAGGGTCAGGAGTTCATCAGCTTCGGACCCCTGTTCGGGCATCAGTATTCCCACTGCTGGATTGATTTCCGGGGAATACGGGATTCCTATCTCCGCACGCGCGGCATTGACTACTTTGAAAATTCGCGCAGGGCGACCGCATCGCAACGGGCGTATGCCATTGCCAATCCTTCAGGGTTCGCCGGATATGCGGATAGCATCTGGGGACTCACGGCGTGCGATGGTCCGCGGGATGTCGTGCTGCACCTCCAGGGGCGCGAACGGCGGTTCCAGACGTACGCAGCCCGCGGTGCTTCGGTAGACTGGGTAAATGATGACGGGACCATTGCGCCGACGGCTGCCGGAGGATCCCTGGCATTCTGTCCGGAGCTGTCTATTCCCGCGCTCAGGGCAATGCGCAACCGGCACGGTGAGCGGCTCTTCCGGGAGTTCGGCTTTGCCGATGCATTCAACATGACCTTCATCACTCCTGCCACACCGGAGGGATGGTATGATCCGGATTACATCGGGATCGATCAGGGTCCGATTGTGCTGATGAGTGAAAACCTCCGCACCGGCCTGGTATGGGAAACCATGAAGAAGAATCCGTATATCGTGCGGGGGTTGAAGCGGGCCGGATTCTCCGGAGGGTGGCTCCAGAACTGAAAGCGCCGGAATGATATTCCCCCTTGTCTACCTCCTCGCAAATCTTTTTCCCCCATCTGCGCAGACCCTTCCGCCGTCGCAGCTGCTGGATGACTTCTCCACGTTGTCCGGTTGGAAGACCATCGTGTCCGACGGCGTGGCGCTCACACTGCACACCGGTCCGGACACGGCCGGCGCCTGCATGGTGATGGAGTTCGATCTTTCCGGAGGAGCAGGGTACGCGATTGCTGAAAAGAACTTCGCCATCGATCTTCCGCCCAACTACCAGTTCACATTCGATCTCCGGGGAGAGACACCGGTCAACAACTTCGAGTTCAAGATCATCGATGAACATGATAATGTCCACTGGATCAAGAAGCTAAACGTCACATATCCAACGGCATGGACAAAGCAGCGCATCAAGAAGCGGCATCTGAGCTTTGCATGGGGACCCGCGCCGGGCAAGGAACTGAGACATGTACGCGCCCTGCAATTTGTTGTCTCGGCGGGAACGGGCGGGAAGGGGAGCATATGGATCGACAATTTCAGATTCGAACCGCTGGATGAAAAAGTTCAGTCCGGAGACGTGACCGTCATCCGGGACACAGGAGGCAAGACCGGCACACCGGAAACACCTGGAGCGGTGATGACTTCATGGACATCCCGGACACTGCCGGATTCGCTGGTTATGGATTTCGACTACGTGAGAGAGGTTGGAGGTGTGGTGATCGACTGGGACAGTGCGGGGTTCGCGGAGTCGTACGATGTCCTGCTGTCAGATGATGGGACCCTGTGGAGCACAGTATACAGTGTCCAGAGCGGGAAACCGGGGAGGGCATATGTCCCGTGCGGCGAGGCCGAAGGGCGGTATCTGAAACTCCTGATCAGGCAAACCCACAGCGGAAAGCGGGCGACTATTCGCCGAATGGAGATCAAGGGTCCCTCTTTTTCATCTTCTGCCAATACCCTGTACCGCACCATTGCGGGCGACTCCCCGAGAGGCTTCTTCCCAAAGTACCTGCTGGATCAGCAGTCGTACTGGACTGTGCTGGGCGTCAGCGGGGATACAAAAGAGGCGTTGATGAACGAGGAGGGGCAGGTTGAAGTGGACCGCCTCCGGTTCTCCCTTGAACCATTTCTGTTTGTGGACGGCCAGCTTGTGACGTGGAACCACGTGACGACGCGGCCTTCGCTTCGTGACAGCTACCTCCCGATCCCTGCTGTCACGTGGACGTACAAGGACGCATGGACATTGACCGTCGAAGCAGTTGCAGGTGGGGAGCGCGGCCGCTCGTTCCTGGGGGTCAGGTATTCGCTGAAAAGCACCACGGACGGAATCAAGGGAAAGTTGTTCGTTGCGCTCCGCCCGTTCCAGGTCAATCCTCCCTGGCAGGCCCTGAACATCGAAGGAGGAACAGCCCCCATCGACAGCATTGCCTTCCGGAACGGCGTGGCCATCGTGGATGGCACTCCCGTCATTCCGTTCGAGTCGCCATCCGGTTTCGGCGCGCTGGAGTTTGACCGGGGGGATATCACCGGGTTCCTGGCGCGAGGGAAACTGCCTCCGGCGCAGCATGTGAAGGACCATGCGGGACATGCGTCGGCTGCGTTTTCCTTCGATGTGAATCTTGGCCGGGGACAGGCACAAGAGATCTCGCTGGTCATTCCCTTCCACGGATGGGACGGGACCACGCCGCCGCGCTACGATCAGATGCTGCGTGCGAGCGTGAAAGAGTGGGAGCGTACTCTCTCGGCGACAGAAATTACACTGCCCGCCGCTGCGCAGCCTGCCGTGCTCACGCTGAAATCCAACCTCGCGTATATTCTCATTAACCGTGACGGTCCGGGAATACAGCCCGGGTCACGGAGCTACGAGAGGTCCTGGATACGGGACGGGTCGCTGACGTGTGCTGCACTGCTCCGGCTCGGACGTCAGGTAGAGGCACGGGAGTTCATAGACTGGTACGCGCGCGGGCAGTTCCCCAACGGCAAAGTTCCCTGTGTCATCGATGCCCGGGGCCCGGATCCGGTGCCTGAGCATGACAGTCACGGTGAATTCATCTATGCGATCAGGCAGTACTTCCTCTTCTCCAGGGACACTGTATGGTTGCGGGGGAAGCTGGACGCGGTGGTCAGGGCGGTCCGCTACATTCAGTCGCTCCGAGCGGAACGGAAGACGGATGTATACCGCTACGGAACGCCAGTACAGCGTGCATGCTACGGTCTGGTGCCGGAATCCATCAGTCACGAAGGGTACTCGGATGTTCCCCGGCACTCTTACTGGGATTGCTTTTTCATCCTCAGGGGACTGAAGGATGCCGCAGCGATTGCGGAGGCGCTGGGGGAGAAAGAGATGAGCCGGGAATTCGCGGCGGAGCGGGATGATTTCCGGAAAGATCTTTATGCTTCGATGCGCCTGGCGATGCAGACGACGGGAGTCAACTATATCCCGGGATGTGTTGAGCTCGGCGACTTCGATGCGACATCGACCACGATCGGCCTCATGCCTGCCGGCGAACTCGGGCAAATCCCGGAACCGCAGCTGCACCAGACGTTCGACAAGTACTATGAGTTCTTCCGGAAACGGAGGGCCGGCAGCACATTCGCCAACTACACGCCCTATGAAGCCCGTATCATCGGCTCGTTCGTCTTGCTGGGGCAGAAGAAGCGTGCGGAAGAGCTGCTGGAATTCCTGCTGAACGATCGCCGTCCGCCCGCATGGAATCACTGGGCTGAAGTCGTCTGGAGAATCCCGTCCACACCGAAATACATCGGCGACATGCCTCACACGTGGGTGGGATCGGACTACATCCGGTCCGTGCTCACGATGTTCCTGTACGACCGCGAACGGGATTCTTCTCACGTGCTCTGTGCCGGCATTCCTGATCGGTGGATTCGGGATACCGCCGGTATGAAAGTCGAAGGGCTGGCAACGTATCACGGGACAGTCAGCTATGTCCTCAGGAGCAGGGGCAAGCGGGTGATTGCCCAGGTGACCGGCAGTTTTGAGGCGGCACATCACAGACTACTCCTCACAGCACCGCTCTCGGGAACACTCGGCCGGGTCACGGTGAATGGCAGGAAAGTGCGGGTCCGTGCAAATCGGGAGTATGTATTGAACGTGCTGCCGTCGACGGTGGAGTTCACTTACCGATGAGCAGTGGTGACAAAACAATGCGTTCGCCTCGCGACACGCAAGAGCCGGCAATTGCTCAAGCCTCTGCTGCGGAACCGACCCCTGAAGTCGCACGGGGCCATGCAATTGCACGGGAACCTTCGATGAGTCGGAACTCCGGAATCGCATGGCGCCTCGCAGTCGTGCGGCGCCTCGCTGTCGCCTGGGCCCGGGAAGTTGCACAGGGCAGTTCAATTACGCTGGGTCGTGCAGTTGTCGGAAACCTCGCAGCATTGGGACTGCAGACATTCCTTGCCATCGGTTTTCCTGCTTGCGGGAGTGGTTCGTCGGAGGGAACAGTCATCCGGTTCTGGGCGCTCGGAGCAGAAGGGGATAATGTGCGGCAGCTGATCCCCGAATTCGAACGCCGGAACCCGGGCATCACAGTGAAGGTTCAAGCACTTCCCTGGACCGCGGCT
>JAGDMK010000016.1 GCA_017860635.1 Bacteroidota bacterium
TCATCCTCTTCTTGTTCGGTATCGGTTTACCGAGTCTGCTCTTGGCCTATTTGGCTTTCCGCGGTATTCAGAATGATCAGGCGCTGCTGGAACAAGAGAGACTACAGGAAAACCGAAGAGTTGCAGTACTCATTACCGATTCAATTGATAAGAGTATTTCTGAAGTAGAACAGACTTTCCTCTCTACGATTACTGTTCACCAAGAGCTCTATCACCCCTCGCTCATCCGTTCCGTGGATAGTCTGAAGCAGCAGTACCCTTTGGTGGAGGAGGTCTTCTACTTTCAAAACCTCGAGGAAATCCGACTCCCAACAGCAACACTCCTCTTTCTTCCTGACGGAAGCAGGCAGCACATTCCTCCGTCATCTCGATCCCCTGCTCTGCGTGTAAACCTTGAAAGAGCTCAGCGATTTGAGTTTCAACAGAAGAGTTACCGAAAAGCACTGATCATCTATCAACGAGCGTTTGCAGAAGCAGTCGACCACGATAGGAAAGCCGAATTGCTGAGGGCAAAAGCCAGAGTAGAAAAGAAATCACATCTCTTTGACAATGCCCTTCAATCCTACGAGACAATCCTTCACCACTACAGTGATGTACGAATTGCGGACGAGATACCATTAGGACTGATCGCCCGCCTGGAACTCGGCTCCTTGTTCCTGACCATCAAGGATTCCCTGAGTGCTGTCAAGATACTGATTGAGTTACAGAGCATTTTGCTTCAGGGGGAATGGATGCTGGAAAAGGCCCAATATGCCTTTCTTGCTCAACGTGTAACTGAATTGATTGATGAGATCTCTGCACATGAACCATTGCCCTCATGGTTACAGTCATACCAGACTACTATTGACATTTTAAGAAGAGAGGAAGAGAGAAAAAGAAACGTAACGGAAAGATTGCTCACCTTCCAAGAGAGAATGGTGGGAGATCTGCTGGCAAAGTTCCCTCGCAATCCGGAAGCTTCTCGCATCTCGACCCAACGGTTCACACTGGGGACCGGAAGGCATACCTATCTAGTCTCATTGCTAAGCCCACATCCGATCGAGGGGAATCAGTCTAATGGAATATGGGGTCTTTTGCTCAATGCCGATCATCTCAAGCAAAAGCTGCTCCAACAACTATTGCAGCGCCATGTTTCATCTGAACAAACAGGATGGATTGTTAGAGGACAGGATGGCAATGCTATTTTGCAGTCGGACAACATGCCGTCAGGAACGACCACGCTTAAGACCGGCTTTGTCGCGAACTTCCCCCCATGGTTCATCGATTTCTATCAACAACAACCGCGACTCCTTGATGCGTTACTGAGTTCACGACGAAGCATCTATTTGGGGATGTTCCTCCTCATCGTGAGCATCCTCATATTTGGTACAACCCTCACCATTCGCGCCGTTGGACACGAGATGGAGCTCGCACGACTGAAATCTGATTTTGTCTCTACTATTTCGCACGAATTCAAGAGCCCTGTGACCTCGATCCGGCAACTGGCAGAGATGCTTAAAACCAATCGGGTACCCTCCGAAGACCGACGCGAACGCTACTATGATGTTCTGGTAGAACAGAGTGAAAGGCTTGCGTTGCTCATTGACAACATTTTGGATGTGTCAAAAATGGAAGAGGGGAAAAAGACATTTGTGTTTGAGCAGACAAACATTGGTGAATTGCTGCAGGAGCTTGTTTCAACGAATCAAGATCGTGTGCGACATCAAGGGTTTGCCATCCAGGCGGAGATCAGCGATGGGCTGCCATCCATCAAGGCAGATCGCGCCGCCATTGGTCAGGCCGTCAACAATCTGATAGATAATGCCATCAAATACTCCGGCAAGGCGAAGAGGGTAATCGTCCATGCATGCACGGACAATCAACATCTGATTATCTCCGTTCACGATTGTGGTATTGGCATCAAGAAAGAAGAAATCACCAAAGTCTTTGAACGCTTCTATCGCGGTGGGGATGAGTTGACGCGGGGTGTGAAAGGTAGTGGGCTTGGACTAACATTGGTCAAGCAGATTGTAGAAGCGCACCACGGGAGTGTGCATGCTGAAAGCGAAGTGGGGCATGGCAGCACATTTGAAATCAGGATTCCGCTGGAAGTTGCAGAGAGTGAATCTCGAACCTGAACGTGAGCTAGAGGAGTTCCCGATGATCAACGAGATCGAACACATTCTTGTCATTGAGGATGAGGAAAGTATCCAGATGGCATTGGTGGATGACCTCAAGCTTGAGGGGTATGAAGTGTCAGGCGCGAACGATGGCCTTGAAGGTCTTTCAGCAGCAAAAGAACGGAGATACAACCTCATCATTCTTGATATCATGCTGCCATCAATGGACGGATTCGAGGTCTGCAAACAATTACGCCGGGCGGGGGTGACAACACCCATCCTGATATTGACCGCGAAAACGCAGGAAATAGACAAAATTCTCGGACTGGAGCTCGGTGCCGATGACTATGTCACTAAACCGTTCAGTCCCCGGGAACTCCTTGCACGTGTGAAGGCCATTCTCAGGAGGGTGAAGCAGACTCAACAGGGAGTCGATCGGTACCGTTTTGGCGACGTAGAGGTTGATTTTGAAAAGCACGAAGTGAAGAAGAGCGGACAGCCGATCTACCTGACTGCCCTTGAGTTCTCCCTCCTTCATTTTCTCATTATGCAGAAGCACCGGGTTGTAAGTCGTGATGCCCTTCTCGACACGGTTTGGGGGGATGAGGTGTCCGTTTACCCCCGGACCGTTGACACACATATTGCTCATCTGCGAAAGAAGATCGAAGACGATGCGGCCAACCCAAAGTACATCATCGGTGTGCGGAGCGTGGGGTATACGTTTACCGACTAGACAAACTCCAATACTGGCTTAACCAAATCTTAACAAAACTCCACAGAAGCTTCGCCCAACTGAAATTCCATTTCGTAATATTCCTCCTGTAGGAACACAGTACCTGAACTTCATAGGAGGGATTGATCATGAAAACAATTGTTCTCGTTATCGGCGCCGCCGCTTTCGCGTTGATCCTGGTTTCAACGGGATATCCCCAGCAAAGCGCAGGGCAGCTATTTCAGTCTGCTATATACAAAGAGGAGGTTGAAGGGGAGCTGGATGCGGCTATCAAGATCTACAAGACGATCATTGATAAGTATCCAGAAAACCGTTCTGCTTCGGCAAAAGCGCTGCTGCACACCGGTCTCTGCTACGAGAAACTGGGCAATGCACAGGCCAGCAAGGCCTACGAGCTTGTGGTGCGCAACTTCGCCGACCAGGCCGAGATCGTGGCCCAAGCGCGGGTGCGCCTCGCGGCACTTGGCGGTTCCAGCGGGACCGGTGGACTTGTCGCACGCCGGATTCTCACGGATGCCTCCGGTGTCCGCGGGGTCCTGACCGAGGATGGGAAGTACATCAGGTATCTGGACTGGGAGACGGGTGACGTCGTCCAGTTCGACGTTGAGAGGGGTCAGACGAGCCGCATCAGCAACAAGGGGCCCCAGAGCAAGAGGTTGTACTACGTCGAGGGCTACGCGTTCTCGCGCGACGGAACACAAGTCGTATACGACCGGGAAACGAAGGATGGAGGTGAACTGCGGATTAGAAACCTGGATGGTTCGAACCTTCGCACTCTTCATGGTGAGAAAGGCACTAACTTCCTACCCTTGGACTGGTCGCCTGACGCTGGATTCATCCTTGCGCTTCGCAAGGTGATTTGGGACAAGGCGTTTCAACTTGTGTTGATCTCGACAGCGGACGGCTCGGTACGCGTCCTGAAGAGTATTGAAGCGGCCTTTTACATGCTGACGAGGGCCAGTTTCTCGCCCGATGGGCGATCTATCGCGTTCACCCTGGTGAATGATGGAAACCCACCTCAAGGCGACGTGTACCTCATGGCAGTTGATGGTTCTCATGAGGTGATTGTGGCCGGGCATCCCGCGGAAGATGAACTGCTTGCGTGGACACCGGACGGGAGAAACCTTCTGTTCCTCAGCGACCGCTCTGAGACGTGGGACATCTGGACCGTCCAAATTACGGGGGGGAAGCAGCAAGGAGAACCAGAACTGTTGAAAAAGGACTTCGGCAGGTATTCTAATGTTCTTGGGTTTGCGCCCAACAGCTCCCTTTATTATAAAACTGCCACACCCTCAGGTCACCTTCATTTTGGTGAGCTCGACGTTGAAACCGGCAAGCTACTCGTTCCACCCGTACCAGCTGCCACGAGGTTTATTGGTCCACCATCGAAGTTAATATGGTCACCCGACGGCAGGAGTCTTCTCTATGTTTCGGGCGGGCTTGCAGAGGATCACGGAAACAACAACCTCACGATCCGGTCCACTGAAACCGGGGAAGAGCGCTTTCTGTCCACAAGGCTTCGGAAAATCTGGTCTATTTGCTGGGCGCCGGACAGCCGTACTATCCTCGCTCACGGAATGACGGTGAAGGAAAGTGCACTCTACCGGATTGACTCTGAATCAGGCGAGATCACCAAGCTGGCAGATGGACGCTGGGCTCCCAAGCTCAGTCCGGATGAGAAGACCTTAGTGTACCTGGGCAAGGGAGGGATCACAAAGCGCAACCTTGACACCGGTGAAGAGTCATTCGTCAAAGTAGGAACGGAAGTACTCAAATGGTGCGACGACCTGTCACCAGACGTACAGGAAGCAGCGTTCCAGGAGAAGGGCACCATATATACCGTGCCCATCAGCGGTGGGGAGCCGCGGAAGCTATTTGGCGGTTTGACTCACTATTACGTACTGAGGTGGACCAGGGATGGCCGTTACATTATCGCTCAGGCACTCGACGACATCAGCGGTCTGTACGCACAGGTTAGTGAAATCTGGCGGATTCCCGTGCAGGGCGGGACGCCGTTGAGGCTGGACCTCTCCGTTCCCCAAATGGACGATTTCACGCTTCATCCTGACAACCGCCACTTTGCGTTTAGCGTCAATGATGGAACTAAGGAAGAGCTGTGGGTGATGGAGAACTTCCTGCCCAAGGAGGGCGGAGTGAAGAAGTAGCACAAACTGAGCTTCTGTATCGGCATGGGAGCATCACTTGTGTCCAGGCATCGCGCTTCTTACTATTGAGATTGGTTGAGGATGGATAGTGTAGAAAAAGGGATTCGGGGCTCCCGGACCTTCGCTGCCAATTGTCCTGGGTCGCAAAGATGAACACAACCCCACGTACGCATGATTTGATGAAAAGGAAGGGGCATGCGCCCCGGTACAGCGCGCCCTTGGGGGTCGTGACGATTGTTTGTGCGTCATTCCTGGCAAGCGCCCCCGCGCTCGCCGGCGCCCGGGATACGATACAAACGAACGTGCCCGCTCTGAAGAATGTCTATGTCAATGATTTCAGGATCGGCTGCATCCTGTCGTACAGACACGTCGGCTTCAAGGACGATCCGCCGGTATCGGGTCAGTCAGCAGTGGTCGACACCAACGGAGGTGCGCTGATCAGATTTCACATGAACAGCATGACGCCCGGAAACAATATGAAGGCGCTGTTCACTGTCGACACTGCGGCGAGCGCTGCGGCATTCGCTGCCGCAACCTCGCAAGCGCAACGGGATTCCATCGAAGTACGCCCGGTCGTACAGCTGAACGGAGACATGATCGCTCAGCTGAACTGGTGTCAGCGACAGGGATTCACAGTGCGGGGACACACATTGATCTGGCACAATCAGACGCCGGCTTCGTTCTTCCGCTCGGGTTACGTGAACACGGGAATGCGTCTCAGCAAGTCAGTGATGATACAGCGTATGGATAACTATATTCATGATCTCATCGGACTGATTCACGAAGGCTGGCCGGAACTCCTTTCGGCAATGGATGTCGTGAATGAGGCGGTCAGCGATGAAACCGGTTTGGATCGCACCGAAAGCGAATGGTACACGACGTTTGGCGACAATACGTACGTCATGAAGGCGTTTGAGTCGGCCTACCGGCACCGTCAAGAGTTCGGCGAAACGCAGATGAAACTCTACTACAACGAATACAACACGGAGGATCCAAACAAGGCCGACGGCGTCGTCAGAATCTGCGCACCAATTCGGCGGGCTGGATACCTTGATGGCATCGGTATCCAGGGCAACGCGCGGGAAATCTATCCGTCGGCTGAGGAATGGAGGGCCTCGTATAACAAGTTCGATCCAGTGTGTTCGGAGATGTCGATAACAGAATATTACACAAGCATCCTCAACGTCAACCCGAGCGATGTCGAATATACCGCACAGGCAAATCAATACGCCATGTTGTTCAAATGCTATCTCGATCGGAGCAAAGGTTCAGGCCGCGGGAAAATCGTCAACGTGACAAAGGCCGGTCTGAACGACAAATATGATGCATTCAACGGGGCACAGTCGGGTTTGTGGGATTCAACAGACCAGTGTAAGCGGACGTACTACGCAGTGGCAAATCTTGGCATCACCTATCACGCGTTGGATTCGCTCATTGCATATGCAGAAGGTCTGGACCAAAGCGAGTATACCTCCTCTTCGTGGGCCAATTGTGCTTCGGCATTGATTACAGCGAAGAGTGCGATGGCACGGGACTATTCGGCGTCTGTTTCGGCCGTGGCGGTGCTTGGACAGGCGAAGGATGATCTCGGCGCAGCCCTTCATGGCCTGCTCACGGGCGCAGGGGCCGACGGGGGCAATGCACCCACTCGCTTCTCTCTGGACCAGAACTATCCGAACCCATTCAACCCGGCCACGACCATTCGTTTCGTTCTGCCCAGTCGTTCGCTCGTGACACTGACTGCGTTCAACGCTCTTGGCCAACAGGTCGCCCAGCTCGTCAGCGGTGAAGTGGACACAGGGTACCATGACGTGACATTCGACGGGAAGGGATTGTCAGGCGGAGTCTATTTCTACAGGATGCAGGCCGGAGACTTCGTTCAGGTACGCAAGCTGGTCATGTTGCGTTAGCCTGCAACGCTCAAGTGAATCGCATGGGCCAGGCCAGTCATGTCCGGGCGTTGTATGCACAAGCCCTGGGATGCACGTGGGGGGCGATTCGTTGATAGTGAGACCCACAGGCGGCGCCTCGCCTCCGCGAATGTGAAAGTCACCCTGCCGGTCGTTGAGTTGAAAGCGTAGTCAGACAGGATTAGATCTTATATCATCCCTTCGATCGATTGTCTGCCCTCTCGTCTCTCCGTAGTGTGGAATTACAGGCCAGAAGAGTGAGTCCTTGGGTGGGAAACCGGCCGCAGCATCGATGCCCATCGGCAACGGCAAATTCATCAAGCCGACCGGCAAAGCATTCAAGATGCCGATGTGCACAGTCGGACATTGGAAAAATGGAGTGATGATCGAGGCAATCTCATCAATGACTCGACCAGGGACTTTCTGAAGAAGTTTATGGCTGAATTCTCAGATTGGGTCGGAAGAAACTCCCATCGGTAGTACACAAGAGAGACAATCATGGCACAAACAGTTCTTCACAAGGTGGAAACACGCGGTCATGCAAACCCCGGGTGGTCATCTCAATAGGGACTGCCTGCGCTTCCTTCGACGGCCGACGAAACGGCGCAGCTGCGAGTATGGATCGCTGAGCTGCAATAGTCTGTGCGGGGAGTGACAAGGCGGGACATTGGCCCACTTATTCCCCGGATGCAACGATTGACGAATAATAACAGGCCGGTCCGCCACTGCGGTCCGCAACGGCGTTGTGTATTGACTCTCGCTGTCCCCTCCCTTATCTTGCACTGTTCGGCTGATTCTTGCTGCCATTGGGATAATTCACGCTTTGTGGAGATTCCCATGATCGGCCCCCACCTGACACACCCTTATCCCGCACAGCCTGCGGGCTGTCCTAGCGCCAGACTCTGGTTTCAACTGCTGCTTCTGCTGTTCTTGCTTGCGGGTCTTCAGCCGCTGGCCGCACAGGACGCACTCCTCCCTGTCTTCCACTTTCGGCGTCTGTCAACCGAAACTGGCCTCTTGTCAAACAACGTGATGTCCCAGGTGGTCCGGGACAAGAACGGCTTCATCTGGGTGGGGACATCCGGCGGTCTGGATCGCTACGACGGCTACAGCGTCAAGCACTATCGCAACTTGCCCGATGACCCACACTCGCTCTCGTCCAACATAGTTTATGCGCTCGCTATAGACAGCAAGGACCGTCTCTGGATCGGCACATACGAAACCGGGTTGAGCGTCTACGATTCCCAAAATGATCGGTTCGTCAATCTATGCCACCAGGGTGGCGACAGCTTGCGGCACGCCGTGGAAGGCGTCTGCGTCATCCGCGAAGATCATTCCGGCAACCTCTGGCTGGGAACTGAAAACGCCGGCGTTATCTGTGTCACGATGCCGGAATGTGACCGAAGTGCCGATCTCGACAGTCTCGTCAGAAATCTTCGAATCACTCCCTATCATCTTGGCACACGGAGGAATTTTTGCCACGACCTGTGTGTCTGGCCCGACGGCAGGATCCTTGTCGGAACTGACAGCGGCATTGTGGCCATCGATCCCGCATCTCATTCCACATCACGCCTCCGCCCCCAGGATCCTGGCTCGAGACTGCTGGACTCGACATTCATAGCCACCATTCTCGCTGATGACAAGGGTAAGGTCTGGGTAGGCACGGGGACACAAGGCGTTTTCCTGGTTGATCCGGTGACATACCAGTCCGTGAACTACCGGCACAGGGAAGGTGACAGCTGGTCCATCAAATCCAACGAAGTTCATCACATATCCCCAGACCTCCGAGGGAACCTGTGGCTTTCCACCGGCAAAGGGCTTGATCTGTTTTCTCCCGTCACCGGGCGTACCATTCCTTTCCTCGCGTTTGGCGCGTGTCCTGAATCGTCGTACTGCTGGTGGGTGTCAACCGATATTACCGGAAATCAATGGTTCGGGACAGAAGGAGACGGGCTCTTCATGCTCAGCGGGAAGTCATTGCGCTATCCCCTCTTTTCTCTCCCCGATCCCAAAGGGGCGCCACAACCGTTCGAAGGTATCGGACGTGACAGAGGAAGCGCTTTCTGGGTTTCCTCTCGTGGCAAAATCATGAACATCGACTTCCGCACGCTCAGAGTCCTCAAGACGATCAGGGTGTTCGATGAAAGGGAAGATGCCCACGGGTATGAAGCCAGTGCAACATATATCGACACACTCGGAGACTTCTGGTATGGCTCCAACGAGCATGGACTGTTCAGGATAAATCTTTCCTCTTCCAGAATTTGGAACTACACCTATTCCTCACACACCGGTCCAACCTCAAGCGTGAGGAGCATCGCCCCGGCGCCGGATTACGGGCTTTGGATTGGCACGAAAATGGAATCGCTTCTCAGGTTTGACTGTGCCACCGGCGAATTCAGGATCGTACACGAATACTCCACACCGTACGCTAGCGGAGTGATGACCGCGCGCGATGGTACACTTTGGATTTCCGCCGAGAATGACGGGCTTGTCCATTTCGATCCCGTCAGTGGAACGATTGAACGGTACAGCCACAATCCGGCCGATTCCCTCTCGGTGTCCGCCGGATATGTCTCCAGATCTTTTGAAGACGCCCTAGGCAGAATCTGGGCAGGCGCCGGCACTGTCATGAATTGTTGGAACCCCGTGACTCAAACCTTCATCCGTTACCCCAATCCCACCATCAGTCCTGTCTATTATGTGTACCCCCTTGGGGCAGACTCAAAGGGGCGATTGTGGATCGGAAACGATCAGTACATCTCGATTCTGGACGCGTCGCGAGGAACCTTTGAGAATCTCGACTCAAGGAAGGACCTCTGCGGAGGACCCGTGGACATGGATACGCTCCCGGATGGAAGGATCGTCATCACGGGACAACGGGGGATAAGCGTGCTCTCTCCAGACAGTCTCTCCCTGCAACGCACACCGCCGCCGCTTGTCATTTCTGCAATGACCATCAACAATGAAACTGTCAGCATCCCTCCGACAAGGAACGGCGAAGGTTTTCTTGACCTCACGTTTACTCAGAACGTGCTGGAGTTCGAGTTTGTGGCAGCTGATGTCGCCGCGCCACATCTCGTGCAATACGGCTACCAACTTGCGGGGCTGGAAAAGGATTGGACCAACCCAAAGGACCGTCGATACGTCCGATATGCCGGACTTCAGCCCGGCGAGTATGTCTTCAAGGTCAAGGCATCGTCATCCCGAAATGAATGGCCCGAGCAACACATTGCCCTGATGATCAACATCGCGCCTCCCTGGTGGCGTACAACGTCGGCATATGCGGTATACATGCTCGTACTGGCTGGACTGCTTGTTACCGGATACCGCCTCCGGCTCAGACAGATTCATCTACGTCACCAAATGGAGATGGAGCACTTCCAGGCGCAGCACCTGGCGGAAGTAGATCGTCTCAAGTCCAGGTTCTTCGCCAATATATCACATGAATTCCGCACGCCGCTGACGCTTATACTGGGGCCGATTGAAAGGATTCGAGCTGCGGTGTGGGAAGAATCAGTGGATTCGGACCTCAGCATGATGCAGCGCAATGCACAGCGTCTCCTGAGGCTGGTCAACCAGTTGCTCGATCTATCGAAGCTGGAATCAGGCGCGATGGCACTCCGTGCCAGCCGGACCAACATCGTTCCGGTCGTAACGGGCATTGCGTACTCTTTCGAATCCTCCGCAGGATTGCGTCACATCACGCTCAGTGTGTCTGCCTCTCAGGAAGAGATCGAGGTGTACTTTGACAGAGACATGCTGGAGAAAATCCTCGGCAACCTCCTCTCGAATGCGTTCAAGTATACACCGGAGGGAGGCATTGTGGAGGTTCGGGTCGGCGTCACCTCCTCCACTCGTGCCGCAGCTGAGGGGCGGACGGGGCAGGAGCGAGGCAGAAACGGACAGGTCGTTGAAATCACCATCTCCGACACCGGATCCGGGATTCCTGCAGAACACCTGCAGCACATCTTCGACCGCTTCTTTCGTGTGGACGAGACACACCGGACCGAAGGGACGGGCATCGGTCTGGCACTGGTAAAGGAGCTCGTCGAGCTGCACCACGGTACGATACAGGTACGGAGCCAGGTCGGCAGTGGAACGGAATTCACGGTCTGTCTGCCGCTCGGGAGGAGCCATCTCAGGGACGATGAGATCATGGAGGCGCCGGCCGACACTGAATCCGAGGTGCAGGAATCGGAAGCTGCCGCCTTTGTTCCGCAGGGTGGGGAGACCAACCGTGCCATTCCACAGGAAATTGTGAACAAGGAGAAGTCGGTTGTGCTGGTCGTTGAAGATAATGCCGACGTCCGGGCATTCGTGAAAGGCTACCTTACAGAGATATACGATGTGCCGGAGGCATTAAACGGCGCTGAGGGAATCGAGAAAGCCCGCGAGTTGATTCCGGATCTCGTCATATCGGATGTCATGATGCCCGTACAAGACGGCTACGAACTCTGTAGGACACTGAAGACTGACGAAAAAACGAGCCATATTCCAATCATTCTTCTCACGGCGAAAGCGGCAACTGAGAACAAGCTTGAAGGATTGGATATCGGCGCCGATGACTATGTAATCAAACCCTTTGAGCCCAAGGAGCTTCTTGCGAGGGTGAAGAACCTCATTGAAGGGAGACGCCGGCTCCGTGAACGCTTTCGCGTGGCTCTCAGGCCCGGGGAAATCGCCGTTCCTTCTATGGAGGATGCATTCCTGAAGAGGCTCATGGCAGTGGTGGAAGAGCGAATGAGTGATGAACAGTTCAGCGTGGAAGAACTGGCGATGCGATTGAACATGGGCCGGGTTCAGCTCCACCGCAAGATCACTGCGCTCACTGATCATTCTGCAAGCGAATTCATCCGATACATGCGCCTCCACCGGGCGATGGATCTTCTCACAGACAACGCCGGCACAGTATCAGAAATCGCCTACCTTGTGGGCTTCGGGAATCCCTCCCATTTCACCAAAAGGTTTCAGGAGCAGTTCGGGGAACTCCCGAGCGAAGTTCGGAAGAAGACGGAACGGCATGAAATGCCTCGGAAGCCCACGCAATCCAACTGACCAGCGTTTGCCCCTATTTCTACGCGATTTCCGGTGGACTTCTAAGAATGTAACACCTGTATCTAAGATTGTAACGTACGTGCTACGTACCCCCGGGCACGAATACCTACATTGCCCCTCGGAATTCGAGAGGAGGCATGCCATGAAGAACATCGTCTATTTGACGGGAATCCTTGCCGCCACACTGCTTCTGGGCACCCTGGAGACTTTTGGACAATACACATGGGGAAAGGATTCACATAATCCGGTCCTTTCCGGTGGAGCAGCAGGAACCTGGGACGCAGACGTTGGTATTCCCTGGGTCATTTTCAATGCCGATTCGAACAGATATGAAATGTGGTACTCAGGCTCACTACCCCGAGGGGCTATCGGATTCGCGGTCTCGAACGACGGCATCTCCTGGACAAAAGATGCAAACCCTGTCCTCACGCCCACTCCCGGAAGCTGGGATTCGCTGCTGGTGGCGGGAGCATGCGTCCTGCGAGAGAATGGTCAGTACAAAATGTGGTATACGGGGGCGCGAAACCCATCCGGTGGAACGCAAATCGGGGCAGACAGAATCGGGTATGCGACTTCCCCGGATGGAAGGGTTTGGAACAAATATGCGGGCAATCCCGTCCTTGGCCCCGGCACGGCGGCATGGGAGACCGGGGGAGTGGAGTTCTGTTCTGTCCTGCCTGTGGAAGGCGGGTACCAGATGTATTATGGTGGCTTCACACCCGCTCTTTCACTCATCGGACGTGCGTTCTCGGCGGATGGTATCACCTGGAGGCGCGACACCCTGAACAATCCGGTGTTCAACATCGGCAATCCCGGCGCCTGGGACCGAAACGTGTATTTGCCCCGCGTCCTCGCTCTCGGAAGCACGCTGCATATGTGGTACACGGCAGAAGCCGTTCCGGGTGCTGGATCCAGCAAGATTGGCCTGGCCACATCCACTGATGGAGGGAGAACCTGGACAAGGTATGGCACGGCTCCAGTTCTGACCGACGGTCCGTCAGGGAGCTGGGATGCGTCGTATGTTGAGCTCGGAAGTGTGCTCGAGAAGGACGGCGTAGTTCACATGTGGTACGACGGCGGCAGTTCCCCCGCATATACAGCGCGGATTGGCCATGCAACCGCCCCACGCCTCGTTCCGAGCGTGCACCACGTCCCACTGCGATATCCGACCATACAAGCTGCTATCGACGCTGCCATCAACGGTGATACTGTGCTCGTCTCTGACGGCACATACAATGAGAGAATTCGATTCCGGGGGAAGAAGATTGTTGTCGGCAGCGCCTACATGACGACGGGTGACACGGCACATATCTCACATACGGTCATTGACGGGAGCCCCCCGCCGTACCTTGTTGACAGCGGATCTGTGGTGTCATTCGTGTCCGGCGAAGACACCAATTCGGTCCTCTGCGGCTTCACAATAACAGGTGGCATTGGAACCGCTTTTGACCACACGGGAGGGATTACGGGGCGACATGGAGGAGGGATACTCTGCGTGAACTCAGGCGCGCGGCTGAAGCGAAATGTCATTCGCGACAATGCCCTTAAGGAATACATCATCCCCAACGCTTACAGCATGGGTGCGGGAGTCTGCGCAGAGGGTTGGACTGCCGACACTGCCTCTCTGCCTTTCCTTATCATGGAGGACAATATCCTCACGGGGAACACTATCACATCTGAGCTCGGCGCAGTAGGTGGTGCAGGCATCCAAATGTACAAAGTCAATGCGATTCTTCGCAGGAATGTAATCACCAACAACAGCGGGCAGACAGAATCGACGTCGCAGTGGATTGCGGGAGGCGGCGTCTATGCTGAGCGAGTGACTCTACTGTGCGAAGACAACCTCATTGCAGGGAACAAAGTCATCGGGAAGAAGCTCTTGGGCGGTGGGGGAAATGCCTCTGGTGGTGGAGTGTCAGCCGAAGCTGTGAATCTGGATTTTCGCAGAAACCGGGTGATCGACAATCTCGTTCAGTCATCCACCAGCCTTAGCGCATGGGGAGGCGGGATCCTTGTGTTTGCGATGGATGCATACGAACTGCGGGATGCGCTCCTGTCAGGGAACTACTTTGGTAACAACACGGCTCTCGGAGGAACCGGCACGAGCGGCGGTGGCATTGACATTTGGAACCAGAAGCCCCGGATCGAGAACAACATCATCGAGAAAAACGTCGCGTTGTACGGAGGCGGCATATGTATTCACGGATCAGTCTCGAGCTCTCCGGCAGTTGTGGTCAATAATACGATCTATGACAACAACGGTACCAATGGAGGTGGTTTGAGCTTGCGTGACAAGGCCATCGCCGTTGTGTTCAACAACATCTTCTGGGCCGACAGTGCCCTCACCAATCGTGAGATTCAGTCGGGCGGCGTTACGGCAGACGTCAATTACTGCGATGTCCAGGGAGGATGGCCGACCGGAACGGGCAACTTCAGTGAGGATCCTCAATTCCTGGACGCAGGATTCAGGATTGGCGTGATGAGTCACTGTTTTGAAGCCGGCATCGATTCCGTACAATTCAACGGCCTCTGGTACCGGGCCCCATCTACGTCTTATTACCCTGGGCGGCCACGTCCGGATCCTCCAGGAACCAGGCCCGACATAGGCGCGGTCGAGGCAGATCGGACACCCGGCGTGGATGACCGGGAAAAAGCAGGCTTCCCATCAATCATTGCACTCGCGCAAAACTACCCGAACCCGTTCAATCCGACAACACGGATCAGGTTGGAGATTCCAGGAGGCAGAGGTCAGGAGTCAGGGACTAACACTGTGAGACTGGCAGTCTTTGATCTGCTCGGCCGGGAGGTGGCGGTGCTGGTGAACGAGAGGAAACTGCCGGGAAGTTATGAGGTGACGTTTGACGCATCGAGGCTGTCAAGCGGAGTGTATATCTACCGTCTGACCTCGGGAGGGTTTGTTGCCTCGCGTAAGATGGTGCTGACAAAGTAGTATGGAGACGGCTAGAAGTGTTGAGGTAATTCGGCGAACTCAGACATCATATTGCGAATATCTGATATCTGAATTTGAAGAAGCTTCACAGGAGCCGCTGCCATGACATCACTTCGTCGCCTTATTGTTCTCTTCGCGGTTCTGTCCCTGGCCCTTCTTCCCGCTGCAGGACAGCAGGCCCCCAAGCGAGAGTTCCGGGGAGCCTGGCTGGTGACCCTGGCCAACATAGACTGGCCATCAGCACCTAACCAATCCACGCAGACGCAGAAGGATGAACTGAGAGCGATCCTCAACAGGCTTCGCGATACCGGCATCAATGCTGTCTTCTTCCAGGTGCGAATCGAGTGCGACGCCTTCTACCAATCATCCATTGAACCCTGGTCGTACTGGCTGACCGGTGCACAGGGATCACCTCCGTTTCCATTCTACGACCCTCTTGAGTTTGCCGTAGCCGAAGCACACAAGCTGGGAATGGAATTGCATACCTGGATCAATCCATACCAAGCTGTTCGTGATTGGAGCCCGTACCCCAAAGCCTCCAACCACGTAACGAAGGTGCATCCGGACTGGATGATGACAGTCGGTGCACTCACAAAACTGGATCCTGGCAAGGCCGTAGTGCGTGAATATCTGCTACGCATCGTCGCGGATGTTGCACTCCGGTATGATATCGACGGATTCGTGATGGATGACTACTTCTACCCCGAAGGAATCGCCACCGAAGACGCTGCAACATTCTCCGCGGAGAACCGTGGCTTTACAGACCTTGGAGACTGGCGGCGGGACAACGTCAATATCCTCATACGATCGATCCGGGACACTCTGTATGCCATCAAACCCTGGATTAAGTTCGGAATGAGCCCGGCGGGGATCTGGAAGAACGGTGTGCCACCGGGAGTCACCGGCTGGGATCCCTACAGCGCCATCTACTGCGACGCTGTTGCATGGCTTCAGGGGAAATACATCGACTGCATCTCGCCCCAGCTGTACAGGGGCTTTGGCGGGAATCAGGATTACGCCCTGCTTGAGCCGTGGTGGGGTGCGCAGCTGAACGGGCGGCTCTACTGGCCCTCCCTCCCTGTGCATCGGATTGGAGAGCCGTCCTTCGGCGCAACCGACATTGCCCGGATGATTCGATTCAATCGTTCAACCGGGAACACCCAGGGATATGTCCTGCTGAATGCCAGCAAGATCCTGGACAATCGTGGAGGAATTGTCGACACTCTGAGAAGCGATTTGAACCGCTGGCCCGCACTTCTCCCGAGGATCCCGTGGAAAGACTCGATCGCTCCCCACCCTCCAAGTGGCCTTCGCTATGCTCCACTCGCCGGCACAACGACACCCGTTCTCCAGTGGGATCTCCCGCTCACAGCTTCAGACGGAGATTCCGCGTCATGGTATGCCGTCTACCGCTTCGATCACCGACCTGCGGCATCAGAGTTGAATGACGTTCAACACCTGCTGGCAGTAGAAGGATGCCGGTATTGTCTTGTGTCGAAGTTCGCCCCACTCGCAGGACCGATGTACTTCACCGTGACCGCTCTCGACCGGAACTTCAACGAATCAGATACGAGCGAGGTCCTGATGATACGTGCTCTCCCACCACCCACCCCGCTCCTCGCTTCTCCGCAGGACAGCGCGACAGCAATGCCTGAGAGCTTGAGGATTTCCTGGCATCCCGCCGCCTCGGCCGTCCGTTATCATCTTCAGGTGGGGGCCGATCCGGGATTCGGGAGCGGGCTTCTGGTGAACGACTCCACCATGATTGACACGGCGCGTGTTGTGGCAAATCCCGCAGGCATGACCACCTACTACTGGAGGGTGCGGGCGGGAAACCTGGCTGGATTCGGGAACTACGCGGAGCCCTACTCCTACACCACGGGAACCCCGGGACCGGTAGTCCTCGTCTATCCGCCGGCCGCCACACCGGGCATTCCGAACTCGCTTACATTCGTGTGGAAAAAAGCACCAGGCGCAACGTCATACCGTGTGCAGATTGCACTGTACTCCAATTTCACCATGATGGTAAAGGACACGATGTTTCTTCCCGACACCTCTCTGGCTGTGAAAGGGCTGGCGCTGAACACAATCCATCACTGGCGCGCAAAAGGCATGAACCAGCTTGGATCTGGCCTCTGGTCGGCAGCGAACAACTTCCGGACATCGGTTACCGGCATCGAGACCTGTGACGGCCCGCTACCGTCAGTATTCGAATTGAGCCAGAATTTTCCTAACCCCTTCAACCCGAGCACGGCCATCCGCTACGCCCTACCGGAGAGATCACATGTGCAGGTAACCGTCTTCAACACGCTTGGACAGCCGGTAGCAGTCCTTCAGGAGGGATGGCAAGAGGCCGGATTCCATGAGACGCAGTTCGACGCGAGCAGGTTGGCCAGTGGAGTATATCTGTACAGGCTGCAGGCGGGGGATTTCGTGCAGACCAAGAAGCTCTTATTGGTGTGGTAACATCACCAGCCGGTCGTTGTCTACGCTTTGCTGTTTCGATGTTCCCTGTTCAGTCTTGTGACCTGTTGCGTCGCAGCACACCTTGGTGTATATTCCTCTTCGTCTCCCCCGTACACAAAATCAAGCCTGCCTTGGAGAAGGAAACAGAAGGCCGGTCGTGCACAAAAGGCGAGCGAGACTCCATGGTGCAAGCTGGAACCGTCCGGAAAAAGCAGGAGCCTCGTGTATCTGCTCCGCAAAGATTGATGAATTGGTTGATGAAGAGGATGAGCAAGCAGAAGAGAAGGGCCTCATGAACGGCGACAACGCGAACGATCTCAATTCCCACCGTCCGCTTCAAATGGTCCACGCGTTTGAATCCTGGGCCGGTACTACTGAGAAGTCGATCCGGGAGAAGATCCGCGGCCTTCAGGAGGCGGGGCTCGGCGGCCTGGTCACAAACGTCAACCTCAAAAACTACCTCCGGGATGTAAAGGCGTGGGACTACTTCAAGCAGGGCATCAAGATTGCCCATGATGCCGGACTCCGGATCTGGATCTACGATGAGGAGGGATATCCGAGCGGTGCGGCGGGCGGTCGGGTGCTGGAGCACTACCCCGAGGGGGAAGCACAAGGACTCATCCGTGCGCAAGATGCCGCCGGGCATGTCCACTACGAAGTCGTCACCCTCTACGAAGCCACGCACGCAACAGAGAATTTCTATCGGAAGCGGCCCTACATCAACATCCTCGACCCGGAGGCGGTCAGGACTTTCATTGCGGTCACCCACGACCAGTATGCCCGTGTCCTTGAGCCGATCGGAAAGTACATCGAGGCCTTTTTCACCGATGAACCGTCGCTCATCTCCGCGTATATCCCGAAAGAGAGAACGTATCCGCTAACGCTCCCCTGGCACAGCAGCCTCCCGGAAATCTTTCGCGCCCGGACAGGATATGATTTGCTGTCGAACAGGGAGCATCTTTTCGTCGATGTAGATGAGATGGACCGAAAAGTCCGCTGCGACTTCTACGAGATGATCGCCGATCTCTGTGCTGAGACGTACTTCGGACAGATCGAAACCTGGTGCAAATCCCACAACGTCGCATCGAGCGGGCACCTCCTCGGGGAGGAGACCATGGTCTGGCAGACCTGCTTCAACGGCAGCCCGTTTCCCTGCTATGGGAGGTTCGACATCCCGGGAATTGACATGATCCTCTCCGATCCGGAGAAGATTATGGCAAAGGAGTATTTCCTTGTTCCGAAGATTGCGGGTTCCGCGGCCCGAGTGCAGGGGAAAAGACGTCTGATGTGCGAGATCAGCGATTTCTTCGGCCATATGGACAAACACCCGGCCTCGATGGAGCAGATGCTCTGCACTGCTGGGATACTCTTCTCATTCGGC
This sequence comes from Bacteroidota bacterium, assembly GCA_017860635.1. Taxonomy (GTDB): domain Bacteria; phylum Bacteroidota; class Ignavibacteria; order UBA10030; family UBA6906; genus JAGDMK01. The sequence goes on from JAGDMK010000016.1 coordinate 18,760, forward strand.
GTGACGGACATCCTGAGCTATTACCCTCTCTCTTTCGCACCGGAGACGGAGAGGAAGCCGACTGATCTCGACCCGGCACACTACCGGCGGTATACGGAGTACGCCACAAGGTTGCATCAGCTTTTCACGAGCGGGAGCATTTCGAACCGCGTCGCCGTGCTCTATCCGATCACCTCGCTCTGGGCCCATTTCAAACCGTCGGACCGCTCGATGTACGAGCCACATCCTGATGCCATCGTCCGCCAGATTGACGAAGGCTTTGCGAGCCTCTGCCGCGCTCTGCTTCAGTCTCAGATCGACTTCGATGTCGTGGACGAAGGGAGTCTTGCGGAGGCGCGTGTAGAGGGGGACACACTTGTGGTGGGATGGCGGCAATATGACATTCTGCTCCTTCCTCCTACGGACACGCTGCACGTTCGGACGATGGAGCTCCTTGCGGCATTTGTCGAGAAGAAAGGAACTGTTCTGGCTTCGGCGCTACTCCCGCGCTATGCCGCGGAGGGGCCCGGCAAAGATGCGCACATCAGGGAACTGGTGAAGGCCATGCGCGATGCAGGTGCTCTCAGGGAATTGACTGTCGGATCGCCTTCCCTTCAAGAGCTTGTACGGTCACGGTGCATTCCTGAGTGTGTCTCCGATCCTGCGGCCCCGAGCCTTCTCTGCACCACCATCGTAAGACCCGAGGGTCCGGCGTACTTTCTCGTCAACGTCTCGTCGTCCCCATATGATGGGTGGGTCACCTTCTGCGCTGGCGGCAGGGCAGTAGGGCTGGAACCTGCCGATGGAAGTGAACGACAACTCTCCGTGGAGAGAACCGCGGATAATCGATCTCGGGTGGAGGTAAGCCTTCAGCCATTTGGTGCCCTCTGCATCATCTACGCGCCCAGAGACTAGCATGATTCTTGCCTCGGGGCGCTATTTCCTCGCTTGACGAAATCACTACCCCTTCTGCGTCTCTGCTCTCACTGCCCTGCGCGGGATAACACGGCCCCCTTTCGGGATTAACTACTCTTTCATCCTTTCAGTCGATTCATTCCGAGGCTTTGCTCGGTATACTTTAGATACAGATCAGCAGAGATTCTCTGGTGTCAATCGGTCAACGAAACTGGTAAGGGTATTCAGATGCTGCTTACAATCGCGGTAGTCCTCGCCGTCCTGTGGCTCTTAGGGTTCGTTACTTCCTATACTCTGGGCGGTTTGATCCACGTCCTTCTGGTACTCGCAGTCATTGCTGTCCTGGTCAATGTCATTAACAGCAGAAGGGTCGCATAGTCTGCTCTATGGTCTCATTTCATAAACGTATGGGAGGATCAAATGAACACGGTCAGCATAGAAGGCAACTGGAAGGAAATTAGTGGAAAACTCAAACAACGATATGCCAACCTGACGGACGATGATGTGCTCTTCGCAGAGGGGAAGGAAGAAGAACTGATGGGAAGGCTTCAGAAGAAACTCGGTAAGACCAAGGAAGAACTTCGCAAGGTAATCGCGAAGCTTTAACGAGCCGTCGATGTGAGCTCTCACAATTAGGAGATTTTTCGAAATGAAAACACTTCAACAGATTGTTGCTGTCCTCTTGCTCGCCTTGCTGGTTACCGGACAGGCGTGCGCCCAGGCCGAACTGAAGCCAGGGATTGGTATCACCTTCAGCGACGTGTCCAAAAATCCCGTAAACGGCAAAGTCACAAGTCAGCTCGGCTGGCAACTCGGAGGATCCGTCTTGTTCGGGCAGAAGTTCTACGGTGAAGGCGGGATATTCTATGCCACGAAGAGCACGGCGTTCTCGGTGACAAGCACGAATCTGGAGTTCGAGAACGATTTCAACGGCGTGCGGATTCCGGTAGCTCTTGGCTACCATCTGCTCGGCGACCAGAATGACCAGGTTGCGCTCCGCGTCTTCGGAGGAGGGTCAGCCTTCATCGTTACAAGCGTGAGCGCCCCGGGCATGTCGAAGGATGACTTCACCAGCCCCACATGGGGTGTATTTGCCGGTGCAGGTTTGGATATCTCCATGTTTTTCCTGGACCTCCAGTACGAATGGTCGGTGAGTGATGTGAGCTCACTGAGCACTGTTGATATCGGCAAGAGCCGCTCGTTCATTGCGAACGCAGGAATCAGGCTCCCATTCTGATTCGGTTCCGGGTTCCCACCTCCCGCGGCGCACTGGTTCGCATCTGACCCTGGCAGCCTTCAACACATTCCGCCAGAGGGTGGAGATTCTCCAGAACCGGAAGCAGCAGGCGGGGGCCCACTAACGTGTCATGTTTGTCCACAAGTAGAGGAGGTGTGTATGAGTGGATCCAAGTTGTTCCTGACGACATGTGCAGCAATCGTTCTTATCGCAGCTGCACATACATCTCAGTCCTATGCGCAGGTGCGCGGTGATGTGCGCGTGGGTTTCTTCACCAACGGGTCGAACGTTTCACTCGGTGCCGGGATCATCGGAGGCATCGCACCGAATTTGTATCTCAATCCGATGATCGAATATGTCTTTGTCAGCGAGGGAACAAGTCTGTTTCTCAGTGGTGACGGGCATTATGATTTTCCGATCCGGAATGATGCGCACGTATGGCTGGGAGGTGGTTTGGGTGTGCAGTATGTGAAAGTGAACAGTTTTTCCGACACCAATGTCGGACTTAATCTGCTTACCGGGGCCGCCCTCGGGATGCGTGAGTCCGTGTATCCCTATATCCAGCTGAAGGGATTTCTCTCAAAGACAACGACAGCACAATTGGCGATTGGATTACGATTCTGATGCCTGTGTTGTTACCGAATGAATCCGGAATTCAACACATCAAACGGGCCTTTCCTCGCCAGGCGCCGGACGGAATCATGGAAAAGAATCAAAAGATGCCGGTGTCGTTATGAGAGCTGTTCGCGGAAAAAGCATCTGGTTCTTGCTGAGGGACTCTGCGATTGCCTGGGATGCAGACAATCTTGCGACGCAAGGTGCGGCGCTTGCGTTCTTTTCTGCATTCGCCCTGGCGCCTCTGCTCATTCTGGTAATCGTGTTCACAAGTGTGCTGTTCGGTCAGGAGGCGGCGAGCGGCCATCTCGTGTCTCAAATTCAGGGACTGATTGGACTTGAAGGAGCGAGCTTCGTTCAGAGCCTGATCACCAATACGTACACAGCTGACTCAAGTATTCTTGTAACGATCTTCAGTATTGTCACGATTGTACTCGCCGCAAGTGCGGTGTTCGTGCAACTGCGGGATTCGCTTAACCTCATCTGGCGCGTCCAGCGAAAAGCGACAGGCACGATCCGCGCATTCCTCCAGGGCCGGCTCCTTTCGTTCGCCATGATAACAGGAATAGGGTTCCTTCTGGTGGTTTCGCTCATTCTGAGCGCATTGTCGGCAGCGATGAGTGCCTCTCTGAGCAATCACTTTGCCATCCTGGCAGGAATGGTGAGCATCCTCGATTTCATAGTGTCATTTGTGGGTATCACTGTCATGTTCACACTCATGTTCAAGTTTGTGCCGGCCGCAACTGTGAAATGGGAGGATGCGTGGATAGGAGCTGCAGTGACCTCATTCTTGTTTTCAATCGGAAAACTTGTCATCGGGCTGTATCTGGGCAACGGTTTCGTGGGCTCAGCTTTCGGTGAGGCGAAATCGATTGTTGTCATCATGCTGTGGGCGTACTATTCTTCACAAATTGTCCTCTATGGAGCTGAATTCACCCGGCTGTATGCAGAGAGATTTGGTTCTGACATTCTTCCGGGCAAGAACGC
>JAGDMK010000338.1 GCA_017860635.1 Bacteroidota bacterium
CCCCTGAGCACGGAGACGCTGGTAAGGGATGTGTGGATCAACCGCGGGACGCTCAACCTTTATCTTCGAAGCCGGTTCAATCTGCCCGGCACCCTGCGCCTGCGTCTCCCCGAGCTGCTTCGGCCGTCGGGACAGCCCTATGAGCAGATCGTTGTCCTCCCACCGCAGGACTCGGTTCATCTGGCCATCGATCTGGCCCGGTTTCAATTACACTCCCTGAACGGCTCATATCTCCATACACTCCATGCCGAATGCGAAGCAGATATGGCAGGGGGCAATGGTCAGGCAGTTTCCGTCTCGTCTACCGATTATGTCTCCGCACGCGTGACCACGTCGAGCATCTACGCTGACAGCGCCGTGGCGGCTCTGGCACCGACGGTGATCGCAATCGACGAACGCATCGGACTCAACCTCGGAGAGGTCAGCAAGAAATTCCGCGGCAACCTGGATATCCCGGGTGCAGATATGGTCTTCACCCCGCACAGCAGCATCGTCATGCCGATGGAATTGCGCTTGCGGTTTGAAGCACGGAATGCTTCCGGCAACACCGTCACACTGAATGTGCCGGTGACGAAGGGCACGCAGGGCCTGGATGCAATCACCTTTGCGCCCGGCGACGTGGGGCGGTTCCTGACCAGCATCTCGGGAACTCTCCCCGATTCCCTCCGGGTCGTCGGCTCTGTCGTGCTCAATCCGGACTATGACACGACCGCGCCCTCACGGATCGGCCGCAACTGCGCGTTTGCCGGAGACGTGAACCTCTCTATCCCGATGAGTCTGCGCATCACCAATGGCCACTTCGCCGATACACTCGTGATGGGAGACACCACCGGCGACGGAAATGCCGATGATCGTCTGGATGAAGAAACCATCAACGATTTCAATTACGGCAAGCTGCATGTCGAAATAGAAAACGGACTACCCCTCGACGTGAAAGTAAAGGTCGGTTTGCTGGATGGGACTCGCCGCATGCTGCTGGCCGTCCCGCAAACGGAGGGGGACTCCATCGCTATTGCCGGCGGTTCCGTGGTGAATGGGGATGTACAGTCGGCGTCGCGGTCTGTACGGACACTGGATCTTCTGGGGACTGATCTGCGGCAGTTCAATCTGGCGGAGCTGGTGAAGGTGGACCTGGCGCTGGCCAGTTCAGGCAGCACAACCGTGAATTTCAGGACCACCGATCGGGTGAGAGTGAAGATGTGGACGGAATTTTCCTACAGGGTGAATCCATGAGAACTCGGAGCGAATCCATGAGAACGACGAGGCGGACCACAGTCACTGGAATCCTCCTCCTGATGTTGGGAATCGTGTCCCCGGCGCTCGGAGGCGGTGAACGCACAAATATTCAGGGCATGGGGATGGCACGGACGTTCGTCGCCACCTCACGAGGCCTCGATGCAGTGGGTATCAACCCTGCAAATCTGGCTTCTCCCGATGAGAGCCTGATCACCTTCGGCCTGATGCCCCTGGGCATCCACGTCGGCAGTGATTTTATGACCTACGGTCTGTACAACGAGTACTTCACGGGAGTGGAGTCCGAAGACGGACGGGAGCCGCGGTATCTGACGGATTCCGACAAGCGGAAGATCCTTGGCTCGTTCCCGGATGAGATCGGACGCGCATCAGCCCATCTTGAGCTGCGCCCGGTCGGAGTGTCGGTACGGTTGGCCGACTTCGGCAGGGTATCGTTCACGATGACCGATTACGTTTCAGCGAGCGGAATCGTTCCCCGCGACTTCGCGTCCTTCATCCTGTACGGCAACACTCCCGGCTCACTCTATGACTTTGGTGAGGCGGGTGCCTACGCGACCTGGCTGCGGGAATACGCGCTCACGTACGCTATGGCCATGCCTGTGCCGGAATTCGTCCGGTCACTGACAGCCGGTGCTGCGGTGAAACTGGTGCATGGTTTCGGCCACTTTGAGATTGACCGGTTCAACACGCGGCTTCTGACGGGCACCGACGGCGTTCTCGACGGATCGATCGACGTGCACGGGCGCCTCTCGGGAAGCGAGCCGTTGCGAGGTTCGAGTGATGTCGCGTTCCAGATGTTCCCCGCACCAGCAGGGACCGGTTTCGGACTGGACCTGGGTGTCGCATCTGACGTAAACGAGTACTTGCGCGTCGGCTTGAGCATCACAGATATCGGTTCGGTCAGATGGACCGGCAACGTGGATGAGATCGTGAGGACCGGGACCATCCATTTGGATGATCCGTTGAACGAAGCGCAGCGGGATTCGGTCGAGAATGCGGTCATGGGAGAGACCCGTTCCGGCGGGGCATTTACCACTTCACTGCCCACCACGCTCCGCCTCGGCGTTGCAGTGGAGCTGCATAAGATCCCGGGCCTGAAGGAGTTCTTCTGGAGGGAATGGACCCTTGCGTGCGACTACAATCAGGGTCTGGTAGAGAGTGCCGGCGTGGCCGCCCTCGGGAGGCTGTCGATGGGACTGGAGTTCCGTCCGTGGAACTTCCTGCCGTTACGCACGGGACTTTCGTTCTTCGGCGCTGATGGATTCAGCTTTGCGTTCGGGTTCGGGCTGCATTCCGGGTCGTTCGAGTTCGACCTCGCATCAGAGCATGTCAACTACATGCTGAGCGAAGAATCCTTTGCCCACGGCTCACTGGCTCTTGGCATGCGCGTGAAAATCTGACGTCAGGGGATGTTGCTGAAGGCAGGGCGGGCACCGGGGGTCTGGTGCCCGCCCTTTGTCGTCTAAAGGATAAATTTGGAGAGGTCCCTGTTGCGGACGATCGAAGAGAGGCGTGACTGGACCCGGTTCTGGTCGATGATGATGTGAACATCCGGGATTTCATCCGGTGCCAGATACAGTGCATCCTCGAGGAGCGTCGTGAGAATCGTGTGGAGCCGGCGCGCCCCGATGTTTTCCACCTGTTCGTTTACTTCGCTTGCTATCCGCGCGATCTCGCGGATGCCGTCCTCCCGGAAATCCAGCGTTATGCCTTCGGTCTCGAGCAGAGCCGCATACTGTTTGATAAGGGCATTTTGCGGGAGCGTCAGGATCTTGACGAAGTCGTCTTCGGTGAGACTATTGAGCTCGACGCGGATGGGGAAGCGTCCCTGCAGTTCGGGGATCAGGTCCGAAGGTTTGGCCACATGGAATGCCCCCGATGCAATGAAGAGGATGTGATCGGTTTTGACCATCCCGTACTTGGTCATCACGTTCGAGCCTTCCACGATGGGAAGCAGATCGCGCTGGACGCCCTCGCGTGACACATCCGGGCCCGCAGTGTGGCCC
>JAGDMK010000126.1 GCA_017860635.1 Bacteroidota bacterium
CGGCTGGCGCATGAATGCGACAATCGTGGTCCTGCCCGGTGACGGCATCGGTCCTGAAGTGACCCGTGAGGCAGTCGCTGTTCTCCATGCCATTGCAGACAGATTCGGCCATCGGTTCACGTTCGCGGAGCATCCCTTCGGTGGAGCATCCATCGACCTGCATGGTGTTCCGGTGACCGCGGAGACGCTTGCGGCATGCACACAATCGTCTGCTGTGCTGCTGGGTGCTGTAGGCGGGCCCCGATGGGACTCAGTGAAACCGGACATACGTCCCGAGGCAGGGCTTCTGAAGCTTCGCAAACACCTCGGCGTATTTGCAAACCTCCGGCCGGTGCGTCCGCATCCATCGCTGACCTCCGCCTCACCGCTGAAAGAGCATCTCCTGAAGGACGTCGATCTTCTGGTTGTGAGGGAACTGACCGGGGGTTTGTATTTCGGGACTCCCCGCGGTACGCGAGAAGAGCAGGGCATCGCGTATGCCACTGACACGCTTTCGTACTCCTCCACGGAAATCGCCCGTGTCGTGCGGCTGGCCTTCACGCTTGCCCGGACGCGCAGGAAAAAGGTAACCTCCGTGGACAAAGCGAACGTGCTGGAGAGTTCCCGTCTCTGGAGAAAGACCGCCTCTGAGATTGCTAAGGAATTTCCCGACGTCGTCCTCGACCACATGCTCGTCGATACAACGGCTATGCGCATCGTCTCCTCGCCGGCGTCATTTGATGTCGTGGTTACCGAGAACATGTTCGGCGACATATTGACGGATGAAGCGTCGGTGCTGGCAGGTTCACTAGGACTTCTTCCATCCGCATCGCTCGGTGACACCGGGCCGGGGCTGTATGAACCGATTCATGGTTCAGCGCCCGACATAGCCGGACGCGGTATCGCCAATCCGGTAGGCACACTGTTGAGCGCGGCTCTGTTGCTGAGGTACTCGCTGGGTCTGGATGCCGAGGCCGCTTTGCTGAAACGTTCCGTCAACAGGACCATTGCCGCAGGGATCCTCACGCCCGATCTGGGCGGGTCGGCTGGGACGAGGGCCGTTGGCAACTCCGTCGTAAAGTACCTGCGTGAGGAATGATGCGTAGGTTCTCCGAACCATGGAAAGGCTGTAGATGTCTACTGATTGGGAGGTGCAGACACGGGACATAGGAGAGTTCACTGTTACCGACCCTGTAAGCCGGAATGAATAACATCCGGGGTCCGGTGGGCAACCGGTTCGCCCGGCGTGAGCCGGTTCATCGAATATCAATATCCCAGGAGGATCGTCACACATGGCAACTATGGATTTTGGCGGAGTAATGGAAGAAGTCGTTACGCGTGAGGAAATGTCCCTCACCCGCGCGCGTAGTATTCTGAAAGGTGAGGTAGTGGGGATACTCGGATACGGCCCCCAGGGGCAGGGACAGGGTATGAACCTGAAGGACAACGGCATCAAGGTCATCATAGGACAGCGAAAAGGCGGGCGCGGCTGGCAGGACGCCATCCAGGATGGATGGGTTGAAGGGAAGAACCTCTTCGACAATATCGCAGATGTTGTGGATCGTTCGACGATGATCGAGTACCTCCTGTCTGACGCAGGTCAGAAGGAGCAGTGGCCTGTGGTGTCGGCCCATCTCCGGCAGGGGCAGGCGTTGTGCTTCTCGCACGGATTCTCGGTGGTCTATCGCGAGCAGACCCAGGTGGTTCCGCCTCCGGGAGTCGATGTCGTGCTTGTCGCCCCGAAGGGTGCCGGGCGAACGGTGCGCGCGAACTTCCTTGCAGGAAGCGGCATCAACTCGAGCTTCGCCGTCCACCAGGATGCCACCGGCCATGCGCGTGAACGCGTGATCGCCCTCGGCATGGCCATCGGGTCAGGGTATCTGTTTCCGACGACCTTCGAGAATGAAGTATTCAGCGATCTGACCGGTGAACGGGGCGTCCTGCTTGGTGCCATCGCCGGACTGATGAAAGCACAGTACGAAACTCTGCGAGCCATGGGGCACACGCCCAGCGAGGCCTTCAACGAGACCGTGGAAGAGGCAACCCAGAGTCTCTATCCGCTCATGGGGAAAAACGGCGTCGACTGGATGATCGCATCGTGCAGTACCACCGCGCAGCGCGGTGCGCTCGATTGGTCGAAGCGATTTGAAGATGCAGTCCGGCCCGTGATGAGCGCGCTCTATCAGAGTGTCCGCTCGGGCGAAGAGACACGGCGCGTGCTCGAGACGTGCGGTGCTCCTGACTACCGGGAGCGGCTCGAGGCGGAGCTGGACGGGTGGAGGAATTCGGAAATGTGGAAGGCGGGAGCGACTGTCCGTGCCTTGAGACCGGAGAACTGGGCTGCGCCGAAATCCGGTGTGCGGCAGAAATCAGCCCGCGGCGCGAAACCATCCCTGCAGGAAAAACCCGCTCAGAAGAAGAATACCGCGAAGCAGGCAAAACCCGGACCGAAGAGAAAGACAGCCAACAGGCCCGCATCGCGGGCATCACAACAAAAGAGTGCTTCCTCCAGGCTCTCCACAGCAGCGAAAGCAGGCGGGAAGCAGAAGCAGGGACGGAAGCGGTAGCGACGCGGGAACGATGCCGCTACGGACGCGGTAGCGACGCGAGAACGGTGCTGATACGGACGCGGTAGCGACGCGGAAGCGGTGCCGACACGGAAACAGTGCCGCTACGGAAACGGTAGCGAAGGGAAACAAAGATTACGAGGGGCGTCTCCTCAACGATGATGCGTCCAGAGTCTTGAACAGTTCTTCAGGAAATGGCTTCTGCAGGAGATAGCGGTAGTAGAACCGGTATGTTTCTGTCCGCAGGTGGACGGCCTTGGGGCCGCCCCATCCATGTCGGCCACCAGGATACAGCATGAGCTCGAATGTGCGGTTCAGATCCTGCAGCGTGTCGGCGAGCTGGAGGGTGTTCTGCATGTGTACATTGTCATCCATGGTACCGTGGACAAGTCTGAGCATTCCGCGGTATTTGTGGGCGTGCGTCATAACTGAACCCTCGCGGTAACCGTCGGGGTTTTCGGACGGCATGTCCATGTAACGCTCGGCGTAGTGCGTGTCATAGAGCCGCCAGTCGGTCACCGAATACTCCGCGATGCCGTGCGTGAAGTATCCGGCCCCCGCAGTGAGGGCGAGAGCGGTGACGTACCCTCCATAGCTTCCTCCCGTGATTCCCATCCGCGTGCTGTCGACAAAGGACTGCCTACGTAGCCATGTGGCGACCTCGATCAGATCCCGCATCTCCCACTTGCCGAGGTTCCGGTGCATCAGCGCGGCTACAGTCTTGCCGAAATGACCGGATCCCCGGTTGTCTACCGTGAGTTGAATGAGGTCCAGCTGCGCCAGCCATTGCGCGCTCAGCGGCTTCCATCCATCAAAAACCGTGGCAGCTTGAGGACCGCCGTAGACAGAGATGAGAACCGGGTACTTCTTTGCAGGATCGAAATCCAGAGGGCGTGTCAACACTGCAGGCAATGCCAGCCCGTCCGATGTCGGGATCGTGATCATCTCCGGAAGTGCCAGTTCGTACCGGGAGAAGTTCTCCGTTTTGCTGTCGGCAAGCTCGCGCACGACCGTGCCCTTGCCGGTCAGCAGGGCCATGCGGGGAGGCTCATGCACGGTTGAGTAGGTCGTGATGAAGTAGCGTCCTGCCGGGGAAACATTCACCGTGTGCGTGTATTCTCCGAATGTCAGGCGTTTCAATCCCTTTCCGTCAAGCCGCACAGAATACAGGTCGGTGCGTGTCGGAGATTCTTTGCGGGCCGTGAAATACACAAGACCCGCGGAGGGGTCCGCCGCTTGAATCCCCGTTACAGGCCAGGCGCCCGTGGTAAGTTGGCGCTTCAGTCTTCCATCCATGTCATGGAGATACAGGTGTGACCATCCGTTCAGGTCGCTCTTCAGGATGAAGCCGGAGCGATCAGAGAGGAACTCGATTGACTCGAACCAGTCGACCCAGCTCGGTTGATGCTCCAGGACGAGCTGCGTCTTCGTGCCGGAGGCCGGATTGACACCATAGATAATCAGGGTGTCCTGTCCGCGGTTCATCCACTGGACGAAGAGCTGTGTGCCATCGGGAGTCCAGAACGGGGGACCGAAGTACTGATCGGCTTTTTCGTTGAACGCCGCCCACACGACTGCGCCTCCGGTGCGCGGTACGATTCCGATGCGGACTTCCGGGTTAGGGTCGCCCGGTTTAGGATACCGGGCCCGTTCGAGTGTGCCGTGCACACCGTCTGCAGAGTAGAGCGGGAACTCAGGGACCGGGGTGTCATCGAAACGGTAGAACGCAAGATGCCTGCTGTCCGGTGACCACAAGAACGCCCTGTAACGGCTGGCACGGCGGAGGATTTCTTCGTAGTAGACCCATGAGGCCCGACCATTGTAGACAGTGCTGGATCCGTCAGCAGTGTACCGCGTCTCCCTGCCTGTCGCACATTCAACGCTGTAGAGATCGTTAGCGCGTGTGAAGGCAACATGCCTGCCGTCGGGGGAGAAGACGGGGTTCTGCTCTTCTCCAGCGGCTGTGGTAAGACGCCGCACGCTCCGTTCGGAAGTTTCGAGCAGGAACAGGTCATCGTGTGCACGGTACAGAACACGTGCGTTGTCGTCGGAGGTGGCGACCGGTGATGCCGGATCGATGTCCTTCTCCAGGATGTCCGAAAACTTCAGCAGGTCAACATACGGCGTGTCGTTCCCTGTTGCCGCGGTGACAAGGATCTGTCTCGTCCGGCCGGTCGCCGTATCTCTCCTGGACTCGAGATAGTGCTCGCTGTCCACCCATCGCGTGATCGTGGGGAGCGAGCGAGTTAATCGAGGTTCGGCGCTCTTGAAGATCTGGTCAAATGTGAGCCGCTGTTTTGGCTGCGCCTGGGCGACTGTCCAGAGTGCGATGATGGTGCAGAGAATGACTACGGTGCCTCGGTGGGGGCAGGGCCGGTGCATAGCACGATCCAGTGTGTGTGTGATAGGAGAGAAGACTACAGCTCATCTACAAGATCATCCACGCCCCGCCGGAGTATGCGTGCGAAGATCCATCCCAGGAGCATGCCTGCGAACATCGTAGCGAGGCAATAGAGCGGCGCGAAGAAGAACACCATTGCGCCCATGGTCTTTTCATCACCAGGGATGGTGTTGTAGATTGTTTCCCATGCGATCCAGTATGCAGGGATAAGAAGAGCGAGTATGCCGAGCGTTCCCCCGATCGTCACGGACCAGAGGGTCACTGTAGGGATTGTCCCGGCATTCCGGTGCGTGATGACGGCGAGGACCGCGAACGGGAGGAGGCTGTACACGTCCTGCAGCAATGCTCTCCCTTTGAGATGTTCGAGAAGCACGTCGAACATCGAATCTCCCGCAGCGGTGCCGCCAACGGAGATGTTGACTGCCAGCCAGACAGCCGTCGGTGTGAGGAGTCCCATCACTATGGGCAGAGTCCATGCGCCCCGTTCTGCCAGCGACGGACTCCTCCGGGACGGAAAACGTTGCGCCAGGATCGTCTCTTCCTGCTGTGTCACCCATTGCCGCACCGGGCGTCTGAGGACCAGAATGAGAAGAAGAAGAGAGAGGCATGGGGCGATGATGCGGCCTGCTGTGACGAGCGTACGGGCGGTCGCGAAAGGATCGGGGTCCGGAATGCCCAGCGGACGCGTGAGGAAGTATGGGGTAGCGATGAGAATGGCGTTGATGAGCAGGCTGAATGGCACGTACACAACGGTTCCCCAGTATCCGGTCGCCGGCATACGCCGGAACTCAAGATAGAGCAGCAGGGGAATAATGACAGACGGTATGGCGAATGTGAGGAGCCCGGGGTTGAACGGGAGCGGCATTGGCGGTGCAAGGTAAGGGACCGTATACTCGACAACGGCAAAAATCGCCTTTGTGAGCAGAAGAATCAGTACCAGGCGGACGGACGCCGGCAATGCCTTGTTTTCCGAGCCGGTCATGTTGTTCTCAGCCATCACTCCGAGAGAAAAGGGGGGAGGGAAATCCTGCAGCCTTCATTGGCAGACTACACTGCAACACACCTTCGTAGATAATGAACTTATTCAAGAGATGCAACAAACCCTGCCCGGCAGCCACGGATCGGCGGTCGTAGTTTTTAGCGTAACTTTCGGCGCGCAGCAGCATCGAACGAAACTGCGGCGTGGGCTTGACATTGTAAGCGAATTATCGTAAAATACTGCGGATTTGTATCGGTCATGAGTTGACCCTCGAGAGGGACGATGTCTCCTGGCATTGAGCATACCGTGCGGTACCTCACCTCATCCCCGCAAACCATCGTCGTCGTAGAAGACGAGCGGATTGCAGCGGAAGATCTGAGGCGCCGTCTGGAATCATGGGGATACCGGGTCCAGGCAATTGTCGCCTCGGGAGAAGAGGCGATCAGGGTTGCAGAAGCCATCCGTCCAGACCTGATGCTCATGGATATCCGCCTCAAGGGGCCGATGGACGGTGTGGAGGCGGCACGGCGCATCAAATCCCGCATGAACATCCCCGTCGTCTTCGCCGCATCGTTCAGTGATCCAGCCACACTCAAACGTGCCCAGCTCAGCGAACCCTCGGGACTGATCAGCAAGCCGTTTGACGATAAGGAAATCCGCTTCACCATCGCCACAGCACTTGCCAAACGGGCGATGGAGCGGCAGATCGCTGAAGTGGAAGAGCGGTACCGCAGGCTGCTTGCAATGAGTTCCGACATGGTCATGCTGCTCCGGAAGGGACGGATTGTCCATGTCAACAACGCAGCGCTCAAGACGCTTGGCTACACTCTGAACGACCTGCTCCGCTTCGATCTGCACCGCCTCTGCACTCCGGAATCCGCACCGGCCCTGAAGCTAATTCTCGGGGAAATCGAGAGCGGCATTCCGCACAGCAGTGTGGAGATCGGCATACTGAACCGTTCCGGATCTGTCCTGTCGGTTGTCCTGTCGGGCGAATCCTGCGTTGCCGGAGGGGAGCCGGCTACGTTGATCATCATGACGGACCTCACTGGGCGGATCAGTGCCGAGGCTGAAGCCGCGCGGTTTGCCGAAGAGCTGTTCGACGCCCGGTCTGAAGCTGATGAACGCGCATTCGAATTGGTACACGCACACCGTGAGCTCTCCGAACTCCGCGACGCCGTGGCGGAAGAGCGGACCGCACAACGGATCATGACGGCGAAATGGAGGGAGGAGATACGCGCCTGCGCAGCGACGGTGCAGTCAAGCCTCTCTCGATGCAGCGATCATCTGTGTTCGCCGGAACACCGGCAGCTCATGGATGAGATCGGCAGGGCAATGCACCTTCTGCAACAGGCCATTCCCGCCATCGTGCCGACGGTCACGCCAGAACCTGGCTCTGCTGCCAGAGACACGCACGATACCAAGGATTCACCGGATCGGATCAGCGTCCGTCTGCAGCTATAACACTCATTCTGCTGCGTGTCCGGTACCGTCCTGATACGCATGCTGTCACGTCCGTTTGCGTCCTTCTTGCATCGACCTTCTCGTCGCTTCCTGAACATCGTTCCGATCAAACACCCGACGTGCCCCCCACTATCATGACGATTGTTCCATTCAGTCAGTTGCCTGCGAGCAGCCTGCTGATTCCTCATCCACCCGGGCCTCAGTCTGTCTGTCAGTCTCATGTCTGTGCCCACTTCGCCTCATTCCCCCTTTTGCGCACGAATGCGCCGTGTCAGCCTCCCCTTGTTTGTGATCTGGTCATTATGTAGATTTGCGTAACTGAGTGCTTCGTAACTATCCTGATTCATCACCATATCATCCCGGAGGGCAATCCCATGTCCGTGCGTATCTGTGTATTCATGCTTGCAGTCGCGCTAGTGCTGAGCGGCTGTGGAAAGAGTGCCGAACAGAAGAAAATCGAAGAGGCCGCGAAGCAGGCCACCGAAGCCGGTCAAGCGCTGAAAGAAGGTGCCGAGAAGATGGGCGAGGCCTTGAAAGGTCTGGGCGAGGCGGGAGAAGAGGGGAAGAAGGTGGAGCCGGTGAACTTCCGGGAACTCAAGGCCCTTCTGCCTGAATCCCTCCCCGGTTTGACGCGCAGCACGGCCGAAGGCGAGAAGAGCTCCGTCATGGGAGTAAGCGTCTCCGAAGCACATGCCCGGTACGAGAACGAAGAAGGCGCCAACATCGAGGTCAAGATCACCGACATGGGTTCGGTGAGTGGGCTGGTGGGAATGGCGACCATGGCATGGGCGTATGGCGAGGTTGACCGGGAAACGGAACACGGATACGAGAAGACCACAACGTTCAGCGGCCACAAAGCGTTCGAGAAGTATGACAACGAATCCAAGAGCGGCGAGATAAGCGTTCTCGTGGCCAAGCGGTTCATGGTGAACGTTGAAGGGAACAATGTCGAGATGTCAGCGATCAAGGATGCTGCGGGCAAGATCGACCTGAAAGCCCTCGAGAACAAGAAAGATGCCGGCGTAACAAGCTAGACGGAGAGCCGATCACATGTCGTTTCCTCACCCTTTCTACCGCTGGCGGCCGCATCCGTGGCACGGGCTGGAAGTCGGACCGAACCCGCCTTCCCTGGTGCACGCGTTTATCGAGATTACGCCGTTTGACACAATCAAGTATGAGGTGGACAAAGCGACAGGGTACCTTCGAGTGGACCGGCCACAGCGGAGTTCCTCGCTGCCACCGTCACTGTACGGCTTCATCCCCCGGACATATTGCGCCACGCGTGTCGGCACACTCTCGGCCAGCGGCAGGCACGGCGATGGGGATCCTCTGGATATCTGCGTTCTGAGCGAGCGGCCCATCAGCCGT